>CADCPQ010000050.1 GCA_902803395.1 uncultured Bacteroidota bacterium
AGAAGCGAGAATCGAAACGACTTTGCTTCAGGTTTTTCGCTTTTCACTTTTCGTTTTTCATTTTCTGAAAAGTTGTTGCAAAGTTACACACTTTCTCCGGACCGAACAAGCGACTGCAACGAAAAAGTCGGAAATTGCAACGATTTTTACGGAAAAATGCGTCGTGGGAGCAATTCGTTGCAGTCCGTTGCAATTCGTTGCACTCAGGATTGCAGTCAGGGTGATTTCAACTGGCTGTTGATTTATTTTTAAGTTTTTTTAAGTTTTTTTTTGCCGTTTCATTTTTTTTGCATATCTTTGTACTTTCATTGTCATCGGCGATGGGGCTGATTGTCAATGTATTGAAATATTAAAACCGAAAACAGAGAATAGAAATTACTGTTAAATAAGAAATAATAAATAAAAAATACAGAAAAATGACACCTTCACACATTGAACACATCGGCATTGCCGTGACTAATTTGGAAGAAGCCATCCGTTACTGGGAAGACGTGATGGGCCTCAAGTGCTATGCCATTGAGGAAGTCAAGGACCAGAAAGTGAAAACAGCATTTTTCCGCTGTGGCGACGTGAAAATCGAGCTGCTCGAACCTACCTGCCCTGAGAGCACAATAGCTGCTTTCATCGAGAAGAACGGCGGCAAAGGCGGTATGCACCACATAGCTTTCGCCATGGAGAACACCGACCAGGCTCTGAACGACGCCAAGGACAAGGGTGTGCGCCTCATCGACCAGCAGTCGCGCCCGGGCGCCGAGGGCCTCAAGATTGGTTTCCTCCACCCGAAGTCGACTTTGGGTGTGTTGACTGAGTTTTGCTGCAAATAAACTGGGAAATTAGAAATTAAAAATATACAGATTATGGCTTTTGAAGAAAAAATCAAGGAACTTCTCGACAAGAGAAGTTTGGCCAAGCAAGGCGGTGGCGAAAAGCGCATCGAGAAACAGCACGAGCAGGGCAAACTGACTGCCCGCGAGCGTATTGCGCTGCTGCTCGACGAGGGCTCTTTCGAGGAGTTCGATATGTTTGTCACCCATCGCTGCGTTAATTTCGATATGCAGAAACAGTCGTTTCTCGGCGACGGAGTTGTGACTGGTTACGGCACCATCGACGGCCGTCTGGTCTATGTCTTCGCTCAGGATTTTACCGTGTTCGGCGGCTCGTTGAGTGAGACTATGGCTCTGAAAATCTGCAAGGTTATGGACCAGGCCATGAAGGTCGGTGCCCCCGTCATCGGATTGAACGACTCGGGTGGTGCCCGCATTCAGGAGGGTTGCAACGCTCTGGCCGGCTACTCCGAAATTTTCGAGCGCAACATTCTTGCCTCGGGTGTGGTGCCGCAAATCAGCGCCATCTTCGGCCCCTGCGCCGGCGGCTCGGTTTACAGCCCCGCTCTGACCGACTTCATCCTGATGTCGAAGGAGAACAGCTATATGTTCCTGACCGGTCCCAAGGTGGTCAAGACCGTCACCGGTGAGGACGTGACTGTCGAGAAGCTCGGAGGCGCCATGGTTCACGCCACCAAGAGCGGCGTGGCTCACTTCGTGGGTGAGACCGAAGAGGATACCATCCAGAAAATCCGCACTCTGGTTAGCTACATCCCCTCCAACAACTTCGAGGAGGCTCCGTTCGTTGCTACCGAGGACCCCATCGATCGTCTTGAGGACAGCCTCAACAGCATCATCCCCGAGAACCCCAATATGGCCTACGACGTCAAGGATGTCATCACCGGCATCGTCGACGATGGCAATTTCTTTGAAGTTCACGAGAAATTCGCCCAGAACCTTGTGGTCGGATTTGCTCGCATGGGTGGCATGAGTGTCGGCATCGTGGCCAACCAGCCCAAGGTGATGGCCGGTGTGCTCGACTGCAACGCAGCCCGCAAGGGTGCCCGTTTCGTCCGCTTCTGCGACGCCTTCAACATCCCACTGGTGACTCTCGTCGACGTCCCCGGATTCCTGCCCGGCACCGGTCAGGAGTACAACGGCGTTATCGTCCACGGCGCAAAGATGCTTTACGCTTTCGGCGAGGCCACAGTGCCTAAAGTCACCGTCACACTGCGCAAGAGTTATGGCGGAAGCCACATCGTGATGAGCTGCAAACAACTCCGCGGCGACATGAACTACGCTTGGCCCAGCAGCGAAATCGCTGTCATGGGTGCCGCCGGCGCCGCCGGAATCCTCTACGCAAAAGAGGCCAAAACCGCCAAAACCGACGCTACTGCCGCTAAAGAAGCAGGCGACGAGGCAAAGGCAAAACAGATTATGGAAGAGTACAAAGCCTTCATCAAAGAAAAAGAAGACGAGTACAACGAACTGTTCTGCACGCCTTACAACGCCGCCAAATATGGCTACATCGACGACGTTATCGAACCCCGCAACACACGCTTCCGCATTATCAGAGCCTTGGAGCAGACACGCACCAAGAAACTCACCAATCCCGCTAAGAAACACGGCAACATTCCTCTGTAATTCCGTAAGCGATGACAACTATGAACACAAAACGTATCCTATTGTCGGTCGCGCTCGTTGCTCTGGCAGTGTTCACTTCCGTCGCGCAAGGTCGCAAAGACCTGCGATTCAACGAAGTGATGACTGTCAACGACAGCAGCTACATCGACACCAACGGTCATCGCGCGGCTTGGGTCGAAATCTTTAACCGCTCCTACGGAACAGTCGGCATGGAACAGATGTTCATCGCCAACAAGGAAGTGGTTAAGCCGGAGTCCGACCCGCGTAAGCCCAAAGATTACCTCAACGAATATGCCGTGAAGCACCCCGATGTGCTTTACGAGATTCCACGTGGCGACCGCGACACCAAAGTCGCTCCGAGAACACACATCGTGTTCTATGCCGACGGAAACACCGCTGCCGGAGCGCTCCACCTGTCGTACGCGCTTGATCCATCCCGCGAAAACACACTCTACCTCTATGACGTGAACGGCGACCTTGTTGACAAAGTCACCATTCCGGCCAATATTCCCGCCAACCAGACATGGGCGCTCAAAGTGGACGGAAAAAGTGAACTTACCGACAA
>CADCPQ010000051.1 GCA_902803395.1 uncultured Bacteroidota bacterium
CAAAAAAAAAATGTAGTGATAACCTTAAGTAACTCTGTATTAGAGTTTAAAATATATGTAGAATTTTCATATCAAGTCTAAAAGGGGCTTAATTGCATTGCCTGTGATGAATGATTTTAGCATTTCATTGCGTCGCAAGATCTGTTCTTCGCCGAAGTCATGTGACATAAGTTTTGCAAGCTGTTTGCGTTGAGTTTCGGCATCGTCGGCTACAACGCATAGTTCTTCAAGCCCGCTTCCGGCAACCATATTGCTATTGACAAGGCAATGGCGACCGCAAAACAATGAACTCAGTAGCTTGAGCTTCAGTCCCGTGGGTTGTTCGGTCACGAGTATGCAGACTTGTGATTCTGAAATTAGGCGACGCATCATGGTGTCGTCGGGATTGGCTTCGAGCTTGACATTGGCGAGGTTTGTGAGTTTGTTTTTGAGCCATTGTGGCGGATTTCCTCCGGCGACAACGAGGCGGATGGAGTTGTCGACAAAAATGTTGTCGACAAGGTACTCGACAGCCCGGTAGTTCTCTGCAACAGCAAGGTTACCGTGATACAACGCGTAATCGCCACGTCCAATCTTTGTCTCGATTTTTGAGTAGGGGTGGGCTCCCGTCATAAGTGTGACGTTGTTGCAGCCCATGCTCTCAAGGGTAGTTTTGTCACTTTCCGAAATTGCGAATACTGCATCAGCACGTGACAGCAGCGGCTCGAAACGTTTTATCTTTGCAGCCTCGAAATTCAAGTATAGTTTCTGAAGAGGACTATGCTCGGCCGCAGCCAGTTGAGAATAATATTGTGACTCGACATTGTGAGCCCTGACCATAACGGTCCGATTGCGGCAGACTTCGTCGTCGGTCAGCAAGGAACAGCAATGAAGTCCTTCGAGCAGAATAGGGTAGTGGTCTTGGAGCAACCGTTGACGTAATTTGCTGTTTTTCCGCGATGAGACGATGTAAGGCCGACCCGATACCATCCTTAGTATTGTCGTGGCTCGTCTATAGTAATGAACCTCAGTACAATAGCAGTTCAACTCCGGAGCCTTTTGCCGACCATAGGTAAAACAATGAAGATGTATCTTGACACCGGCTTCGCTGAGCGCTTTTATCCTATAGAAAACGTCAATCACCCCACCGTAGTCGGCCGGCAGAGGCACATTGAATGAGACTATGTGCAGGTGACGTTCCATATTCAGAATTCTATTTTCAGGCCGTCGACGGCGATTTCGACGTTGGAAGGCAATTCTTTTTCGACCTCGGCGTATAGCCCCATTTCATGGCTGACATGGGTTATGAATGCTCTTTCGGGTTTTATCTGTGCAATTACTTCCAATGCCTCGGGCAGGCAATAGTGCGAGAAATGTTTCTCTTTACGCAATGCATTGATGACCAGTATCTTTGTTCCGGATATCTTGGCCAATTCTTGGCTGTCAATATGGTTGGCGTCGGTTATGTAGGTCAAGCCACCGATGCGATATCCGAATATAGGCAGGTCCTTGTGCATTGCCTTTATTGGAATGATGGTTTGTGACCCGATGGAAAAAGGCTTGTCGTCAACAATGTGAAGGTTGGCTTCGGGCAAGCCTGGGAATTCGTGGTATGAAAAGATGTAGTGGTAGTCGCGGTTGATAGCATTTAGGGCAATGTCGTTGCCGTAAATATCCATTTTGCGGTGCTGGACGTAGTTGAAAGAACGAATGTCGTCAAGTCCACCCACATGGTCGCGGTGGGCGTGGGTGATAAGAATTCCGTCGAGATGGGAAACGTGCTCGCGCAACATCTGTTCACGGAAATCGGGGCCGACGTCTATTAGGATGTTCTCGCCGAGGTCGGTTTCGACAAGAGCCGAGGTACGGAGATGGCGGTCGCGAGGGTCGGCTGATTGGCAGACGGCGCATTTACAAGCTATTACGGGCACTCCCTGCGAAGTACCCGTGCCAAGGAATGTCAGTTTCACCTTATTAACTTTGTTTTATCGTGAGTTTGAAGCCTACGCCGTGCACATTCGAAAGCTGCACGTGGGGATCCATTTTTAAATATTTGCGCAACTTGGTGATATACACATCCATACTGCGGGCAGCAAAATAGCTGTCGTCCTTCCAGATCTTCTGCAAAGTGGTGATGCGGTCGACAACCTGGTTGAAATTCATGGCGAACATACGCAGCAATTCAGTCTCTTTGGCTGTAAGACGCTGCATCTTTTCGCCACAAGTCAATGTCTGATGCGAACTGTCGAAAACAATGTCGCCGAGGTTGAAAATATTTTTGTCGTGGTTGCCGTCGTTATAGGAGCGTCGGATGGTGGCGTTCAGGCGAGCGAGGAGCTCCTCCATGCTGAAAGGCTTGGTGATATAGTCATCGGCGCCCACTTCAAAACCTTTCAATTTGTCGGATTCAAGATTTTTGGCGGTAAGAAATATGATAGGAATCTTTTTGTCGGAGCGTCGAATCTCTTTGGCCACGGCGAAACCGTCTTTAAGCGGCATCATAACATCAAGAATGCAGGCGTCGACATCTTCGGTGGCGTAAATTTCAAGAGCCTCATTACCATTTGTGGCAAGCGAAACAGTGTAGCCTTTCTGAGTGAGATAAGCTTTCAGGATGGTACCCATGTTCGGGTCGTCTTCAGCTACTAATAATTTGATTCCAAGGTTCATATTGGCTTTGTTTTTGTAGTTGACAATCGTAATTTCTTTTCGGAAATCTCTGTTGGAAAGTCGTGTTGAATATTAATCTTCTGTAATGACGATACTTTCAATAAGATCGCCTGGGCGGATAGCGTCAATTACAGGCCAATCTTTCTCGTCGACACGGCCGAAACAGGTGTGGACACCGTCTAAATGCTGGGTGTTCTGGCGATTGTGGCATATGAAGAACTGAGATCCACCGGTATCTTTGCCAGCGTGGGCCATTGAGAGTACCCCGCGGTCGTGGTATTGTTTTTCGGCGTTTGTTTCGCATTTTATATGCCAGCCGGGACCACCAGTGCCAATGCGAGGATCGCCCCAGTTGCGGCTGAAAGGACAGCCACCCTGTATGACGAAGTCAGGAATTACACGGTGGAAACGCAATCCATCGTAAAAGCCCTCTTTGGCGAGCTTTACAAAATTTGCAACCGTATTAGGCACCTCTTTGTCGTAAAAAGTGACGTGCATAGCGCCTTTTGAAGTATTTATTTGTCCGTGCATAATATCTGTTTTATAATTTTGTACTTGAATAACGCGAAAAATTGCATAATATTGTGCGAAATGTTAAAATTAATAAAATTTTTTAACATTTTACATAATAAAATATATTATTTACTTCAGGGTTGAAGCTTTTTTGAAAAGGCGGTTGAAGCGGATTTTCCGATGGTCTTTGTCGTGAGACCATACTATTGTAACAGCTTTGCCGGATATATGGTCTTCTGGCACGAAGCCCCAGAATCGGCTGTCGACGCTGTTGTGTCGGTTGTCGCCCATCATCCAGTAATAATCCATGTTGAATGTGTAAGTGTCGGATTCCTCGCCGTTAATATATATAGTATTGCCGACAACTTCAACGGTGTTGCCTTCGTATACCTCAATCACCCTGCGGTACAATGGCAGGTTTTCGGTTGTTAGATTTATGGATTCTCCTTTTGCTGGTATGTGTACCGGACCGAAATTGTCAATGCTCCATTGGTATCCATCTGCATGGGGGAACAATATGTGTGAATTGGTTGAGTCTGGCGGATACACTATGCATTGAACGTCAAGAACGTCGTAGCGTGCCGACAGTTGTTTTGCCGTGGCACGGCTCAAAGGAAGCATTAAATACGGCGAGCCGGAATAGCGCTGTTCAGCTTGCGCGTTATATAGGTCTTCCTGACTTACACCCAGTTCGTCAAGTACACGGATTGGATTGCTCATTTGCGGTCGGAACAAAACGGCATGGGTGAACTGCAAGTTCTCAGGATTTTCAATGGGTTCTCCGTTTATATATACCTGCTGGTCAACGATTTTGATTTCGTCACCAGGGAGTCCGATACAGCGCTTTATGAAGTTTTCGCGTTTGTCGACAGGTCTAACGCGTATTTTGCCAATCTCGATACGGTTGCCAAACTGGTCGAATACGCGGTCGTTTTCAACGGCATCGAGACCATATTCGCGAACAAGGTCGTGGTAACTACGGTTGCTGAACTGTGCAGTGCACATTGTGTCGCCATCGGGATAGTTGAAGACGACGGCATCGAAACGATTGATATGCTCAAGTCCTGGATAGCGATGATAGGGTAGTTTAATCCATTTTAGATACGATTCTTTTTGACCGTTGGTTAGTGGCAAAACGTTGTGGACCAGCGGAAAACTGAGCGGTGTTATTGGTACGCGTGGGCCATAGGCAATTTTCGACACCATAAGATAGTCGCCGACAAGTAGCGATTTTTCCATCGAACTGGATGGGATTTTGTAGAACTCAACGATATTGCCGCGTATGATGACGGCGGCTACAAGTGCGAAAACAATTGCGTCGAGCCAGTCGCGGGCTTCACTGATTTTATGTGGGGGTAACTCTTTAGGATTGGTGTATTCAAATTTAGACAGACCGAGCAAAGGAAGGTATATCCACGGAAATATCACAGCGAAGGTTTGCTCCCAGAAATTGTAGCGGCGAAAACATTTGGCGGTTTCGACAACCAATAAAAGGAACGTGAATACATTGATGGCTGGTATAATAAAGTATATGTACCAGCGCCATGATTTTCCGCATATTTTTATCCAGACAACAATGTTGTAGATAGGTATGAGCGCTTTCCACGGCTCAATATCGGTTTTCTTGAATACAAACCAAAGTCCGAGTATAACTCCGACAAAATAAAGAATTAATAAGATATCAAAAATCATAAATCAATAGTTAAATTTATTAGATAACTCTATTTTTCTGAAAATATTGTGTCGATAGCTTCGATTAGTGATTTTTTTTCATTCTCCCAGCATAAATTTTTTCGGGCATCCGAGAAGATGTGGCTATAATCATTGTCGGGCATTTGTTCCCAGTAATCGATCGCGAGTTTTATTTTTTCGGCCAGAATAATAGGGTCACTTGCCTCTTCTCCAATCAAAGTTCCGGTTTTGTTTGAATTTACAACATTCTCTATCTCAGGGAAATCGGTTGCGATGACCGGAATACCTGCTTGTGCAAAATCACTCAATCGGTTGGGTAGTGAATAGTAGTAGTTGAGTCCCATGTTTTCGAGTAATACGAGTCCGAGGTCAGCTTTTGCGGTGATTATTTTTAGTTCTTCTGGCGGTACACGTCCAAGGAATGTTATCCTGTCAGAATATGTTTTTGATGCGGCTTTGCTTTCCATTTCGTCACGTATATCACCATCGCCAGCAATAATTAATTTGTAATTTTCGAGATATTCCAGGGCATCTATAACCCATTCGATTCCTCGCCCTATGTTTACGGCACCTTGATAGAGCAGTGTTTTTGATGTTGTGTTGAGTCTCTTTACGATGGGATTGTTACATACTGGGGCAAAATTCCGTACAACGACCATTTCCACGCCTGTACTTTTTTTGTATATGTCTGCTATGCTTTGGCATACTGTTGAAGCGCCGTCGACCATAGGAATGAATGTGCGCTCTATCCACTGCCAGAAATGTTTAACATGGTTTCGCTCAAGAAGTTCTGGGACTTCAGAAAATAGTTCATGCGCGTCAAGAAACAATTTCTTTCGTCGTATTTTAGCTGCAAAAGCACATCCAGGAAGTGTGTCGATGTCGTTGGCATAAATCATGTCAGCATGTGCAAACAACATCTTGAAAAATATTCTTAAATTATATTCCGCGTAAAAGAGGGCTTTCTTACTGAATAGCAATCTCATCCGTATGGTCCGATATGGGCGGCTTATGGGTTTGCTGCACGGTAAACGTCGGCCAATGAGTGTTACGTCGTATCCCGAATCGGTCAGTGCACTGCAGACTTTGTCGACACGACGGTCGGTTTCAAGGTCGTTTATCACAGCCATGAATATTCTTTTTTTTCTGTTTTTTGCCGTCGCCATTCCGATTGTTAGTACTTTATTGTATTGTAAACCAAATTTCAATAAAAAAAATGTCTTTAATAATAACGTAATTCATCTTTTTTTAGTATTTTTGCAGCAAAATTTATTTATGAAACGGATTGGTTATATCACAATATTATTACTGCTGTTAGGTTGCTCGTCGACAAGAAATGTTACGGATAAAGTTGCCTTCGACGTTGTTGCTTTCGATAAAAATATTGAATGGAAACTTGTGAAAATGAACGCCCGTGAAGTTGATGAGGCTGTAAATGTGACTTTGCGTTTTAATCCTGAAACACTGAATTTCAACGCATTTGCAGGCTGTAACAATGTGTCTGGGAGATATAAGGTAGAACCTGACAGAAGCGTCACAAGTGAGTATACATCGTACCGTTTTTCATTTTCGGATATTAGTCGGCAAAAAATGCAGTGTCCTGATAATCAGATGAAATTTGAAGGAAAATTTTTAGCTGCTATGGGAAAGGTCAATACCTGTCACCTTTCTGCATACGAACTGGTTTTATTGCAGAATGACAGGGAGCTGTTACGATTTGAACGTTGAACGTTATGGAGGAGACCCTGTTTGTCGAAGTGATTTTGCCATTGCCATTGCCGGGGACATACACCTACCGTGTGCCAACTGAGTACAATGCGGTCATCCGAGTAGGGCGGAGGGTTGTCGTACAATTCGGCAACAAACACCTGTATGCTGCGGTGGTAAGGCATATAACCGACACGGTCCCCAACTATAAGGTAAAATATGTACTTTCGGTTCTCGATATAGAGCCCATTGTAACAGAACGACAAATGTTGTTCTGGGAGTGGCTTGCCGACTACTATATGTGTCATATCGGTGACGTTATGGCTGTTGCTCTTCCATCTGCGTTTAGGCTTGCCAGCGAGTCGGCGATAGCAATCCATCCGGATTTTACCGGAGAACTCTCCGATCTGACCGACAATGAGTTGCGTGTTGTCAATATATTGACCGAGCACCCTGTTATGAAGCTTGCCGATATATCGCGAGCTCTTGGCATACAGAAAATCATGCCTATTGTCAATACAATGGTTGAACGTCAGATTATAGTGCTCGACGAGGACCTCAGACAACGTTACAAACCCCGCACCACTGCGTATATATCTCTGAATGAAGAATATAAAGACGAGGAGAAATGCAAGGCACTTTTTGATAAATTAGAAAAATCGAAGTCAACCCAACGTCGTCTCGAGATACTTCTGAAATTCATGCAATTGTCTGACTTTGGTGCAAATGCAATACCAAAAAAACTACTTGGTACGTCTTCGTCAATCAACACACTCATCGCTAACAATATATTTGTGCTCGAAGACCGTGTTGAAAGTCGCCTTGAGGAGTATGATGACTCCAATGTTATATCGCCCGACAGTATTGTTCTCAATGCGGAACAACAAGCTGCATATGATAGATTATCAGACCCCAGCCAGCCTAAAGTAATGCTTTTGCATGGAGTTACATCATCCGGTAAAACAGAGGTTTATATTAAGTTAATTAAAGATGTACTTGAAGATGGTCGACAGGTTCTTTTCCTTTTGCCGGAAATTGCTTTGACTGCTCAGATTATCAATCGGCTGCGTAAATATTTTGGAGGGAAAGTAGGTGTATATCATTCGAGGTTCAGTGTCAGTCAGCGCGCGGAAGTGTGGTCGCGTACAATGGATCCGGATCCTAACAGGCGTTATCAAGTGCTGCTTGGCGCCAGAAGCGCTGTTTTTTTGCCGTTTATAGACCTCGGTTTGGTAATTGTCGATGAGGAACATGACACCTCGTTCAAGCAGACAGACCCGAGCCCACGTTACAGTGGTCGTGATGCCGCTTTGTACCTTGCGAGGATGTGCAATGCCCGTGCAATTCTTGGCTCAGCAACACCAAGTATTGAGTCCTATTTCAATACTCAAGAGGGCAAATATGGGTTGGTTGAAATGAAACACCGCTATGGAGGTTTGCAGATGCCTGAAGTTCTGTGCGTTGATATGAAGGAGGCACATCGCAACAAAGAGGTTCGTGGTATGTTCTCCGATTTCTTGTTGTCACACATAGAAACTGCTTTAAGTGAACACCATCAAGTAATTCTGTTTCAAAATCGTAGAGGCTTTTCGCTGCATCTTGAATGCGAGGATTGCCACTATATTCCGCAGTGTCAGCATTGCGATGTATCGCTTGTGTATCATAAGTCGACAAACAGTCTGCGTTGCCACTATTGCGGCTACTCTATACCTGTGCCCGAGGAGTGCCCGATGTGTCATTCAACCCATATTTCGATGCATGGCATTGGAACTGAACGCATTGAGGAGGATTTGTCGATATTTTTTCCAAAGGCGAAAGTGGCGAGGATGGACTTGGATACAACTTTGCAGAAAAATCAATACCTCGAACTTTTGAACGATTTTCAAGAGCGCCGAATCGATATACTCGTTGGTACTCAAATGATTACCAAAGGGTTGGACTTCGATAATGTCTCGGTTGTAGGCATTGTCAGTGCCGATAATCTTATCAATTTCCCGGATTTCAGGTCGTTTGAACGGGCTTTCCAGCAAATGACCCAAGTCAGCGGTCGTGCAGGCCGGCACGGTGTTCAGGGAAAGGTTATAATTCAGACCTATAATCCTTACCATCAGGCTATTCGCAATGTCATCGATAACGACTACCTTGCGATGTACAACTCGCAGATCCAAGAACGGCGAGTTTTTCGATATCCGCCGTATTATCGGCTGATTTCCATAACGTTAAAGCATCGCGACAAAGATATTGCTGACGAAGCGGCGGTTCATCTTTTCCGGCAATTGAAAGCGACTTTCGGCAACCGTGCAATAGGACCTGTGACACCTATGGTTTCAAGAGTCAGAAGTTTGTATATCAAGGATATATTGCTTCGATTTGAGCGAAACGAAGCAATTTCGTCAGCGAAAGTTTTGATAATGAAAATGGCCGACGAAACGCGAAAGGTAAAAGATTTTTCATCGGTTCAAATACAATTTAATGTAGATCCCTGCTAATGAAAATATTACATACATCGGACTGGCATTTCGGACACCAACTGTACGGTTACGACCGTCGCGAAGAACACTTCGACTTTGCGATGCAACTTGTTGATATTGTGCAGCGTGAACGTCCTGATGCGTTGGTCATCAGTGGTGATGTTTTCGATATCGGATCGCCGTCGGTGGCTGTACAGCAGCTATATGCCGAGACCTTGATGAATTTGCACAGGGTCGCTCCTGATATGCCGATAGTTGTCACCGCCGGCAACCACGACAGCCCAAGCCGTTTGGAGGTGTACCGCGATGTTTGGGGCGCTCATAACGTTCACATTATCGGCACATTAGGCCGTAGCGGCGACGATGTCGACTGGCAGCGCCATTTCATTACCATTCCAGGGAAAGGGATAATAGTTGCATTGCCTCACATTTATGCCCAGAATTATCCAGCAACTGACATGCCTGACAGAGTGTCAGCCTTCTATAAAAAGCTTCAAGCTAAAGTTGAAGAAATCAATGTTAATAATCTGCCAATCATATTGATGGCTCATGCAGCTGTAAGAGGTTGCGACCTTACAGGTCATCGCCGGATGCAGGAAGATTCAATCGGAAATATAGAATATATTGACCTGGAAACTTTTGGCTCGGTTTTTGATTACATTGCTTTGGGCCATATTCATCATGCTCAGACGCTAAAAGGCTTGCCTACAGCACGTTATTCCGGCTCGCCAGTGGCGGTCAGTTTTGACGAGAACTATCCCCACAGTGTGTCGATAGTCAATGTTGAGCATGGTAAAACCCCTGAAATTGAGACCGTTGAAATAAAAACTATTCGTCCACTCGTGACATTGCCACAGAAGCCGGTGCCGTTTGACGAAGCTGTCGACAAATTGGCGGCATATCCGGACGACGAAGAGGCATATATACGTCTCAACGTATTGTCGGACAATGGTTTGCCTGCCGATTATAATGAACGTATTGCACTGGCTACGGCTAACAAAAAATGTAAGTTCTGCACTGTGAACGTGACTCGCGAGACGCCTCTCGGGCTTAATTCTATGACTGGTTCTATGACGCCTGACGAGTTTCGACAGCTCAAAGTAACTGATGTGGCGCAGCAGTTTATGTCGTCGAAAAGTATTGATAATGAGCTCGGTGAGAAATATTTGAGGATGATTTCCGACATTGAAAAAAGCATTAGCCATGAAGATTAAGCACGTCATAATACACAATATCGCCTCGATAGCCGATGCGACGGTGGATTTTACCGCTGAGCCGCTTGCATCTGCTCCGCTTTTCCTGATTACGGGCCAAACCGGAGCCGGCAAAAGCATATTGATTGACGCCATTTGCCTCGCTCTTTTTGCCGAAACGCCGCGAATGGCACGCAACCGTTCGCGCGAATCTTATACCATCGAACGCAGCGACGGCGAGCCTGACAACATCAACATAAGCGACAACCGTCAGCTCATGCGGCGCGGCACCGGCGAGTGTTTTGCAGAGCTGCTTTTTACCGCCAACGACGGCAACGACTACATTGCACGATGGCAGCTGCGCCGGGCCTTTAACAAGCCTTCGGGCAATATTGGCAAAGAGGAACATACCTACACTAACGCATTGACCCATAATCTTGTAGCAAAAAATCGCGGTATTGATGATGCGCTGAAACTTTCATTGGTCGGACTCACCTACAGCCAGTTCTGCCGGACGGCGTTGTTGGCACAAGGTGAGTTCACGCGATTTCTCCATGCTTCGAGCGACGAGAGAGCCGAGATTCTTGAAAAACTGACCGGGACGGAAATCTATTCGCAAATTGGCCGTCAGATTTTTGCCACATCGCGTGACTCGGAATCGAAATACGAGGCCCAACGCTCTGTAATAGAGTCTATTGTACTGATGTCCGACGACGAACTCGCCGCTCAAAAACAAGCGCTCGGCGAGACGAAAAAGCAGATTTCGGAGGTGGAACGTAACATTGAGGACACAACTCAGAAAATCAATTGGCTAAACAACTATAACTCGCTGATTAAGAGCCTTGACGAGGCTAAACTTCAGGCTGGCAGAATAAAAGAATGGTTGCAGTCGGACGATTTCCGTGCCAAAGAACTGACCATTGTGCAGCACGAGGCCAGTTCGGAAGCACGTGTGCGAATGGCCGACAAGACAAAAGCCGAACAACAAAAGTATCAGTTGTTAATGCAGCAGCCGGCGGCCCAGAAAATGTTGGACGACACGGTCGAAAAATGCAAGCAAGCTGAGAAGAGGCAGCACGAACTGCAGTCGGAACTCGAAACCGCACAGAAACAACTCGACACCCTTGACCCGCAACGCATTAAAAACCAGCATGAAACATTGTTAGGTCGCCAACGCACACTCGGCCAGCTGACCGCCGAAACCGAAAAGCTGACACGTAATCGCGACGAGCAGAAAAAGCAGTCGGACTTGTTGAAAGAGTGTGAAGGAAAATCGGCTTCTGCCGCGAAAAACCTTGCCGACCTTGCTCCTGAAATCGAACGAGCTGTGCAGTTCGCCGCCGATTGTCGCAACCGCTACAACCGTCTCAGCCTCGGCTCCACTCAGGCAGCCAAGGAGTTACGTGCGGCTCTCGAGGCCGGCAGCGTCTGCCCCGTGTGCGGAAGTCGGATAGAGAAAGTGCTGACGCAGGACTTTTTCGAGTCGCAACTGAAACCGCTCAAGGACAAGATGGATGACGCCGACGCAAAGCTCCGCACTTTGAACCTCAAACAATCGGAATTGTCTGGAATAAAGACATTTAACGACAATGCCGTGCGTGATTGCCAGACGAAAATCGATGCTCTAAAGGGAGCGGAGGTCGCTATTGCCGGAAATGTGTCGCAACTTGCAGCCTCGCTGCAGGTCGACGTCACCGCCGAGGCTTTGCAATCGGCTCAGAACGAAGTGAATAGAGAGCTGAAGGCAGTGGCTCTGCAATTGAAAACGATGACTGCGATTGCCGAAAAAATATCGTCATTAACAGCCGAGCTGACCGCCTTGAATGCCGAAAGCAGCCGTCTTCAGGCCGCTAAGAGTCAAGCCGACAGCGGGTTGCGGCAAATCAAGTCCCAAATCAGCAACCTCGATAAGTTAATTGCCGACGCGCAAAGTTACGTCGATAGTTTCCTTGCCAAAAACAGCGGTCTCGACATCGAGAGGCTCCGCTATCTGAGCGGGTTGACGGCCGACGACGTTGAGAAAGTCAAGCAGTATTGCGCCGACCGCCGTGCCGAGTTGCACAATGTCGAGGGCCGTCTCGGCCAGTTAGGACGTCAGATTGACGAATCGGAGCAGTCGAAACCCTCGTTTGCCGAAGGTGAGACGCTCGAAACGCTGTCAGA
This sequence comes from uncultured Bacteroidota bacterium, assembly GCA_902803395.1. GTDB lineage: Bacteria > Bacteroidota > Bacteroidia > Bacteroidales > P3 > Colimorpha. The sequence continues at coordinate 12,389 of CADCPQ010000051.1, forward strand.
ATACCGAAATAGCCAGCTTCAGTTGCAACAGACACTCAATCAGACTCTTGGTGGAATTGTCTCACGTATCGACCAGGACTCGCAGAACCGTGCTCGACGTGCCGAATTGGTGCAGAACTCGGAGCGATTGCGTGAGGAATGGCTGTCGTGGAACGGTCTGTCGCGCCTGTTCGGTGACGCCGAGGGCAAGAAATTCCGCAACATCGCACAGAGCTGCATATTAGCCCACATTCTCGACGTGGCCAACCATTACCTGTCGGGATTCAGCGAACGCTATAGGCTCACATGCAACCCCGGCTCGCTCGTGATATTGGTAGCCGACAACCTGCAAAGCGGTGCGCCTCAGGGTATTAACATCTTGTCGGGCGGCGAGAGTTTTATGGTGTCGCTGTCGCTGGCGTTGGCATTGTCGCACATCAATTCGGGCAGCAACAATGTCGACACGCTCTTTATCGACGAAGGTTTTGGCACGTTGAGCGAGGACTATCTGGCCGGTGTCATGGACACTCTCGAAAAACTGCGCCAGATGGGCGGTCGCCGTGTGGGCATAATTAGCCATGTCGAAGAACTTGGCGAGCGCATACCAGTCCAAGTCCGTGTCGGCCGCATCAATCCCACAACAAGCAAAGTTACGGTAGTCGCTGAAAATCAATGAGTTATAAATTTTGATATATCTTTCTGATTTTCATGATATTAAATAGGTTCGGGTCGTATTTGGTTCGGCCTTACATCGGCCTTACATCGGCTTTGTCCGTCCGGCGGGCGAACAAATAATGTTTAAAGCCTGAATATCACTGATTTAAAGTGTGGCTGAGAATAGCCTCGTGTCCGTTGTAACTCCGGGTCGTTCCGTCGGCGAATGTGAACTTGATGTAGGTGAGGCGCAGGTAGCGGATTCGGTCGTTGTCGTCCCAGAAAAGTTCGTCGAAGGTGTATTGCGCCGGCGACTGTGGCGGGATAGGACCCATACAGCGGATGTCGCGCATACGGCGGTCGAATTTGTCGCGCTGCACGGCGCCGGCGGCGTTGTAGGCCGTGACCTGCATCTCGATTTTGCGTATCGTTTTGTTGAAACAGTTGTAGAAATTGAATTCGAGCCCGAACTGGTAGTCGCTTTGGGCCAGTTTTAAGTTCATGAGGAAAATCTGGCGGCGGTCCATGTCGCGCTTGGTCTGCTCGATTTGCTCGCGCAGTTGTGCATGGGCCTTGGCGAGGCTGTCGGCATAGCGCTCGGTGGAGACACTGTCGGCTCTTGAAGCGACCATGAGTCTGGTGTTCAATCCGTTGCGTCCGCGGCGCATGAGATAGGCTACATCGTCCTGCGATGCGAAACGGAGGTCGCCGTAAGCGAATTTGTAGCTCACGTTGCGGAACCGTCCGTAGAAGCAGTCGCGCTCGCCGATAGTGTCGGTGTAGGCGTAGAGGAGCACCTTGGAGCCGGCGGCAATCTGTGCCAATTCGGTTTCGTCGACGTTGATGGCCAGCAGGTCGCGCAGCACGACTGCCGGGAAAAGGTTGCCGTCGTGCAGCGAATCTTCCTCGTTGCGCATACGGCGGTCGGCTTCGTCGCGCATCTCGCGAGCCAATGCTATAGCTTGTTCATAAGCCTCGACGGTGGCAGTTTCGGTCATAGCGCCCCAGTTTTCAAGCTGTTGCAGAGCCGTGAGGGTGAGCTGCTGGGCCTCTCCGGTGTTGGTCCGGACGGTGAAAACGACCGGACACACGAACGAGGGCTGGTAGTCGAAGCCGAGCCATTCCAAACGGCAGTAGCGCTCGCAGCGGAGACCTGAAGAGTCGGCGTCGAGCAGGTCGGCCAGGTTCCATTCGTCGATGTATGCGTAGCGGGCCAGCGAGCGGAAGTAATCGTTCCAGTACTGGGTCGACACGAGGTAGGGTAGGAGCGTCGTTGCGTCGGCCACGGGGATGTAGAAATCATTGCTGTCGGACTGCAGGCGCAGGTGCTCGACTCGGCCTATGACATAGGGCCCGGTAGGGATAAAAATGCGGCCGAAGGCAATCGAGTCGACTTGGCTGGGAGTCATCCGCTGGTAGCGTCCGTCGCGATAAATTTTAGCCGTCTTGGTGAGCAAATCCATCCCGTCGGCATTGGGTTGAAGCATATAGGCGCGGTCATTGTACGCCTCGTCCACCGAGGTTGGGTTCCATGGCTTCTGGGCCTCGGCGGCAAACGCGGCAAGGACCGCAAGCAACGTTATCAGCAATTTTCGTGACACATAAAAATAACTCAAATAAGGCCGAAATATTGTGTCGGCGAAACTTTTTTTACAAAAAAATGCGGCCAGATGCTCACAATATCGGAAAAAATCGTATTTTTGCAAATTCTTTTGAGAACAAAAAACACAATATAAATAATGGAAATAGCATCGAAATACGACCCTCGCAGCGTCGAGGAAAAATGGTATCAGTTTTGGCTTGACAAGAAACTTTTTCACTCTGAACCCGACAACCGCGCACCTTATACCATCGTCATTCCGCCACCCAACGTCACCGGAGTGCTGCACATGGGTCATATGCTCAACAATACCATTCAGGACGTTCTCGTTCGTCGTGCCCGTATGCTTGGCAAAAACGCCTGCTGGGTGCCCGGCACCGACCATGCCCCGATTGCAACGGAGGCCAAAGTGGTCAAAATGTTGGCCGAAAAAGGCATCGACAAACGTTCGCTGTCGCGTGAAGAATTCCTTAAACACGCATGGGAATGGAAAGAGCAGTACGGCGGCATAATTCTCAAACAGCTGCGCAAACTCGGCGCCAGCTGCGACTGGGACCGCACTGCATTCACTATGGATCCCATACGTTACGAGAGCGTGATGCGCGTTTTTGTCGACCTTTATAATAAAGGTCTCATCTATCGTGGTGTCCGTATGGTCAACTGGGACCCTCAGGCTCTTACCGCCGTCAGTGACGAGGAGGTGATTTACAAGGAATCACATTCCAAATTGTTCTATCTGCGTTATTTTATCGAAAATGAGGATAAATATATCGTTGTGGCAACGACACGTCCCGAGACCATTTTGGGCGACACCGCCGTTTGTGTCCATCCCGAGGATGAACGCTACCAGTGGCTCAAGGGCAAGAAAGTCGTCGTGCCCGGCGTTGGCCGTGTGGTGCCAATCATTATGGACGAGTATGTCGATCGCGAGTTCGGTACCGGCGCTCTGAAAATCACCCCGGCGCACGATATCAACGACTACAACCTCGGAATGAAGTACGGCCTCGAGTCAATAGACATTTTCAACGACAATGGAACACTGAACGAAAAAGGCGGCAAATATGCAGGCATGGACCGATTCGCTTGCCGCAAGCAGATAATGAAAGACCTCGAAGAGGCCGGCCTTGTCGAGAAAACCGAGGATTATACTAATAAGGTGGGTCACAGCGAACGCACCGACGCCGTCATCGAGCCGAAACTTTCGGCTCAGTGGTTCCTGAAGATGGACGATATGGCAAAACGCGCACTCGAGGTTGTAGAGAACGATACCATCAAGTTCCATCCTGCCAAATTCAAGAACACCTACCGCCATTGGCTCGAAAATATCAAGGACTGGTGCATCAGCCGCCAGCTATGGTGGGGCCACAGGATTCCTGCCTGGTACATCGATGTGAACGGCAAAGTCGAAACCATCGTGGCACTCAACGAGGAGGAGGCAAAGAAAATCGCTGCCGAGAAATACAACTACACCGGCGAACTTCGTCAGGACGAGGATGTTCTCGACACCTGGTTCAGCAGCTGGCTCTGGCCCATCTCGCTGTTCGACGGCATTCGCAATCCCGATAACCCCGAGATAAAATATTATTATCCCACCGCCGACCTCATCACCGCCCCAGACATCATTTTCTTCTGGATTGCCCGCATGATCATGGCTGGCGAGGAGTTCCGCGATGAAATCCCGTTCCACAACGTTTATTTCACCGGCATTGTTCGCGACAAACTGGGCCGAAAAATGTCGAAACAGCTCGGCAACAGCCCCGACCCAATCGAGCTTATGGAAAAATACGGTGCCGACGGAGTCCGTATGGGTATGCTGCTCACCGCACCTGCCGGCAACGACCTGCCCTTCGACGAAGCCATCTGCGAGCAAGGCCGCAACTTCAGCAACAAGATTTGGAATGCTTTGCGACTTGTCATGGGTTGGCAAATCTCCAGTGAGTCAGAAATTTCTGTGGAATCCGGGAAGAACAACGAAGTCGCCGTGCAGTGGATGGAGCAGCGTATGGCTTGTGTGCTTGAGGAAATCGAACACGATTTCGACGAGTACCGCCTTAGCGAGGCCCTCATGGCCAGCTACAAGCTAGTTTGGGACGACTTCTGCTCGTGGTACCTCGAGATGGTGAAACCAGCCTACGGAACCCCCATCGACCGCGAAACCTATGACGCAACCATCAGCATTTTCTCGCGCCTGATGTGCATTTTGCATCCCTTCATGCCGTTCGTTACCGAGGAAATATGGCACGTGCTGACCAACATCGGCAAGAGCGACGAGCAGGCCGAGTTCGTCAATGCCAACTACAGCATCATGAACCAGCATATGCCGCGCAGCGTCTTTTTCGACCAGCGTATGCTCGACGATTTCGACACCGCCCGCGAAGTCATCGCCGGTGTGCGCAACATCCGCAACACCCGCAACATTTCGCCGAAGGAGGCTCTCGAGGTGCGTTATATGGCAGGCGACAGACGCTTCAACATCGGCAGTTTCGAAGGTATCATCCGCAAGTTGGCCAATGTGAGCAAAATCGAGGCCGTGAACGAAAAGGCCGAAGGCGCACTCAGCTTCATGATTGGCACCACCGAGTGTTTCGTGCCGATGAGCCAGAACATCGACGTTGAGGCCGAGTTGAAAAAACTCCAGGACGAACTGAAATACGCCGAGGGTTTCCTCGCTGCGGTGATGAAAAAGCTCAGTAACGAGAAGTTTGTGAACGGCGCGCCAGCCCAGGTTGTCGAGACCGAACGCAAAAAACAGAGCGACGCCGAGACGAAGATAGCAGCCCTGAAAGCACAAATCGCCGCCTTGCAAAAATAATTTTTTGTCGCGATACGGATTTTTTTTCGTATCTTTGCCGACAAAAATCTGACGCACGATGCAAGTTGAACTGACACTCTCACCGGTTCTGTATCAGGGCCGTACCATCGCCGCCCACCACACCACGGTGGCGGTCGATGTGTTGCGTGCCACCACGGCAGTCTGCGCCGCCTTTCAGGCCGGAGCCGAAATGATTGTGCCTCTCGACAGCCTCGAAAAATTGCCGTCCTACCGCAAGTTGGGTTTCAGCTTGGCCGCCGAGCGCAACGGCAGCAAAGTTGGCGACGCCGAGTATGGCAACTCACCTACCGAATATCTGCGCAACGACCTCAGCGGCCGTAAGTTAGCCTACAGCACCACCAACGGCACAGTCAGCCTTCTGGCAGCCTCCGATGCCGAGCGCACACTGGCCGGTTCGTTTGCCAACATTAGCGCGTTGACCGATGTTTTGGTCGCCGACGGCCGCGACGTGGTGATACTTTGCAGCGGATGGAAAGGCGAGCCGAGCATGGAGGATACCCTTTTTGCCGGAGCCTTAATCGACAGACTTGCAGCGCGTTGCAATGTCATACCCGTCAACGACGCCGCCATGATGGCACAGACGTTGTGGCGGGCCGCCGAGGGTGACCCCTACGCTTTTTGCAGCAAGGCTACCCATATCGCACGTTTGCGACGTCTCGGAGCCGAGGCTGACATCGAGTTTGCCTTCCGTCAGGACACCTGCCCCGTCGTTCCAGAACTCGTCGACGGCAGTTTGCGTGTTGTCAACCGTTAAAATCACTGTCGCACAATGAAAAAGCCGGCCGCCATATTGCTCGTGTTCGTCGTGTGCTTTGCCCGCGTCGGGGCTCAGGACACAGTAGCCACTCCGTGCGAAAGCCTTCTGATAACGAAGCCGGCGGTGATATCGGGGACCGCGATGATGGCCGTCGGTGCGACGTTCACTTTCGTGCCCGAGCTGCATGGTCTGTGCGTTGACCTGCGCGATGCCGTCCAGTCCGACGGACACGACCGCTTGACCTTCGACAACTACATCCAATACGTCCCCATGGCTACGCCCTTTGCGCTGAAAATCTGTGGTTTGCAAGGTCGTAGCAGTATTCGCGACATGGTCAACCTTACCGCCTTGGGCTACGGAATGGGCTCCCTGGTGGTCGTCGGCGTGAAACAGCTGTCGCACATGCGGAGACCCGATAATACCTCGTTCACCAGTTTCCCGTCGGGTCATACTTATACGGCTTTCGTCGGCGCCGAGCTGCTGCGACGCGAATACGGCGACGACTACCCGATGATTGCCGTGGCCGGCTACGCTGTGGCAACACTGACAGGTTTTATGCGGATTTACAACAACCGCCACTGGGCTTCCGACGTGCTGGCTGGCGCTGGGCTGGCCATCGTGAGCGTCAACGTGGGCTATTGGATTGGCGACAAGGTGCTGGAGTGGCACCAAAGCCGCAAGCGGACAGCGCTTTCGATGGAGTTGGACCAGTCGTCACCTTACGTTTTGTCGTACTGAAAAGGGGCTTTCATCGGCCGTAGTTCGGACCCGGCCGAAGCAAGGCCGATGTAAGGCCGAACCAAACCCGACCCGAACCTATCTAAATACATAAAAATCAGCGACTTAGATAAATGCGTTCTAAGTCGCTGGTTTTTAGTGTTTTATCTATTTTAGAGCCGACGCTATCGGATAATCGTCACGGTGCCTTTCTGGAGGTGCTGCTCGCCGTGGGTATCACGGTAGCGGATTATGTAGACGTAAGCCCCTTGTGGCAGCAGCTGGCCTTTGTAGGTGCCGTCCCACGAGAAATTGATGTCGTCCGACTCGTACACCTGCGCGCCGCGACGGTTGTAGAGCAGGATGCGGAAATCGTAGATGGTGCCGACGGTGTCGATGTTGGTGGCCACGCGGAAGTGGTCGTTGTCGCCGGGCACACTGGGGGTGAAGGCGTTAGGTACCCACAGCAGGTCTTCGTTGACCTTGACAGGAGCTTTCGTGGCGGTGTTTTTGGCCGAAGGGATGGCTTTGGGAGTCTCGGGTTCGGCGACAACTACAGGCTCGGCAGTTTTTGTGGGCTTGTTGTCGGCCTTGACGACCTGTGGCTCCGATTGTTGACGGCTTGGTTCATTGGCCACGGGTGCTGCAGGCTGGTTGTTGTCGACCATAGTGACAGGCTCGGCGACGGCTTTTTCTTCGTCAGATGCGCTGAAGAAGACGGCCTCGGCCTGAGGTGTGACGGTCTCCTTGCGGGGCTGTTCGGCCACCACGGGCTCGGTGGTGACGGTGCTTTCGGCAACATTGATGTTTTCGGCGACGACCACTTCGGGCACAGGCTGTTGCACGGTTTCGGTGTTGTCGTTGCGCGTGATGGCCACGGCCACCACGGCTGCTGCCACAACCACGACGGCAGCAGCGGGCAACGCCAGACGGCGCACCATAAGGCGGCGGTTGATTCGGTTCCAGACCTCAGGGTCGGGCTGGTTCTTATAATCCTTTAAGTTGTTCATATTCATGCGTATTGTGATAATTTTTGTCTCAAATTCGATTTTGCCCGCGAGATGAGCGCCCGAACGTTGACTTCGCTGCAGCCCATTTGCGATGCTATTTCGGCGAACTCGTAGCCCTCGACTTCGCGCAGGTTGAAGGCCAGTCGCTGGCCTGCGGGCAGGGTGGCGATGGCTGCCATGAGTTCGTCGGCGACGTAAGGGTCGGCGTTGAAGGCGGGCTCGTTGTCGGTATCGGTCAAGGTGTCAAGGGACTCGTGGCGACGAAACTGTCGGTTGAGGTAGTTGATGCAGGTGCTGACCATAATGCGGTAAATCCATGCCTCGACGGCTTGCGGCTCGCGCAGTTTGTGCAGTTTGTCGAACACACGTATGAAACCGTCCTGCAGCAGGTCTTGAGCCGTGGCGCGGTCGGGGGCGTAGCGCATACACACACCCATCATCTTTGCGGCGAAGCAGTCGTAAAGTTCGCGCTGGGCCTTGGAATTGTGCCGGCGGCAGAGTTTTATTATGTGTTCGATGTCGGAACTCATCAATGATAAGACACAAAAAAACGGCTTTTTGTTGCGTTGGCAGAAAAATATTTTTTATCGATTGATTTCCAATACAGTTACAACGGTGTCGCTGATTTTGAAGCGGATGTCGCAGCCACCGAACCGCAGGCCGTACACACGGTTGGGGTCGTCGTGGTAACGCGGTCGTGGGTCGTTGGCGAGAGCCTGGCGCAATGGTTCGTGCAGATTGTCAGGCAGTTGTCGTAATGTTTCGTCATTGAAAACCACTTCGAGGCGGCGGTCGGACCCCTGCTGAGCGAAGCCGCTTCGGGCATCGGGGTGGCTGTCGGCGTAGGGAAGGTAGGGCTTGATGTCGAAAATCGGGGTTCCGTCGACAAGGTCAGCGCCGCTCACGTCGAGCACTGGTCCCAACTGTTTGTCAATCACGACCTTGTTGAGCCTGACTGCCGAAAGACCTATTGCGTTGGGCCTGAAAGGACTGCGGGTGGCGAAAACGCCCACGCGCTCGTTGCCGCCCAGCCTTGGGGGTCGCACGGTTGGCGACCAGTCGTCGCGTTCGGCTTGGTGGAACTGCCATATCAGCCATATATACTCAAATTGGTCCAATCCGCGGACGGCCTCGGCCACACGGAATTCGGGCTCGAACACCACACGCGATGGGACATCGGCCATACCCGCTTGGCGCGGCACACCGAATTTTTCGCCAAAAGGCGACTCAATATGAGCAATCGCTTTCAACTACTGATTCTTGTTTTTCTGAGCCCAGAACACCTTGAAATCCTCGTAGTTGCGACGCAGCAGGGTAGGGGTGTCGAGGTGGTAGGGACAGCGTTCGCTGCATGCGTGGCACTGCAGGCAACCGTCGATTTTCTTCATTTTCTCGTTGAACTCGTCGGTCAGGTAGACGCTCAGCGGCGCACGGCGCAGGAAGAGGCTCATGCGGTTGCAGCTCTCGATTTCAATGCCTGCCGGACATGGTTGGCAGTATCCGCATCCGCGGCAGAAATCGCCGCTCAGCTGACGGCGGTCGGACTCGATGCGGGCGCGCATTTCGTCGTTAAGCGACGGCGGGTTGGTCTGGAACGAAATGAATTCGTCGAGCTCGCTTTCACGTTGTATTCCCCAAATCGGGGCAACATGGTCGTACTGTGCGAGGAAGGCGTAGGCGGTGGCGGCGTGGTTGATGAGGCCGCCGGCCAGTCCTTTCATGGCGATGAATCCCATGTTGTGGGTGCGGCACAGCTCCACTATTTCCTCATCCTCTTTCGAAGCGAGGTACGAAAACGGGAACTGCATGGTTTCGTACAGGCCGCTCTCGATGGCTTCGCGAGCTATCGGAAGAGCGTGGTTTGTGATGCCGACGTGCAGCACTTTGCCTTGACGAACAGCCTCTTGCATGGCCTCGTAAAGACCGGTGCCGTCGCCGGGCTTGGGGCAGAACGGCGGGTTGTGGAACTGGTAGAGGTCGACGTGGTCGGTGCGCAGCAGACGCAGACTTGTTTCAAGGTCGCGCCAAAAACCTTCGGCATTCTTGGCACCGGTTTTGGTGCTTATAATCACACGGTCGCGACGGTCGTGAAAGGCTTCGCCGAGTTTTTCCTCGCTGTCGGTGTAAAAACGTGCCGTATCGAAATAATACATACCGGCGTCCAACGCCTTTTGAGCAAGACGGACGGCCTCAGCGGCCGAGATGCGTTGAATGGGCAGAGCCCCGAAACCATTGCGCGGAACCACGAGTCCGCTGCGTCCTAAAGTTATTTTTTCCATGCTGCAAAATTACTAATTTTTTATGAATTACGAAAAAAATATATCAAATATGTTATTTTCAATTATTTAAACAGCCGTTGTGAATAAAAAAACGGCAGAAAAGTTTGTCAGGTCGTAAAAGTTTAGTATCTTTGCAAATGCTATAAACGTAAAAAATAAACTTAAAAATAGTTAAAATGTCACAGAATCAGATTGTTAATAAAGAGGACCTTGTTGTCCGATTTGCAGGCGATTCGGGCGACGGAATGCAGCTTTCGGGCACTTTGTTCTCCGACGCATCGGCTCTGACCGGCAACGACATCGCAACATTCCCCGACTATCCGGCCGAAATCCGTGCGCCGCACAACACCATCGCCGGTGTGAGCGGCTATCAGGTGCACGTGGGTAACCACATCTACAGCTCGGGCGACAAATGCGACATCCTGGTGGCCATGAACCCTGCCGCCTTCAAGTCGCAACTGAAGTGGGCCAAGAAGGGTGCCACCGTCATTGTCGACATCGACACCTTCACCGACGAAGCCATGGAGAAGGCTGGCTACAAGGAGAACCCATTCACCGACGAACTTGAGCGCGCCTACACCATCATCAAGGCTCCAATAACCTCATTCACCGAACGTATCGGCGATGAGAAGGGCGTTGACAAAAAGACTGCCGACAAGAGCCGCAATATGTTTGCACTCGGCATTATCTTCTATGCCACCCATAAGACTCTGGATCAGACTTTTGCCTATCTGGAGCGCAAGTTTGCCAAGAAACCCGCAGTGGTAGACCTCAACAAGGCTGTTCTGACCGAAGGTTACGAATACGCCGACAAACTCGAGGTGATGCATTCGCACATTTTCGAGGTTGCCAAAGCCGACAAGATGGAGCATGGTCGCTACCGCAATATTACCGGTAACGTGGCTACCGCATGGGGTCTGCTGGCCGCCAGTGAGAAGAGTGGTCGCCGTCTCTTCCTCGGTTCATACCCCATCACCCCCGCAACCGACGTCATGGTCGAGTTGGCCAAGCACAAAAGCCTCGGTGCCCGCGTCTTCCAAGCTGAGGACGAAATCGCCGGTATTTGCTCCGCCATCGGTGCCAGCTATGCCGGTGCCCTGGCTTGCACAAGCACCTCTGGTCCCGGACTCTCGCTGAAGAGTGAGGCTCTCGGACTTGCAGTGATGACCGAACTGCCTCTCGTCGTTGTTGACGTGCAGCGTGGTGGCCCCTCGACAGGTCTGCCCACCAAAACCGAACAGAGCGACCTCGGCCAGGCCCTTTATGGACGCAATGGCGAGGCTCCCCTCGTGGTTGTTGCCGCTTCGTCAAGTGCCAACTGCTTCTACTGGGCCTTCAACGCCGCCAAGATTGCTCTCGAGCACATGACCCCTGTCATCCTGCTTACCGACGGCTACCTCGGCAACGGCTCACAGCTGTTCAAGATTCCCAGCATGAAAGATATGCCCGAAATCAAGCCGCGTCTGGCCAAGGAGAATGACCCGAACTACCGTCCGTTCCGTCGCGATGAGGAAAAATTCGCTCGTGAGTGGGCTCTGCCAGGAATGGAAGGCCTGAGCCACCGTGTCGGCGGCCTCGAGAAATGCCCCGACGGTCCCCTGAGCACCGACCCCGAAAACCACGCCCTCATGACCAAGAACCGTCAGGAGAAGGTCAATCGCGTGGCCAACTATATTCCTGAACAAGAAGTGACCGGCAACCCCGACGCCGACCTGCTCGTTGTCGGTTGGGGTGGTACCGCAGGTGCCCTCACCCTCGCTGTCGAGGAGATGAACAACGAAGGCAAGAAGGTGGCCTACACCCACTTCAACTACATCTGCCCGCTGCCGAAGAACACCGGCGACATC
>CADCPQ010000052.1 GCA_902803395.1 uncultured Bacteroidota bacterium
AGACGTATGAGTTGAACCTCATGAGGATCGGCAAAACTGGACACCGACGGTTCGTTGCCGGCATTGGGTGAGTCTTGTTTTTGTGCAGGGTCGGGTAGGGGCGCGGTTTCATCCGAGGTGGGTACCGAGACGTTTTGTTCGGCTTGTTTCTCCCGACGTTGCATCATTGTTCTGCGTAATTCGTTGGCGAGGGTCTGTTCGGGAGTATCGAACAATGAGGCACATTGTGCTATATAAGCTTGACGCTCAAGTAAATCTGGTACGAGGGCAATGGTATTTACAATTTCCTTCATGGCCTCGGCCTTGCGGATGGGGTCTTTCTTGACATCTTCAAGCAGAACCTTGGTTTTATACACTATGAAGTTGTCCTCATGGCTGGCAAGGTATTCCTGCAACTGTGTCGAACCGTATTTTTGCGCATAGCTGTCGGGGTCCTCGCCGTCGGGAAACAGAACAACTCTCACGTGCATACCCTCTTCGAACAGCATATTCACCGCTCTCAGAGCCGCTTTAATTCCTGCCGCGTCGCCATCATAGAGCACGGTGATGTTCTGCGTGTAGCGTTTTATCAGACGAATTTGTTCGGTCGTGAGCGATGTTCCGCAGGATGCTACAGAATTCTGAATGCCAGACTGATACATCGAAATTACGTCGATGTTTCCTTCGACCAGATAGCACTTGTCGTTGCGGCTTATTGCGTTGCGGGCCTGATATAGACCATAGAGGATGTGGCTTTTGTTGTATATCTCCGAGTCTGGCGAGTTGACATATTTCGCAGCCTGTTTTTCTTTTGACAGGACACGCCCGCTAAAGCCCAGAACACGGCCTGAGATGCTGTAAATCGGGAACATTACACGTCCGCGGAACCGGTCGTAGCGTCGACCGTTGTCTTCTTTGACGATTGTCAGTCCCGATTTTTCGAGAATGTTTTGCGAATAGCCGTTTTTTAGGGCGTAGTCGGTGAATGCCGACCATTCGTCCATGCAATATCCGAGGCCGAAAGTTTTTATCACGTCGTCACTCAAACCGCGGCTGTGGAAGTAGCTGAGGCCGATGGCGCGGCCCATTTCGTCGTTGTATAGCAGGTCGGCGAAATGTTTTTGGGCGAACTCCGACACATGAAACAGGGCATCGCGTTCGCTTTGACGCTCCTTTTGTTCCTCAGTCTGTTCCTCCTCTTGAATCTCGATGTTGTATTTTTTTGCCAGATAGCGCAGCGCTTCGGGATAGGTGTAGTGCTCATGCTTCATCAGGAAGGTGACAACATCGCCAGCCTCGCCACAACCGAAGCATTTGAAGATGCCTTTCGAGGGTGACACATAGAATGATGGCGTTTTTTCGTTGTGGAACGGGCAGCAGCCGATGTGGTTGGCACCACGTTTTTTCAACGACACAAAATCGCCGATAACTTCCTCGATGCGAGAGGCTTCCATTATCTTTCCTATGGTCTCGTGGTCAATCATTGCAATTTGCAAAGATACACAAAAATATTGAATTACACGAAAATAAAAACTTTCATACAAACGTGTTGAGAATCTTTTTCTGTTAAAACAAAAAAAATATGTAACTTTGCAGAGTAAAATTTAAAAATTCTCGATGATGAAACGACTGACTATCACATTGTTCACGATATTAATGGTCTGTGCGGCATGCAACAACCGCCACGAAGAGGTGGTCGCCAAATGGAATGATGGCAAGCCCCAGATTGTCCGAGAAATGGTCGGCAAAAAGGACCATTCTGTAAAAGTTTCCGAAACGACATACTACGCCGACGGCTCCATTCAGGCGAAAAAGCACTACAACTCAAAAACAGGCAAGCCGGACGGCCACTGGACTTTCTACTACCCGACGGGTTCTGTTTTCGCCACAGCCGATTTCGACAGCAAGCACAGCAACGGCTACAACTGGCAATTCAACACCCCCGACGGCAACCCGCTTGTCAGCGAGGATTACGATTCAGTGATAGTGACCGAGCTGAGCGACATCGAGACTCCTGCCACCGCCTGCTTCCACCGCGGCAACACCCAGACTTGGTATCAGTTTTTCAGCAACGGCTCAATCCATGGTCTCGGCACAAGCGTGAACAATGTGCGCGAAGGCCGCTGGGTTTTCTATTACCCCAACGGCCAAATGCAGACCGAAGCCACCTTCGTTGGAGGCCGCGAAGAGGGAGCCTACAACGTCTATCGCGACAATGGCGCGCCCTACTACCTCGGCCACTACCTGAACGGCGAACGCACCGGCACATGGGAAGTTTATGACCCAGAGGGCAACCTTGTGACAACAAAACAATACTGATGGACGTACAGCTCGACAACCCGATTTATGCCATCGTAGGCCGCGTGGCCGACCAACTTGGCATTCAGGCATACGCCGTCGGCGGCGTGGTGCGCGACTATTTCCTCGGCCGCCACTGCACCGACATCGACGTTGTCTGCATAAGGGAAAGCGGGAAACGAAAAACAGACAACCAAACCGACCAGGCAGTCGTCAGCGTCGGCATCGAACTTGCCGAGGCTTCGGCCGAGGCCGTCAACAATTCAGGCACCAAAGGGCTCAAGGCCTCGAAAGTGTCGGTGTTCAAAAGTTTCGGCACAGCGTCGTTCCATTTCCGTCACAACGACGAGGACTGGCAAGTGGAGTTCGTCGGGGCCCGTCGCGAAAGCTACCGCGCCGACAGCCGCAAGCCCATTGTCGAGAACGGCACCCTCGAGGACGACCAGAACCGCCGCGATTTCACTGTCAACGCTATGGCCGTCAGCCTCAACGCCGCCACCTATGGCAACCTTGTCGACCCCTTTGGCGGCATCCGCGACCTCGACGCCGGCATTATCCGCACACCGCTGGCTCCCGACATCACCTTCAGCGACGACCCCCTGCGCATGATGCGAGCCATACGTTTCGCCACGCAGCTCGGCTTCCGGATCGAGGACGAGACATTTGCCGCTATAGCCCGCAACGCCGGTCGCATAGCCATTGTGTCACGCGAGCGCATCACCATTGAAATCAACAAGATAATGCTTTCGCCGACTCCCTCAATCGGTTTCAAGCTGCTCGAAAAATCGGGACTCCTGCCTATCATTTTTCCCGAGCTCTCGGCCCTCAAAGGCACCGAAACCGTCGATGGCCGCAGCCACAAGGACAACTTCTACCATACCCTCGAGGTTCTCGATCATGTGGCCGCCAACAGCGACGACCTTTGGCTGCGCTGGGCCGCGTTGCTGCACGATATCGGCAAGCCAGCTACCAAGCGCTACGACGCCAAAATCGGCTGGACTTTCCATGGCCACGAGGTGCGTGGCAGCCGTATGGTGAAAAAAATCTTCACCAACCTGCGCCTGCCTCTCGATGCCAAGATGAAATATGTCGAAAAACTTGTTCTTCTTCATCTTCGCCCCATCATTTTGTCCGAAGACGAAGTGACCGACTCCGCCGTGCGCCGTCTCCTTTTCGATGCCGGCGACGACATTGACGACCTCATGACCCTCTGCGAGGCCGACATCACCTCGAAAAACGAGGCCAAGGTGCGCCGCTACCTCGCCAATTTCGTCATTGTACGTCAGAAACTCGTCGAACTCGAGGAGAAAGACCGCATACGCAACTTACAGCCACCCGTGTCGGGCGACGACATCATGCGCACCTTCAACCTTCACCCCTGCCACGAAATCGGCATAATCAAGGACGCCATCAAGGACGCCATCCTCGACGGCCGCATATCCAACGACCGCGACGCCGCCTGGCAGATGATGCTCGACGAAGCCGCCAAACTCGGTCTCACCCCCGTGGAACAGAAGTAATAACGTCAATTACCGTGAATTGACCGTAAATTATCACAAAATAACTTTCGGATAATCTGTCCGATAGAAATGTATGTCATACAAACTTTTTGACAGTTGAAATCGAATTCAGAATCGGGTGGTGTTTTTATGTTAAATTTTAACATTTAGGAAACCGACGGTTTTAACATTTGTAACTTGCTGATAGGCAGGACTGTGTTCGGGATTGGTTCGTATTAAGGTCGTACTAACATCGGCCAGCCGCTGCAAGTTGCCGATGTTCAGATGCTTACGGGGTATCCAGGGGCCGAAGAAAGCCCCTAAAAAGTGTTAAATTTTAACATTTTGACCCAATATTTTTTAAGAAAATCAGTCGCAGAGGACGTACAAATCGTCCCTCGGGTTGAGGAACAGGACTGGCGTTTGGGCGCTGTTGCGGATGACGCGGAGCTCCTGCACACCGGCCACGAGGTCGACGAGGTCGCGCTCGCGCACATCGGTGGTGAGGCTTATCAGCAGGTCGGGGCGGTACTGGTCGATGAGGTCGAGGTCGACTTTCGGGCCGCGTCCGGCGACGACGCGCGGCGTGAACGTTAGGCCGAGGTTGGCGAAGAACTTGTTGAGAAACAGCATATTGTTGTACCATTTCTGTCGCAGGCCCTCGTCGCGGTAGTCGCGGTAGCACACGTCGATGGCGCTGCCGTTGAAACGGGAGAAATACGAGGCCCAAAGCAGTTTTTCCTTGCTTTCGCGGCGGAAGTCGACGCTCAAGGCCACGCGGTGCAAGGCCTCGCCGTCGGCCATCGGACGCTGGACGGTGAGGAAGGCGGTCTTGCATTCGGCGAAAGATGCCAGCAGTGTGCGCGGATTTAGGGCGCTGTGACGCGGAGCCGCAGGGTCGACAGAGGCGACCATGAGCACCGCGCCGAGCAGTTCGGGAAGGCCCGACACGACCTTGCGGGTGTTGCCGCTGAGCACTACGTAGGGCAGTCCGAGACGTTTGAGTTCGGGCTCGGCCTCGTCGGCGCTCAAACTTTTTTGGGCCGGGTCGGCGATATAGAGGGCTATGAGGCCTTTGTTGAGCGCAGCAGCCATGTGGCGGGCGTAGCCCATAACCGTCTCGGTGGCCGACAGGTCGGCCAGATAGGCGACGACGAACTGGTCGCGTTTCGGCTTGTTATGGGTTTGCTGCGTCATGGTTATCGGATTATTGTTATGTCGCCTTTGAACGAGTTGGTCTTGCCTGCCTCGCAGGTGATGGTGCATGTGTAGGTGTAGACCCCCGGCAGGCACCAGTTGCTGTTGTAGCGGCCGTCCCAGCATTGGTTGATGTCGTCGCTCTCGTAGACCTTTTCGCCCCAGCGGGTGAAGATGGCGATATAGAACGAGGTGATAAACTCGCCCGAGAAGCAGAGCAGGTCGTTCACGCCGTCGCTGTTGGGCGTGAAGGCGTTGGGAATGACGAAGTTGGGCTCGCCACAGATGACCTCGGTACAGTGTATGCACACTGTGTCGGTGGCGGTGCAGCCCTCGGGCGTTGTGACGGTC
>CADCPQ010000053.1 GCA_902803395.1 uncultured Bacteroidota bacterium
AGAAGCGAGAATCGAAACGACTTTGCTTCAGGTTTTTCGCTTTTCACTTTTCGTTTTTCATTTTCTGAAAAGTTGTTGCAAAGTTACGGAGATTTCCCGACACGGTGGAAAATTTTTCGTTGCAATTTGTGTTAATTTTTTTAACATAGTTGCAAGTCGCTAATTCTCAATCGCGATTGTTGTCGGGCATGATGAACGCTGCCACTTCGGGGTCGGCGGCGAGGTCGGGACAGAGGTCGGCGAGGTGGCGGCCAGCATCGGGGTCGGCGGCGATGCACTGGGTGATGACGGCGAACATGAAGTTGCGGCGGCCGGTGCGGAAGTAGAGCACGGCGTAGCGAAGGTTGTAGGGATAGAGGTCGTCGGTGGCGGCAGCGGCTTGAAGCAGCTGCTTGCCAGCATCGTCGTAGCGTCCGGCGCGCAGCAGGAAGTCGATGTAGGCCAGCCAGTTGTCGTCGTTGTCGGGTTCGTGCTCGATGGCGCCGCGGTAGGATATGTCGGCTTTCTCGCTGTCGCCGTATTCCTCATGGGTCTGTCCGAGAAAGCGGAGAATGCGGCCCGGGTCGGTGGTGACGCTGAGTGCGGCGGCGGCGCTTTGCACAGCGAGGTAGTATTCGCCCTGGGCGCGGTAGCAGTCGGCCAGCGAGGCGTAGAGGTCGGCCACAAAATAGGGTGCCACGTCGGGGTTGCTGCGCAGGGTCTGCTCGGCTTTCTTGAGGTATATCATGGCGGTGTCGTAGTTGCCGGCGCGCATATAGACGAGGGCGATGTCGAAGTGTATTTCCTCTTTTTGCGGGGCATAGTCGAAGGCCCGACGGAGACTTTCGACGGCTTTGGCGGTCTGGCCTGCGGCTTCGTAGCAGTCGGCCATGCCGAGGTAGGCGTCGTACATGGTGCGGTCGATGGCCACAGCGTATTCGAAGGCGTCGATGGCGAGTTCGTAGAGACCGAGGTCACAGTAGGCCTCGCCGAGGCAGTACCAGCCGTATTTGGAGTAGGGTTCGCGGGTGACGAATTTTTTGAAATATTCGACAGACTTGTCGGCCTGGCCCTGTTCGGCGTAGGTGTCGAGAAGGTTGAGCAGCGAGCGCTCGTCGTCAGGACTGGCGGCTATGGATTTCTTGTAATAGCGGATTGACTCGTCGAAACGACCGAGTTTGTAGTATTCGTCGGCGATGTTGCCGTTGACCATGCCGAGTTCGTAGCCGTCGGCCGAAGCACGGCTGTAGTATTTGATGGCGAGGTCGGGGCGGTCCATCATGCTGTAGACGGCGCCGAGAGCATAGTCGATGTCGGTGTTGTCGGGTTCGACGCGCTCAAGCTGGCGGAGTATGGCGAGGGCTTTGTCGAACTGGTTGCGGGCGCTATAGAGGTGCGAGCGGCGCAGACGTATCTCGTTGTTGTCGGGGTATAGGTGTTCGGCGTAGCGCACGGCGGCCTCGAGGTTGTCGAGGTCGGCGGTTTCGAGGTAGTAGTCGATGATTATCTCGAGCTGGTCGACATCGAAAAACTGGTTGTCGCCCTTGAGAACGGTGTTTTCGAACTCGAGAACGTTGTCGCGAACCTCGTCGTCGTAGTCTTTGAATCGGTCGTTTTTCAATGTGTTGATTTGTTAATGCGTTAATTTGTGAGTATTTAGAACGAGAATCGTATGGTCAAGCCTCCCTTGGTGGTGGAGTTGTCGTAGGTGTTGGAGATGTAGGGGTGGTTGATAGTGGTTTGGAAGAAGATGCGGGCGCTGAGCGAGGTTGAGAGGTCGTATCTGGCCGACAGGTCGATCAGATAGACTTCGCTACCGGTCGATATCTGGCTGATGTTCTGGTTGATACGGCGTATGTTGGTCATGTTGCTGGTATAGGTGAGGTTGAGGTCGACCTTCAGGTCGCTCTTGAGGTTATGGGTCTTGTCGCCAATCTGCACTTTGAAGGCAATGTCCTTGAACACGTAGCCGGCTCCGATGGTCACACCGTCGTTGGTGGTCTCGGTGAGCTGGTTGTTGGAGAATGAGAGCGCGAGGGCGCGGTTTCTCTTCATCGAGAAATTAAGGTTGAAGCTGTTGACCATGTTGAGCGAGACCTTTATCAGCGGGTCCATCGTCTCCCTGATCTGGACGACTTCCATACTGACCGGCGGGATGTAGTCGCCGGTGTTGTTAAGCACCGTTTCGAGGCCGTAGTCGTAGTCGTTGGCGGCCGAGATGGCGGCATCGGTGTAGAAGTTGCCGACGGTGTAAGTTGAGGTGTATTTGTGCGAAATGGCAATGTTGGTGAACCATTTCTTAAGCCATTTCACTTTGTTGAGGCCGGTGTAGCTGATGCTCCAGTTAGGAAGCGGGAAGGCGATGAACGGCGAGAAAGAACGCGACGCGGGGTCTTGCCCGAGGTATGTGGCAAGGAAGGAGGTAAGCAGCACGGTCTGGCTGTTGGCGCTGTAACCTGCGGGGTAGTAGTTGCCGTTCATGGTGTCGAGCACCATCTGGGCGGTGTAAGGGTCGGGGTTGGAGGCTGCGAGACGCTCGGCGACGATGCTTCTGTTGTCGAGGAAACGTTGGAAAAGTTCGTCGCGGTTGGCAAATGCCGTGGCAAAACTCCAAATCGTAGTGTTGTACGAACCCGTCATGATGTACGAAAGCGGTCCGGTCACGGCGCCTTCGTCACCCAGATACTTGTAATAGTATGATTCGCGTGAGTTGAGGTTCTGTGTCCAGCTATTGTTGTTTATCTTGATTGAAAGGTCGCGTATCGGCTCGATGGTTGCCTGGAGGTTTATCTGCTGGTTCGACGTCATTTCGTGGGGGCTGTTGAAGAGTGTGTCCTCCGAGAGCAGACCGAGCCGTAGCAGGTTGTCGGCTATATCGTTGTCATAGCCCAATACATAACCCAATCCGGGTGTCCATGAGGTTCGCGGGTCGAGGCCGATCAACATGGGTTCGCCCATGTAACCCGGTATGCGCGACCCCGAAGTGGAACTGTACTGAATCTGGAAATCCTTGACGCAGGTCACGAAACGCAAGCCAAAATAGCCAATATTTTTCAGCGTCTTCATCAATTGCTCGTGTCGCAACGAGTCGGCGTTCTGCGTTGTGTCCTTAGCGACCGCTTTGGGCTGGATCTGCTTGGGTTGCGGGCGACCACCGTTGCGCTTGTTGTTGGCGTTGGGGTCAGCGTAGGCCTTGTTGATAAAATCGATTTTTTTGTACAGCGAACTCAACTTTGCAACGGCAGAGGCCTGGAAAGTGGAGGAATTTTGCAGAGTGCCGCCCATCGAGGCCAGCGCCGGCGTAGTGCCCTCATAGTTGTAGGTTGTTCGGTAAGTCAACGGGGTGCGCAGGAAATCCATATAGGGCAGCTTGCTTATCGGCAAATCGTCGACGGTGACGTTGATTTCCTGTCTGAAATTCTGGATGGTGCCTCCTGATGCGAGCGACGACCAGATGGAGTCACTCACCGAGCGCGACTCGACTGGGCCAACAGGCTCGTCGATACGGGCATTGCTGTTGGCAGTGTAGTTGATGTGAATGCTGCGGGCAAGGTCGTACTGCAAACCATAGTTGCGCTGCCATGTAAACTGCTTGAAGTATGTCGGTTTCAAAATAACCAGCGCGGCGCTCTTGTTGCGCAGCAATGTTTCCTCGTAGTCGCGATAGATTCGGGTGCTGAAGGTGACATTCTTTGGCAGGTAGTAGAAGTTGATGTCCTTTATGATTTTGAAAGTCTTGTCATCCAAGAGTTTCATCTTGCCGAAAGGCTTCACATTTTTGGGGTCTGTGGGAGTATAGCTGTAGGTGAGGCTGCCAGTATGCTGGTCTTTGTTGTAGTAGGCTATCTCGTCGTCCGACGAACGCTCGCGGCTATAAGCATACGATAGTGCAAAGTTTTCGATATCATAGAAATGTGGTTTCAGAGCATTAGCGCCAACACGGTCTTTCCTCACATTGGTGAAAGTGAGATTGGTGGCCGACCTCTGCTGCTGAGTCATGTCGCGCACACTATCACGTTCGGCGGCCGAAGAGTATGTTTTCAAATCGTCAGCCAGCAGCACGTCGGGGTCGTAGGGGTTGTATTCGGGACTGCCTATCTCCTTGTTGTAATCCAGATACAGCGGCAGGTGTACGCCCCATGTCTCGGGCAGGAAACGTCCCAACTCCATATCGAGTGTGGTCTGAAAGTTAAAGGTGTTAACCAGTTCAACTTTCGACAAGTGGTCTTCGAGGTTGCCGAATCCCGATGACGAATAGGCGCCATAGAGCGACAGGTTGCCCAAATCGGCCAGATTTGTACGGGCCAGCGCCATTGCCGACCAGCCACCGCGGTTAATGTAGTCGGCCAAACGCAACTCGTTGACCCATACGATAGCAGACTTCGGCAGCATATCGTTACCGTCGGTCAGGCTCTTCTTCTTCGGGTTACGCACACCTATCATTATAACTTTGACCTTGCCGAGGTTGGGCGAACCAAGAATGGTGTATTTCTTGCCTTCGTGATATTCCGTATAGAGCATCATCTGCGACATGGCGTCGCCACCGCTGCGCATCTTACGGTTACGGTTGGTCTTGATCTCGACCATTTTCTGAAGATCGATTTCGACGTTGTTGTCAACAGGCCATATCACTTCGCGGTTGTCAGCCGAGGTATACCACGGGGTGAGTTTCAACGGCACCTCGTACTCATAGTAGTTGTTGGTATAGTCGCTGCCGAGACGGACAAAGAGGGTCAAATCGTCGTCATTGAGGTTGTCGGAAGCATATTTCTTCTCTGCATGGACATACATACGCATCTTGCCATAGTAGCGCAAATCATAGCTCGTGCTACGGTAAATGGCACGGGCATCGCCATTTGTGAGATTGTCTATGTCGAGAGCTATAGCCTGCTCATTCTGCTTTATGTACGACGATGACGACGCATACCATGATTCACGGTCGACTCCCGGCGGCAACACATACGGCACCGGCTGACGGCTACCGTTCTCTTCGATACTGACAGTCGATATCGAGAACGAAGTGTTCGCATCGTCACCGGACACATAGTCGCCAGGCTGCAGCAGGTCTTCGCTGTATTTGCGCCATGTAGAGTAGACAAGGTCAAGTGTGGCGAAACGAAGAATAATTGGTTCTGAGAACTCATTGAGGAACATACGCATAAAGCGTATAGACTGGTAGCCGTTGGGCTTGCCCACCGTCTGGTCCGGCTCACGTATCGGGATACGGAACTGATACCATTTGCAAGTCGTTGTTGTACCGTTTTTGAGTTGCACCGTGGCTTCTTGAATATCGACGATGTGATTCTCTCCAATCACCATCTTGTCGGGCGACAGGTCGACAACGTACTGGTAGTAATTCTCCGATTCACTGAGGGTGTTGTCTTTATTGATATCCTCGGCATTGGGAGTGGACGTAACCGAGGTGGGGAAATTCTCGTCATTGTCGCTGTCGACGGGCGAGTTGCCCTCGGGGTTGTTATAATACTTGTAGCGTTCCACAATGCCAGCACCCGATTGGTCGTAATCGCTGCTGAAATAGTGACGGAAGTCGTCGCCGAATGGCTCATGTGACGCTTGTTGATACGCCCTTGACCTGACCCCATATTCGTTTTGTTTGCGCTGCAAATAATTAGCGAAAAACGACTGCTCGTCGTTCATGCCGTGTGTCGAGCTCAAACCGTCGTAGCCGATATCTTGGAACTTGCGGGCCGATTCGTCATTGTCGAAAGCATACACAATCGGCTGGGTTGTAGGCACACGGCCCCATATCGTGGTGTCGACGTTGACAACTTCTGCCGTCGACGGCAGACCATTCTCAAAAGACTTTCGTCCGTCGCGGAGAATATCCACGCTCACATCGCCAAGGTTGATGTAGAATTTGCCACCGGAATGGTTAGGCTTTTCGATGAAGGGGTCCATAAGCCAGAACTCGATGGTTTCGATATTTTGGGTCTCGAAATCGGTATAGTCGAGTTTGCGCATGATGCCGCCCCAACGTGATTGAGGGTTTTTGAGGTTGCCGTCGGCGTCAATACCGGCACTATATTGGTTCGGCTCAACATCGTAGTTGTATGGGCCTCGTTCCGAGGGGTAGTAGGCCAGATTGAGGTCATAGATGATTTGCGACTGACCTGTGGCTATTTCCTTGTTGGGAAACACTTCCTGTTCTGTAACTGTACGAGAATACGGCTTCGATTTTTCTTCATCGTCGACACCGTTACGGGCGTTGCTACTGTATAAAGTCTGGTCGATACGATACCACGCCAACCGGGCTCGGTTGTAGCCGTATGCCAGACCTGTGCCGACTGATGTTTCTGGGAACATGGGCAGCGTGGTGGCAAAGTCCTGCGGGGTGCTCGCCAGATTCCAAAAAGCCACGCCACGGAGATCGATACTGTTTTCTGCACCTTCGAAATCGTCGATGTACGACACGTTGCCCTCTTTTGTGCCAGTATTGCTCATACCGGGTATGAAATGTGCAAACTCAGCAGTCAGACTCAGATTCGACGGAGCCTTGGTTTGGATTCCGGGCAAGAGGTCCACCGCTTTGGTTATCAGCGGGACCTCGTGGCGATAGTTGAGGTCAAGACCCCAAATAGCGTTGCTCGTGGGTTCGTCGCCGAAATTATTTTTCTGCGTCAACGGCTTCTCGCTGAGGCTCATGAAAGTACCGCCGACATTGAAATTGGGGTCGATTTCGTAGTTGAGGTGCAGTCCGAGCATGGTTTTTGTCATCATGCTGAACGAATTGTTCTCGCTGCTGACACTGATGGGGGTGCCGCTCGACAGGATGCTTTCGTTTATGATTCGAACCGTACCCATGGTGTAGTCGACGGTGTAGTCGACATTTTCAATCAAAGGCACACCACCGGCCGTAACCGTCACCGAGCCCTGCGCCACGCCATAGCCAAACGAAATCTCGCCGCTCACACTCGTTGTGTAATAACCCTCGAGATAGAACTTGTTCTTATCGGCATACTGCTGAGCAAGGGTTTGAGTCATAGTGTAGAGCGAGTCGAAGCAATAGATGTTGGCCAACTCGTCGTTGCTGAGAATCTTCCTCAAATCCTTTCCAAACGGCTCGACATAAGGGAAAAACACACGGCCTGTCGTCGATTGAATTGTGCCTCCTTTGAATGCCGCACTGTCGAACCAGTCGAACACACCGTCGGCGTAGTAATAGCTCTGCGATGCGTCCATACGGTCAAGACCGAACACCTCAATCAGCGGCACACCCTCCTTGGGGCCCTCGGTGAAATAGCCAATGCCTACACCGCCTTCCGAACTCTCGTAAAGGACATTAAGGCGGAAATTGTCGCGGGAGAGCTGGCTGCTTTTCAGGAAGTAGACATTTTTCATCATCAGTTTCCACAGCGGGCCATGAGGGTCGACGCCGGTACTCTTCAGGAGTTTGACTATCAATGTATTGGGGTCGTTTACACCATCGGTTGTCAATTCGCCGACCTGATAAACGTTGGTGTCACCGATAATTTGGTACTGAAACGCTACCGCCAACACCTGGTCGTTGCTCAGTGGCTGGTTAAGGGAGATGAATCCCAACTGGCTGTTGAAGGTGTACTCGTTGCTGTTCAGCAGACGTGCACTCTCGATTTTTTCATAGTCGACGGCGCTCGTGAAGCCGAGACCTTGCATATATTGCGTGACGCTGTTGATGCTCCGTACTGCCGACGGGTTGATGAGTTGCAGCAAATTGTTGCTGTTCGACGACGGCAGGGCCGAACCTGTGCCGTAAAGTTGCCGGTTCGAGGGATTATGTTCGCCCAAATCGGTAAGAGCCAACAGGTTGCGGTTTTGCGTGACAGCGGCACCGACATTGGTGCGCCACACCTCGATACGGATAATCTTGACGTTGGAATTGACCACCGGCAGGGTCTCCATCGCCTTGTTATAGTTGTCGTAAAAATATTGGGCGATGAAAAAATGGCGGTTTTCCTCGTACTCGTCGGCGCGGATTTCGAACTCGTGACTACTGGCGCCGCCTTGGACCTGCATATTTTCAGTGCTAGTGTTCTTTTGCGACACCACGGCGTCGACAGTCAACTTGCCGAATTTCAACGTGGTGTGGAATCCGAGCAACTGCTGGCTACCCTTGATGAGGTTGGTGTTGAGCGGAAACGAGATATTGCCGGCCTCGATGAGCTGCAGTATGTCATCCTCCTCGCCTTCGTGGCGCAGTTTTATCTGGTTCTCGAAATCGAAAACGGCCTGAGTGTTCCAATTAATGTCGAAATCGACAAGGTCGCCGATTTTGGCGTTGATGCTGAGCTGTATGTTCTCGTCGAAATCAAACGTGAATTGGTGCCTCTTGTTCATATCGCGGGCCGGGTCGTTGCGGTAGTTGTGGATGAGCTGGAACGTCAGGTCGGCGCTGCCGCTGGGTGTGATTTTCGGCTCGAGTTTGCCGCCCATGATACTTTCAAGTTTACGACTTATCTCGTTGAAGCCCGGTATCTTGCTCAGCAGGCCTCCGTCTTCGGTTGTACCCTCGTTGGCTGTGACCTTCTCGTTCCAGTACTTGTTCATCAACTGGTCCATCTGCCAGTCCTGATACTCCTGAAACGTCATGTACTCACGGCTGAGCACGGTCGAGCCGGCCTTGGTGAGTTTGATGTAAGAGCCGCTCGCTTGGTCGTAAATCACTTCGGTCGACAATCCGCTTGGGGTGTAGCCGCTTCCCATCGGACGCCATTCCGTCGAGTCGCTCTGGGCCTGGACGGTGGCGACGGACATGACAAACCACAACAGAACCGCAACCCATCCCAGACCGGTTGTCGGGCGGCGTCGTAAGGTGTTGATTTGAGCGGCTTTAGTCATGTTCGGGTCGGGTTAAGGTCGGACTTGGTTCGGCTTGGGTCTGGTTTTTAGCGTTTTAGGGGCGACCTAAAGGCGTTTCAATGCCTCCTTTATTATCTCTTCAACTGTGAACGGATGCCCGTCGGGTGTGTGCCACGTTCCAGCTGCGAGCACTTTGTCGACGGCTGTTTTGGGGAATCCGAGCATCGTCAGGGCCACCGCAGCCTCGTCCTGCTGCTGTGTGGATGAGGATGCAGCACGACCCGATGCCGGTATTCGTGCCGCTGCAGCGCCCACCTTGTCGGCCAGCTCGAGGGCTATGCGCTGGGCTGTTTTGGCGCCGATGCCTTTGACCTTTTGTATTTTCTTGACGTTTTGTTCGGCTATGGCGTTGCAGAGTTCCTCGACGGTCATCGACGAGAGCATGACTCTGGCGGTCTGCACCCCTACCCCGTTGACCTCAATCAGCATCCTGAACATGGCGCGTTCCGACTCGTCGGCGAAGCCGTACAGCAGGTTGGCGTCCTCGCGCACAACCTCGTGGACGAGCAGTTTGACCGCCTCGTCGCCGCCACGGTTGAGGGCGTCATAGGTGTTGAGGCTTATTTCGAGCAGGTAACCCACCCCTCCGGCGTCGATGACTGCGCGGGTGGGTTCGAGCAATGCTAATTTTCCAGAAATATATTCGTACATGGTTCTGTGTTTCGTTAGGGGTTAATCGTTGAATTGGTAGCCGATACCTGATGCCGGCGAGTCGTCGGCGAGGTGGAAGTCTTCATCGTCGGGATTGACAAATTGTGGGTCGACGTTCCACTCACCGCCCTTCACAACAGAGTGAAGGAAACGGTAGTTGAAGTCGCCGCCACCACGGTTGTCGAGCCAGAGCTCGGTTTTGTCGTAGGAGCCGTAAATGATGCAGTCGGTGAAGGTGGCCTCGACAAGGTTGCGCGCCACGGTGTCGCCGTAGGCCGAAATGTACCAGTTGTTGAGTATCACACCGGGGTTGCTTCGCGAGCCGTAGCGCCAGTAGTTGGCGAAAGTGCTTTGGCTGAAGGTGTAGCGGCCGCCCATCTGCATCGAGATTGTGGCGATGCCGCAGGTGTATACGAGCAAGTTGTTGCCGTCAATCCACGAGCCACGTCCCAAAATTCCGCCCTCCGAGCAGTGCCGCACGACGGTGTTGCTTATCCTTAGGGTCGGGTTGGCGCCGACGTTGGTGTCGGCCACAATGCCTATGGCGGCATTCTCGATAATGGCGTGGTTGACCACGTTGTCGTGGCTGCCGGCCATCAGTTGGATGTAGCCCCACTGACCGGGCAGAAAGTCGTACCAGCCGTCGTGGCGCAACGAGGTGAAGACCACGGGGTTGCCGGCGACACCTTGCGCCACCAGGGAGGCTCCGTCAAGCACAATGAGGTATGAGTTTGGTGCGAAATGCAGTTCGTCGCCAGGGTTCAAGCTGAGTGTTTCGAGCGAATCGACGCAGGCAATGCCGTAGATGACATGCGGGCGGGAGTGATCCCAACCGGTGCATTCGAGCAGATATGGGCGGCCTGCGGTGTCGGGCTGGTGATACACGGCATCGCGTCCCCACGCCCTAAGCTGCAGGTGCTGACGCGAACCCGACTTGAAACCAAACACAATGGAATCGCGCACCTCGAGCGGCGATGCCGAGTTTTGCGGGTCGATGTTGGCGTGAACAAAGATGAAAATGCTGTCGCCGGCGGCAATTTCGACATTACGCGCCACGAGCGAGGTGTCGCCGTCGACGTTGAGGCGGAAACGACTTGCACGGCCACCGCCAACAGTCACGCTGCCAATCATAACGGCTTGACGATAAGGATTGTACACCTTAACACGCTTTGTGGTCGAACCGAGTGTGGTGAACACGGTGTCGAAGGTCAGGGTGTCGGTGTCGAACTCCAGCCGCACCGTGTTGTCATCCAGATACGACAACTCCTTTTCGCACGAAATGTTGAGCCACGGAAGCAACAAAGCCACCGCCGCAACCAACAATATTGCACTATGTTTTTTCAATTTCACGTTATAATAACGCACAAATTGAAATATTATTTTGTATAAATATCAAAAATATCTTGCAATCTTTTTGAACACACGGGGCAGAACGGGGCATAATCGCGCATCATACAGTGCATTGCGGGCCTGTAAATGCCTGTGCTTTTATAGCCTGCGCCCTCGTAGCAACCCAACGGACCGTTTTTGGTACGTGGTATGTCGGTGCGGTCGGGAGTTGGCACCTCGACGCCCGGTTCGAGCATAGCCTGCCACTTGGCACCGAAGTCAACCAGCGTGGTGATGTTTGGCTCAAGGGGTTCTACATCAGCAACGTGCATCTCGTTGTAGCTCAAGTCTTCGTCAACGTATTCGTCGGCAAGACCACCGATGAGGTGTCCTAACTCGTGTGTGAGGATTGACGGGGCCATCGGGTCGGTCGACACGGTGGCATAAAAGTTGTAGATTGCGCCGCCGCCGTATTTGTCGGCACCCACCATGATTACGATATAGTCGTAAGGTATCTCGTCGAGGATGTCGTGCAGACGGAACAGATTGAAAGTCATCAAGTAACGGTCAGCACCGAACACGCCGTAAGTGCTGCCAACGGCACTGTTCACCGTCAGGCTCAGAGCGGGATTTGAAACGCCCGGTTCGTCGCCCAAAAGCAGAGCTCCGTACACATTGAAATCGGTTTTGCGACTCATGAAGGGCTCATGTTTGAACAGATACTCGGCAAATCGGGTCAGGTCGGACCGCATACGGCGTTCATCGTCAGGGCCGTAGCCTTCGGGCACTATCACCACGTCGACCTTGTTTTTCGGCAAACCGTTCGTCAAAAGCTCGATGAATGAATTGTCGGTCTCACTTTTCACTTTTTGCATTTCGCTTTCCCGCGGGTCAAAACGGAACGAGGCCTGAGGTGTGAAACGCTGCCGGTTGTCGCGTTTTTCGAACACTATCAAAGCTTTGGCCCGAGGCATGGGAATCAACGAAACCTCCTCGAAAGTGGCGCTGCGTCTGGCACCTTCGTCGGTGTCACGGTATTCGCGGAAAAGGGTGTTGTAGCATCGCGAGTAGATGGTTCGGCCGGTCTCAATGTCAATCATCGACACACGGTAGTCGCCATTGTCGAAAGGGTCGATAAGAACCGAGCGCGAACCAGCCCAATCTGTCGATTTTTCGACAAAACGCACAAGACTGACCGTGTCGGCCTTGCGGTTTCCGGAACGATGGACATCGACGCGGAGAGTTCTTCCGTCGAACCAGCGACCGAAATCGTCATCCTGAGCTTGCAAAGCCGTGAGCGACAAGGCGAAAACCATCAAAAAGAAAAACTTTCTCATGTCTTATTTTTTTGCAAAAATACAAAAAATATTGAAAATTGATTTTTTTTCGTAATTTTGCATTTTGCTTTTATTGACAAAAATTATCGTAAATATGTACAGAACTAATACTTGCGGCGAGCTCCGCCTCGCCAATGTGGGACAGACCGTTACCCTCGCTGGCTGGGTGCAGCGCTCGCGCGACCTCGGCGGCATGACTTTTATCGACCTGCGCGACCGCTACGGCATCACGCAACTGGCTTTCAATATGGAGACCAATGCGCCGTTGTGCGAACAAGCACGAAAATTGGGTCGCGAATATGTCATACAGGCCACCGGCAAAGTTATCGAGCGCAGCTCGAAAAACACCAAAATCCCCACAGGTGAGGTTGAAATTGAGGTTTCGGAACTGAATATCCTCAACGAGGCAAAAACACCCCCATTCACAATCGAGGACCAAAGCGACGGCGGCGACGACCTTCGCATGAAGTACCGCTACCTCGACATCCGCCGCAATCCCGTGCGCCGCAACCTCGAGCTGCGTCACCGCATGGCTATCTTGGTTCGCAACTACCTCAGCGACCGCGACTTCCTTGAAATCGAGACCCCGATGCTCATCAAGTCGACCCCCGAGGGCGCCCGCGACTTCGTGGTGCCCAGCCGCATGAATCCCGGCGAGTTCTACGCCCTGCCACAGAGCCCGCAGCAGTACAAGCAGCTGCTCATGGTGGCCGGAATGGACCGCTACTTCCAGATTGTGCGCTGTTTCCGCGATGAGGACTTGCGCGCCGACCGCCAACCCGAATTTACTCAAATCGACTGCGAGATGTCGTTCGTAGAACAGGAGGACGTGCTCAATATGTTCGAAGGCTTGGCCAAATACCTTTTCAAAGAGGTCAAAGGTCTGGAATTCGGCCAATTCCCGCGCATGACATGGCACGACGCCATGCGCCTCTACGGTTCCGACAAGCCCGATATCCGTCTCGGTATG
>CADCPQ010000054.1 GCA_902803395.1 uncultured Bacteroidota bacterium
GGCGGGTGACGACGTCGATGACTTTGGACGAGAATTCCTCGGGCACGAGGACGGTGAGCTGCTCGACGGGTTCGCATTTCTGTCCGTCGATTTCCTTGATGATGACTTTGGGCTGGCCGACCTGCAGCTCGTAGCCCTCGCGGCGCATGGTCTCGATGAGTACGCTGAGGTGCATGATGCCGCGGCCGTAAACGAGCAAGGCGTCGGGCGAGCCAGTCTCCTCGATGCGCATGGCGAGGGTCTTTTCGAGCTCCTTGAACAAGCGGTCGCGCAAGTGGCGGCTGGTGACGAATTTGCCTTCTTTGCCGAAAAACGGCGAGTTGTTGATGGTGAAGAGCATGCTCATGGTGGGCTCGTCGACCTTGATGGGGGGGAGCGCCTCGGGGTTGTCGGCGTCGCAGATGGTGTCGCCGATTTCGAATGCGACGTTCTTGTCCAGGTCCATCAGGACGGCGCATATTTCGCCGGCTTCGACGGGGGTCTTGATGCGTTCCTTGCCGAGTCCCTCGAAGACGTAGAGCTCCTTGATTTTGGTTTTAACCATCGTGCCGTCGCGTTTGGCGAGGGTTATGTTCTGGCCAGCCTGCAGGGTGCCGCGATGGAGGCGTCCGACGGCGATACGTCCGAGATATGAACTATAATCGAGGCTCGAAATCATCATCTGTGTGTTGCCTTCGGGCACCTGCGGTGCGGGGATGGTGTCGATGATGAGGTCCATGAGGTAGCTGATGTCGTCGGTCGGCGTCTGCCAGTCTTCGCCCATCCAGCCCTGTTTGGCGGAGCCGTAGGCCGTGGGAAACTCGAGCTGGTCGTTGTTGGCGCCGATGTTGAACATCAGGTCGAACACAGCCTCCTGGGTAGCCTCGGGGTCGCAGTTGGGTTTGTCTACCTTGTTGACGACCACTATCGGTTTAAGGCCCAGCTCGATAGCTTTCTGCAGAACGAAACGGGTCTGAGGCATTGGGCCTTCGAAAGCGTCGACAACGAGCAACACGCCGTCGGCCATGTTGAGCACTCGCTCCACCTCGCCGCCGAAGTCGCTGTGGCCAGGGGTGTCGATAATGTTGATTTTATAGCCCTTGTAGCGGACCGATACGTTCTTGGAAAGGATGGTGATGCCGCGTTCGCGCTCGAGGTCGTTGTTGTCGAGAATCAACTCGCCGGTCTCCTGATTGTCGCGGAAAAGCTTGGCTTGGTGCAGCATACGGTCGACAAGGGTGGTCTTGCCGTGGTCGACGTGGGCTATAATAGCAACATTACGAATACTTTGCATTCTGAATAATATTTAAAAACAAACTGCAAAGATACACAAAAAATCACGAAATGCAAAAAAAAATCGCTGCAGACGGGCTGCAACGATTTTTCTATGAGTGAATATGCGCGGCTTAGTGGAGGAATGCCAGCAGGATACCGGCGGCCACAGCCGAGCCCACCACGCCGGCCACGTTGGGACCCATGGCGTGCTGGAGCAGATAGTTGGTCTTGTCGTATTCCAAGCCCACGTTGTTCGACACACGGGCGGCGTCGGGCACAGCGCTCACGCCGGAGTTGCCGATGAGGGGGTTGATTTTGTTGCCCTCCTTGAGGAAGAGGTTCATAATCTTGACGAACAACACTCCGCAGAAAGTGGCAACCACAAACGAACCGGCACCGAGGGCGAAAATCTCGACCGACTTGAGCGAGAGGAACACCGATGCCTGAGTCGAAGCACCCACGGTGATGCCGATGAGCAAGGTGCAGACGTTGACAACGGCGTTGCTAGCCACATCGCTCAGACGCTTTGTAACGCCACACTCTTTCAGCAAGTTGCCGAAGAACAGCATACCCAGCAGAGGCAGGCCGCTCGGCACAATGAAAGCGCAGAAAAGCAGACCGATGATGGGGAAAGTGATCTTCTCGAGCTTGGAGACCTGGCGCGGAGGTTTCATACGGATGGTGCGCTCCTTGGGAGTGGTGAGCAGACGCATGATCGGGGGCTGGATGACGGGCACAAGAGCCATATAGCTGTAGGCCGACACCGCGATGGCACCCATCAACTCAGGAGCCAACTGGCTGGAAATGAAGATGGCGGTAGGACCGTCGGCACCACCGATGATACCGATGGCACCAGCCTCGTTGGGCAAAAAGCCGAGGCCAAGAGCTCCCATATAGGCCGCAAAGATACCGACCTGGGCTGCCGCTCCGATAAGCATGAGTTTGGGGTTGGAGAGCAACGCCGAAAAGTCCGTCATTGCTCCGATACCAAGGAATATCAACGGCGGATACCAACCGTTCTGCACTCCGTGATACAGGATGTTGAGCACCGACCCCTGCTCGTATATGCCAATCTTCAACCCGGGGTAGAACGGGATGTTGCCGATGAGCATACCGAATCCGATAGGAACAAGGAGCAGCGGCTCGAACTCGAACTTGATGCCGAGGAAGATGAACACCAAGCCGATCAAAATCATGATGATATGGCCCCATGTGACGTTGGCGAAGCCGGTGTATTCCAAGAACTGGACCAGCTGCGTCGACATGAAATCCATGAAGCCACCTGTTGCTAATGTTATCATAATGCTTAAGTTTTCAGTGATTTATCAATTAAACATTATTCTATTACAACGAGGATGTCGCCTTCGAGAACGCTGTCGCCCTTGCGGACTTTGACTGCAGAGATCTTGCCGTCGACATCGGCCTCGATGTTGTTTTCCATTTTCATAGCCTCGAGCAGCACGACAGTCTGGCCGGCTTTGACCTCGTCGCCAACATTGACGAACACGTCGAGAATTGTGCCGGGCAGCGGAGTGGTGACTTTGGTGCCAGCGGTTGCAGGCGACGATTTCTGCACATCGCCGGCAGCGGCGGCCGAAACACGAGGTGCGGTGCGGGTGGCGGTATTGATTACGGTCTTTTTCTGCTGCTTGATTTCCTGGTCGACAGTGACAGTATAAGGAGTGCCGTTGACGTCCAGCTTTATTTCCTGACCTTCAACCTCGTTGATACTGACATTGTATTCGTTGCCGTTTATTTTGAGTTTATAATTTTTCATTTCTATCTTCTGTTAAAATAATGATTCATATTATAATACTTGGCGTTCCACGGAGTCCATGCACGCTCCACTTTCTGTATGGTGATGACGGTGTCCTCTTCGTCATGCAGCTCATCATTATAGAGATGGATAGCTGCACCGATAGCGGCCAAAATCTCGCCATCCTTGTTGGCGGATTGTGAAGTTTCAGCCGCAGCGGCATCCTCGCCTTTCTTGGCGGGTTTGTCCTTTTTCTCGACATTCGAAACCAACTTGCTGGTACCTTGGATAATAAGGGCGATACAGACAAGGGCCAGGAATACCACCGAAACAGCCACAGCGGTCAGGCCGATGCCGACGGGGTCGCTCTGCTTGATTTTCTCAGCCTGTTTGGGTTTGTGGTAGTGCATTGTTGCAAGCGGAGCCTCGGCAATATTGTCAAGTCCGCAGTCGCGCAGCGAAAGGGTATTGATGTCGTAGCCAACGTTGTTGTGTCCCACAACAATCAATTCTTCAGGAGTTGCCTCGAATGCATCGGAATGGCATTTGAAAGCGCGTTTGGCGACAAGTGTCATCTCCTTTCCAGGGCACATGGCGAGCACTGCAATGTAGGAAGAGTCGTTCACTGCCGATGCTAGAACCACAACACGGTGGCCTACAACGGAAACGCTCTTGGGTCGGACGATGTTTTTGAGGTCGTGACGTTTCTTGAGGTTGTCTTCCGTCACAAAACGGCCGACGCGGACAAGGCTGTCTTTTTCCGGGTCAAAACGCAGCATATCGACGGCGCAGTCAACGCTGTCGACAACCACGAAAGTCTTCATTTGCGGAATGTAGCAACTGCGGACGGGGGTGAACTCAATCAAGCCTCCAAAGCACTGGGGATGGGGGGCCGGGGCTTCCGCCATAGCGGGAGTGGGGCCGCTCACGCCGTCAGCCTTACCGTGGTGGGGCAGAGCATAGGCTGTGAATGCCATCAGTGCGATGCCCGTCAGTCCTACAGCTATCTTTTTAAATATAGTATTCATATCTATTAATACTAACAATCAAAAAAACAACGACAGGAGGCCGACCATAGGCCGACCTCTGTCGGTTTCGAAATTTTACTTGGCTTTTTCACATTTGCCTTCGCATTTCTGGCCTTCGGCCTTCTTGCAGCACTCTTTGCCTTCAGCTTTCTTGCAGCATTCCTTACCTTCGGCTTTCATGCAGCCTTCCTGCTTCTCGGCTTCGCAGCACTTCATGCTGTCGGCCATGCACTCGTGAGCGGTAGTGTCGCAAACGACGGCGGTGGTGTCGCAGCAAGGCTCTTCAGCTTCGGCGGGTTTGGAATTGTTGCAGCAAGCGGTCATGCAGAAGGCAAAAGCCATGGCGGCAACTGTGGTCAATAAAACTTTCTTCATTTTTTTTTGATTGTTTTGTGGAGATTTTCTCTCCGGGTTAATAAAATATTTTAACTAAATGATATTATTTTCATTGACTAAAGCGGCAGGTTGCAGTGCTTCTTAATGGGCAGGCTGTCCTTCTTGGTCGAGAGGGCCTGAAGGGCGCGGATGACACGGAAGCGGGTGTTGCGCGGCTCGATAACGTCGTCGATGTAGCCATATTTGGCGGCATTGTACGGGTTGGCGAACTGGTCGTTGTACTCCTGCTCTTTCTTGGCGATAAAGTTGGCCTGCTCCTCGGGATCGGTAATCTCCTTGAGGGCGCGGCCGTGCAGCACCTCGGTGGCTCCGCTGGCACCCATGACGGCAATCTGAGCTGTGGGCCAAGCGTAGTTGATGTCCGAGCGCAGCTGTTTGCAGCTCATCACGATGTGGGCACCGCCGTAGCTCTTGCGGAGGGTAACGGTGACCTTGGGCACCGTGGCCTCGCCGTAGGCATAGAGGAACTTGGCACCGTGGTTGATGA
>CADCPQ010000055.1 GCA_902803395.1 uncultured Bacteroidota bacterium
AAGGTGAAAGTCAAAGACTTCATCGCCAAGGCCGACAAGGATCTGAAGTGCACCGGCTTCAAGCGCCTCGAACTCGGCGCCTAAGCCAATCCGCTTACATTAAAAGCGCGTCCCGTATTGCGAGACGCGCTTTTTATATGAGGTTATCTCACTATCACTTTCACCCCCTCTATTTCCATTTGCTGAGTGGCTCCGTCGGGGCCGATTTCTATAAGAGAACTACGTTCAGAGGGCTTACCGCAAATTATAACCTCTCCAGCCAGGTTTGATGGGTAAGATTTTAGTTCAACATCCAGTTTTGTCTCATCCTTAATTGTTATCTCCTGAGCGTAAGCGTTGTAACCTACAAACGAAACCTTTATAGTATATCGCCCATACTCGAGATGAAGCGAGTAGTTACCATCAAAGTCAGTAGTAGTACCAGTTACTGCAACGCCGTCTTTTAGGGCGATTACATTGACGAAAGGCAAAGGCTCTTTTGTATCTTGGTCTATTGTTGTGCCGCTTACTTTGACGCTGTCGGCAACATTTACCGCCTCTTTGACGACGTGAGAGACTTCTGTCAGAGGACATGCCTCGGCGGCCTGAGTTGTTGTAGTGGCGAGGCCCAAGGCAAGGCCCGCGACGGTGGCTACTTTGCCGATGCGTAGGCGGTCGGCCAAGGCGTTCTCCAGATAGCGTACCTCGGCCTCGCAGCGCGGACAGGTGCCGCGGCACTCGCCCTTGTAGGTGCACTCCTCTATCTCCAGAGGAATATTGTTCTCCTCGGCGATGCGCTTGCGGACCTCCTTCAGCTGGTTGCAGATATTCTTTCCGTGTGTCATATTAAAATAACGCTATTTGTCTTGATTTATTATGCGGTATGTGAATTGGTCGATGTGTGTGACACCCATGTCGGCGAGGCGCTGGGCGGTGCGGTCAGTGTCGGCCTCGGTGTTGAAGTCGGGGATGAGAGGGACGCGGACGGTGATGTGGTCGGGGCCGACGAGGGAAAGCAGTAGCGCGAGGTTTTCCCAGGCGAGCGAGGCGTCGCCACCTGTGTAGGCGCGATAAATATCAGGGTTGCTTTCTTTTATGTCGACTATGAAGTCGCCAATCACCTCGGTGGCCTTCTCGACCGACGTGCGCGGTACCTGCAGCGAGGTCTCGGCCGTGAGATTCCAGCTTTTGCCACACAACTGCTTGAACTCCGCGATGAAGTCCACCCGTAGCAGCGGTTCGCCGCCGCCGAAGCAGACACCGCCACCGGTGGCGATGAAGTAGAGATTGTCGATGGCCACGTGGTCGTAGAGTTGCTGTGGCGTGTAGCGCGGCAACCCCTCGGGAGCCTCCAGACAGCGATGGTTCAGACAGTATTTGCACCGTAGCGGACAGCCATGGAATGCCGCCAGCGTGGTCACTCCTACGCCGTCGACACCCAGCCGGTGCCGGTCGATGCCTATGAACGGAACCGCTTCCATAATCGTGTGCAAAGATACAGATATTTCTCCGATTGTTAAAAATTATTTTCCAAGGTGCCGGATTTTTTTCGTATTTTTGCAGTGGTTTTAGATTTCGTCGGTGAAACGTATCGCGTTCATAATGTTGTTTGTGGGTCTGTTTTTGCCCGAGGCGTTGTTCAGTCAGGACACCGTGCGCCGCACCACGCTCGACGAAATCAGCATCACCGAGCAGGGTGCTCCAGCCACGTTGCGCACCCAGGCTCCCACCCAGGTGGCTACCATCGAGAAAATCGAGCAGTCGGGGGCCATACAGTTGAGCGACGTGGTTCGCCAGATGGCTGGCGTGACCCTGAAAGATTATGGCGGAGTGGGTGGCATGAAGACTGTGTCAGCTCGTGGATTAGGAAGCCAGTTTTCGACATTGACCATCGACGGCGTGGCTGTTAACGACGCCCAGAACGGCCAGATTGACCTCGGACGCTATTCGCTTGGCAATACCGCCTACGTCAGCCTCAGCCAAGGCCAGCCCGACAATTTGCTGCAGTCGGCACGGACTTACGCTGCCGGAAGCGTCCTGAACATGGAGACTCAGGTGCCGCACTTTTTTTTGGCCGAACGTACCAATTTTAAAGTGGGATTGGATGCGGGTTCCTTCGCCCTCTGGTCGCCATCAGTACTATGGGAACAGAAACTTAGCGACAAAATCTCGCTCTCTCTTTGGGTCAACCACCTGCGCACCGACGGCGACTACCCGTTCGTGCTGTATTACACCGGCAACCGCGACGATAGCAGTTCGCACGAACGGCGCACCAACTCGCAAATGCACTCCACCACAGCCGATGCCAATTTGTTTTATAGTATCTCGTCGCGACAGACCCTGACCGCCAAAGTCCACATGATGAGTGGCTTCCACGCTCTGCCCGGACCAGTGCAGCACTATGCCGAAAAAGGGTCGGAATTCACTCGCGAAACGCTTGCTTTCGCGCAGGTCCGCTGGCGTGGAGTGGCCAACAATTGGCAGTGGCAAGTCATCGGCAAATACCAGTACAACTACGATTTTTATGAGGACACGGCTTTCGCCAACGTTAGTCATTATCTCAGCAATCAATATCGCCAGCACGAGAGTTACTTGAGTGGGGCAGCGGTGTGGAATCCGGTGGAAAAACTCAGTTTCTCACTCTCGACCGATGCAGCTTTGAACAGCTTCAGCAGCGATATTACGTCGAACTACAACCGCGTGACGCGAGGCAGCCTGCAAGCTGTTGCGGCAGCGCAATTTAAAACGAAACGTATAGTCGCCAATGCCAATGTGCTGGCTACCGTGACACACGAAGTGGCCACAAAATACGAGGTCGAAGGCTCGGAACGTCCGGCCGATTATCGCCGTCTGTCGCCATACGCTGGCATTACCGTGCAACCTTTCGCCAACATCCCTTTGCGGGCGCGATACTTTTTCAAGGAAACATATCGTGTGCCGAATTTCAGCGAGATGTATTTTTTTGCATTCGTCAAGAACCTGCGTCCCGAACGTGCCGAGCAACATAATTTAGGCCTGACGTGGAACCACTACGTCGAACGCGGCGAGGAGAGTTCGACCCAGATAGCCGTCACCGCCGATGCCTACCTCAACACAATAACCGACAAACTGGTTGCCCAGCCGGCTCAGAATATGTTCCTTTGGCAGATGTACAATATGGGCAAAGTGCGTGTAACGGGTCTTGATTTCAAGGCCGACGCAATGTGGCAGTGGCTCCGGGCGGCGCTAACCCTTTCGGTAACATATACTTACCAACGTGCCGTAAACCGCACCGACCCCGACAACGAGCGAACCTACAACAACCAGATACCCTACACCCCGCGCCACTCGGGCGGAATGCAGATTTATTTCGAGATGCCGTGGGTCAACGTCGGCTACACTGCCATGTTTGTCGGCGAGCGGTATTGCAAGGAACAGAACGCACCCGAGTACCGTATGCCGCCTTACGCCGACCAGGGCATCTCGGTCGACCGCCTCTTCGATGTCAAGTTAGGTACACTGCGCCTTAAAGCTCAGGTGCTCAACCTGTTCGATGTGCAGTACGAGGTTGTGCGTTCCTATCCCATGATGGGTCGCAACTACCGTTTTGGTGCTGTTTTTGAATTTTGAACTTTTAATAATAATTATATGAAAAGAACGTTATACATATTGATGATTGTCTCCACCTTTGTCGCTTTCACTTCGTGCAAACCCGAAGAGGAACCGGAGCCCGACCCAATTCGCAACTCACTATACTGGAAAATCGACGGTACGACGTGCGACGCAACCCCCATCTTGGCCGATTGCGGTATCGCCAACCCCTATAGTATCAATGTTTTCGACAATCACATCTACATCACCACCGACGGCGGCTATTCATCAAACGGCGACGTATTCTGCTTCAATATGTCGGGCACTCGCCAGTGGAAAGCGGAGGCCGGTATGCTGCCATCGAAAGTGGAGCCATACGAAAACGCCGGCACCGGCAACATGGCCTACGTGCTCAACGAAGGTATGTGGGGCAACAACGATGCATCGCTCAGCAAGGTCAACCGTGCTCAGGGCAACATCAGCAACAAAGTCTTCAGCAACGCCAATCATCGTAGTTTGGGCGATGTGGCTCAGGACATTGTTGCCTACGGCAGCAAAGCCTACGTGGCTGTGACATTCTCGAACAGCGTCGAAGTGATCAACACCGGCAACGACCTATCGACACGTATCGACGTTTCGTCGTCGGCCAAGAATCCGCGCAGGATAGCGGCCCATGGCGGCAAGATTTACGTCACCTGCTACGACCCCTGCAGTGTGGTGCGAATCGACACTGCCACCCTTACGGTCGAGGCCGTGTGCAGGCTCGGCGGCTACCATCCCGAAGGCATAGCTGTGG
The DNA here is from genome assembly GCA_902803395.1 of uncultured Bacteroidota bacterium. Classification (GTDB taxonomy): domain Bacteria; phylum Bacteroidota; class Bacteroidia; order Bacteroidales; family P3; genus Colimorpha. Next base: position 4,346 of record CADCPQ010000055.1, read on the forward strand.
CCGGCGGCAAACTCGTAGTCGCCAGCAGCCACATCAGCGACGAGCACTCGAACTACACATACGACGATAAAGTCTACATTGTCGACATTGCCTCGTTTGAGGTGCAAAATACCATCACGGTGGGGACGAACCCCGTCGTTGTCAAAGCGTTGGATGCCAATAAGGTAGTGGTCGGCTATGTCGGCGACTATGGCCAAAAACCGGCTGGCACGGCCATCGTCGACGTCACCGACGGCAGCGTCAGACAACTCGACAAGGCCCTCTATAATTTTGACATATACGAGGGCTCAATATACGGCTACGAAAGCATCTATTGAAAACGTCCCGGACGAGCGGCGCGGAACGCCATCGTGTCGATCGACCGGCCTTCCTCGCCGTGCAGCGCCATCCGGAACTCGGCGAAATTGCGGTGCTCCATGGTGATGACGTTGAAGACGTCGCCAACGTTTTCGATAAAGTGCGCGTCGCTGTCGGTGATGAAGTTGAAGCGTTTGAGGTAGGCGAATTTTTTGAGGATTTCGTCTCTGGTGGTGCGGAAATTGATTTCGAGTCCGTCGGCCCTGAGGTCGGGCGGCACAAAGCCCAGCTGGCTCATGAGCGACGTGGTGCCTTTGTTGATGTGAGCCGGCACGAAAAGTCCGCCGATGCGGTGCACCTCGTCGTAAAGGCTGTCGATGTCGACATCCAGGGCATTGAGTAGGTGGTACTGCTCCTCGCCGACAATCTCGTCGTTCTCGTCGACGATGAGCTGGTAGCCGAAACGGTCCTCGTCGTTGGGGATTGGGGGCAGGTGCTGGTCGAGAAAAGCCTGGAACTCGTCGAGCTGGTCGTCGGTTTCGAAATAGGCCAGACAGTGGGTCTCCTCCTGCGAGGTGATCTCGACTCCGCCCAAGACGAACAACCCCTGGTCGCGGCCGATTTTCTGGGTGGTTTTGACCTGACGGGTGGTGTTGTGGTCGGTGATGGCAATCATGTCGAGGCCGCGTTCGAGGGCACGGGCCACGATGGCCGATGGCGACATCTCGAGGTCGCCGCACGGCGAGAGCACCGTGTGGATGTGCAAGTCAGCTTTGAACTGGGCCAGAGGCATGGCCGGAAATCAATTGTTCAACAGTTGATAGATTTTGCCGACGGTCTCGTAGGTCTGCATGGTGGTGCTGAGGAAAGGGATGCCCTCCTCGTTGCTCTGCTCCTTGGTGTCGTCGCTGGCGTCGAGGCCTTTGACCAAAATCACGCAGGCCAGCTCCTTGAGCGATGCGATGGCCATCACATTTTTGTGGGTCTGGAGCGTTACCCACACATTGCCCATTTCGGCGTTGCCCATAACGTCGCTAAGCAGGTCGCTGACGTAGCAACCCTCTATTTCGCGGTCCAATCCGTTTTCGCCAGACAGGACTTTCAGTCCCAGTTTGTCGACAAGTTCTCTTACCTTCATTTGTGTCAGTTGTTTTTGTTAAAATGAGACTGCAAAGTTACGAATAAATTCTGGAATAGAAATTATTTTTTTCAATTGCCTGAAAATCAATAATTTGAAAATTTTAATGAAACTATCTGAAAATCAGTGATTTGGATGGGTTCGGGTCGGGTTTGGTTCGGCCTTACATCGGCCTTACATCGGCCAGGTCCATTGTCGGGCCGAACAAAGGGTGGTTAGTACTGCTGTAAAAACACGTAGCTCAGTATGTTAGATCCCATGCGCAGCGCTTTTTGGCGCGTGGCCTGGCTGTCGCGGTGCACGTCGGCGTCCTCCCAGCCGTCGCCGAGGTCGCATTCCCACGTGAAGAAACATACCAGCCGTCCCTCCCATATCAGG
>CADCPQ010000056.1 GCA_902803395.1 uncultured Bacteroidota bacterium
CGCCCCGGCGTCCTGTAAATTTAAAAGCGAGAAGCGAGAATCGAAACGACTTTGCTTCAGGTTTTTCGCTTTTCACTTTTCGTTTTTCATTTCCTGAAAAGTTGTTGCAAAGTTACGGAGATTTCCTGGACCAGACAAGCGACTGCAACGAAAAAGTCGAAAATTGCAACGATTTTTACGAAAAAAGGTGTCATTAGAGCAATTCGTTGCAATTCGTTGCAATCGGACTGCAACGAATCATTTGTCGGTGCTGAACGGACAGGTGGCTTTGGCAGGGCAGAAGCGGCAGACCTTGCAGTCTTCGGCAGGGGTGAAAGGGATGGTTGGGTCGAATATTTCGGCCATCAGGTCGCGAATCATGTTTTCGACGCGGTCGAGCAGCTCGTTTTCGATTATTGCTTCGCCGTCCCACGTGGCAGCAGTTAAGTAGCGGCCAAGGTGTCGCAAGGGGTAAATGCCTGATAACATGGGTTCTGCACAGCCGGTCATACGGCTGTACATCAGGGCGTAGAACATCACTTGGAACCATTTGTCGGGTACCGTGCCGGCAGCCATCTTGTTGTCGTCCATGGCCAGTTCCTTCTCGTCGACGCGGCCGGTTTTGTAGTCGCAAATGCAGACCACGCCTCCACGACGGTCGATGCGGTCGGCTATGCCGCTGAGCTTCACCGCCTTGTTGCCGACTTGTATGTTGTGGCTCAGTTCCTTCTCGAGGCCGACTATCTCGATGCGGCGACCTTTCTCGAGTTCGGCGATTTCGAGCTTTAATAGGTTGAGTATCTGTGATTTGGCTACAGAATATAGCAGGTGGTTACGTCCTTCGAGTGCGCGGCCGCCAGCGAACAGGCTGTCGAACTTCGATTGTAGCGTAATATCCAAATTTTCAATGTGTTGACTCAGCGTCGAAACCGAAAGCAGTCCGCCGTCGGTGGCAGTGAAAATCTGTTGCAGCGTTTCGTGTATGCAGGTGCCGAGGTCCGATTGGTCCATATCTTCCACGACATCCTTGTTCTCTCTGATTCTCAGGATGTTTTCGTAGTAGAATTTCATCGGACAGGCGCGGTAGTTATTCAGTGCCGATGGCGAAAAACCGCGCTCGTTCATTTCGTTGAGCCGCCGCATGACAAAGTCGCTTTTCTCTGCCGGTTTGCGTGGTGTCAGTATAGGTGCAAGATTCTCAACTTCAACTATTTGCTCGCTGAGTTCGATATTTTCGACGAAGCGTGGCGCAAGCTCGTTGGCGACCTGTAGGATGAAACGGCTCGGTTCGCCTTTTCCACTGCTGTCGGTTTCGGTGCTGCACACGAGCCAGATTTCCTCGGCGCGCTGAAGCAGACGGTAGAAGTGGTAGGCGAAAACGGCGTCCTTCTCGTGGTATGTCGGCAGGTTAAAAGTAGTCTTTAAATCGTATGGAATCAGCGTGTTGGCACTGCGCCCGGCCGGCAAAATGCCCTCGTTGGCCGAAAGAAGGATGACCCGTTTGAAGTCGAGGTTTCGAGTTTCGAGCATACCAAGGATTTGAAGTCCCGACAAAGGTTGGCCGAAGAACGAAACAGAGCGCCGTTGGGCTATTCGGCTATAGATTTTTTGCAGCGTCTCAAGGTTTTCGATATAATGTCTACTTTGTTGGAGTTCAGTGAGATAGTTGGCGATTTCAATCATGCAGCCCAATGCTTCGCGTTCCTTGTGGTTGCTCTCGTTGAGGCCTGCCGCAGCCAGTCGCGACACTATTTCGCGGCACACATCCCAGAATGACTCGGCGGTTGGTTTTCCGTCGGCGACGAAGATAAAATCGGTCAGTGTCGGGTCGCAATCCTCGGCCGAAAGCATCTCGCCGATTAGTGTGCGGTCGGCGTAAATGACGTTGCGCGATACAAGTTGGTGATTTATTTTTGTACGTAAGTCGTTAGTTCCATGTAGTTTAGCGATGTGAAAGTCGCTCAGCACATTGAGTATATCGGCGTGGTGGTAGCGACCGCTGCGCGAGTGTATGTAGAGCGAGAAAAGTTTGAGTACCATTTCATGGGCGTTGCTGTCGGTATAGGGGTAGCCCATGGTTATGTTGGCGGCTGTAATCTCCTCGGGCAGAGAGTTTAGTGTTGGAATAAGTAGCTTTTCATCGGCCAGTACAATTGCGGTTTGGGTGTTGTCGGCAGCCCACTCTTTGTGGTCGGCGAGCAACTGTCCGGCGTACTTACATTGTAGCACGTTTTCGGGGCATTTTACGACCGTGATGTGTTTGCGACCTTGGTTGAAATGCGACTCGTAATGACCTATGGATGAGAACTCTGCACTGTGACGACGCAAGAAAAGTCCGGCTTCCTGGCGCGGGTCGTCGTAATAGTATGGGTCGCCGTCGGTTACGAGCTGCCCGAGCCCGCGGTTGCAGAAGGCGTGTATTATGGTTCGCTCGCATTCCGACAGTACATTGAATCCAACGAAATAGACATAGCCGATATTGTGCATATCTATCATGGAATCAATATGTTCAGCCACGTTACGGTAGGCCATTCCCGAGTAGGCTTTGCCTTGTGCGAAAAGGCGTTCGCGAAGTTGTGTATAATATTGATACAGTGAGCGGTAGAATTCCAAATATTGCTCCTGGAACGGAGTAAGGCTGTTGCCACTAATGTCCCATTCGCCTATTGCTTTGATATCGTGCAGGTTAATGAATAGTTGGCGGGCGTCGGCCATATAGAGGTCGATTTCGGAAAAGTCGGCCATCATCAAATCGCCAAACGAGATAAAGTCCTGAAATGTAGCGTATTTGCGATTATCGCCGCCGAGTGCGCAATGGATGTCGTACAATTCAAAAAGCAGGAATTCCGATGGCACGATTTCGAGTCCCCCGAGTTGTGCCACGAGGTCGTCTATGACAGTGATTTTCGGCAAAAAAAAGCTCTCCTTGTCGAGTTGCGCGAAATGTTTGCGCAAAAAGAGGCCCGAACGGCGGTTGTTGAAAACCACCGTCACCCTGTCGGTGTCGTTCGGGTGCTCGCGCAAAATCTGCTCGGCAATATCTCGGAGAAAGGCTTTCATTTTGCTATAAATATCTTGTTATGAATTGGTTGGCTTGTTGTAGAGTGTCAGGCTTACCCACGTCGAGCCATTGTTCTGGATTGTGTTCCAAGTATTTGATTGTATGATGTTTGGCAAGTTTCAGCAACTCGGGAATCAAGGGGTAGGGGTGGTCGGCCTCGGGCATAAGATTGACAAGGGCAGGGGAGAATAGGCTTATTCCGCTGAAAGCAAAAGCTTTATACTCGTCCATAGGTTTGTCTACCCAAAGGTACTCGCCAGTTTTTGTGTTGTGCCATCCTACAAGCTCTCCTGAGTGGCTAAACAGCAGATAACGAGAAGTTTGACGGTCGCTGACGGCCAAAACGGCTTCTGCATCGCTAACCATCATTTCCGCCTCAAGGTCAAGCAGACGGATAGGGGAGAGGATGTCGACGTTGTACATCGCAATATTCATGGAATCAACGAAGTAGCGCGATGCGCGCCGCAGTGCGCCGCCAGTGTCGAGCAGCAGGTCGCGTTCGTCGGAGACGATGACTTCGGTGCCCCAGTTGCGGCTGTTCAAGAAGTCGATGATTTGGTCGGCGAAATGGTGAACGTTGACCACCACTCGTGTCACCCCTTGGCTACACAGATTCAGCAGGTTGCGTTCCAATAGAGTCATGCCGCCGACCTCGACGAGAGCCTTTGGGCGGTCGTTGGTCAGGGGGCGCAGGCGTGTGCCCAATCCGGCGGCGAGAATCAGAGCTTGCATAGTTAGTATTTTGTCTGTTTCGGTTTGCAAAATTACGACAAAAAATTGAAATTTTGCACTCGCGATACAATTTTTAACAATATTTTTCGTTTTACTATTGAAATAAAAATCTCGAAATGAACAAGAAAATCCTGATACTGGCCGCATTGGCCGTCATGTTGTTTGCCGCCTGCGGCGACGGCAGCTACACTCCCAAGCCTGAGGCCTACCTGCGCATCAATATGCCGGAACACGACTACTGGCTTGTTGACACGCTCCCTATGGGGGATGAGTATTTAACACTGCCATTCATTTTCGAGGCCAACGACAGCGCTGAGCTTAAACTCAAACGACCTCGTCAGGTTGCGACGGTGTCAGCCAGTGGTGTCAAGTACGAGAAACTTCCGCCATCCAAATTCAACGAGGTGTGGCTCGATATCAATTATCCGCAGTGGAACGGAGTGGTTTTCCTCACCTATCGCCGTATGCTTTCACCTGACAGCCTGCGAGGTCAAGTCGATATGTCGTACCGTCTGTTGGAACAGCATTTCAATTTTTCGTCAGGCGTTGAGGAACAGCAGTTCGAGAACCCAGAAAACCGCGTTTTTGCCACGACCTATCATATCAAGGGGCGTAATGTAGCTTCGACCTATCAGTTTTGGGCTACCGACAGTGTGAAGCATTTCCTGTGTGGCGCTTTGTACATCAACGAGAGCCCCAACAACGACTCCCTCGCCCCCGTCCTCGACTACTTGCAGCAGGACGTCGACCACCTCATCGAAACACTCCGTTGGAAATAAAAACAAGAAAAAACGACGGCCGGAAAGTTGTCGTTTTGTTTGTTTTTTAGATAATTGACATTGATTTTCAGTGTTTTGTAAATAATTTGCGAAGATTCGGATTTTTTTATTATCTTTGCACCCAATTTATTGTAATCATTTAAGAACAAAAAATAAACATTATGTCAAAACTCCTTCTTTTAGGCGACGAGGCAATTGCACAGGCATTTATCGATGCCGGCGGTAGCGCCATCAACAGCTACCCTGGAACCCCGTCGACCCAGATTACCGAATATGTGATGAAGTCCAAACAGGCCAAAGAACAGGGTGTTGTCGCCAACTGGTGCGCCAACGAGAAAACCGCCCTCGAGGCCTCTATCGGTGTGGCTTACAGCGGCAAACGCGCCATGACCTGCATGAAGCACGTCGGTCTCAATGTCTGCGGAGACCCCTTCATGAACGCCTC
>CADCPQ010000057.1 GCA_902803395.1 uncultured Bacteroidota bacterium
CCCATGCTCTTCGGCAAGAACAAGGAGAAAGGTCTGCGTTTCAACGGCCGTTGCCTTGAGGCTGTCACCATTGGCGAGAACGGCATCACCATCGATGACATCATGGTACATGATGAGACCACCGAGGATACCGGCATCCACATGATGCTGGCCCATATGGGTGGCGACTTGCCCGTGGCTCTCGGTGTTATCCGCAACGTCAAGAAAGTCAGCTACACCCAGCTCTACGAAGAGCAGATGGAGGAGCAGATGAACATCGGCAAGTACAAATGTATGGACGACCTGCTTAACAGTGGCGACACTTGGGAGGTCTAATTACAATTTAAACCATACCAAAGAGGGCGGAGTCCAACAGGATTCCGCCCTCTGTTTTTGCCACATTGTGGCAGGTTGCGCGAAAAAAAATAAGATTTTCGCGCATTTATTTGTTATATTTCAAAAAAAAAGCGTATTTTTGCAAGTTGCATATTATAATAAAGAATATGAAAAGGATATTGACTATTTTGTTGGCAATGAGCGCGATGACGGTTGCTATGGCACAGTCGGCCAAGTGCGACGTTAGTACCATTGCCTTGATGAAACGCCAGATTAAGGCCGGTGCAACCGAATTCAGAATGATTGCAAAACTGTCGCCGGAGGCCGACAAAGCCGTTTTTGAGAAAGCTGGAATCAGCATCGACAGCCGTGTAGGCCAGATGGCAACCCTTACCGTGCCCGCGGAGGCTGTGAAGTGGCTCGACGAGAGCAAAGATGTGTTGCAATACAGTATATCGCATCCGGTGGCTGGACCTTATTGCTCCAACACAACCTACGACACCCGAACCGACAGCGTCAAGCGTGGCTTGGGTGTGATTGGCGACACCTCGTTCAATGGCGATGGCGTTTATATCGGCGTGACCGACTGGGGATTCGACTACAAGCACATCAATTTCAACAACCGCGCATTGGACAACCGCCGCATCGAGCGCGCGTGGGACCAGTTCCGCAACTCGGCACCTCATCCCACAGGATACAACTATGGCACTGAGATTGTCGGCACCGACGCATTGTTTGAGGCCGAATGCGACACCCTCAATATTTACGAACATGGAACACACGGCACCCATGTGACTGGCATTGCCGCAGGTCGCGGCGTGAAAAACTCGGATGGCGTGTACGAATATCAGGGGCAGGCTCCTTACGCTAAATTGCTCCTTTCGTCGTTCCTGCTCGACGAAGCCCCGTGGATCGATGCCGCCGTATGGATGAAGGACGTGGCCGAAACCGAAGGACGCCGACTGGTCATAAACAGCAGCTGGGGAATGTACACTTTCAGCAGCCTCGAAGGCGAGTCGCTGTTGAGCCAGATGATTGACACCATGGCTTCGCAAGGTGTGGTTTTCGTCACCAGTGCAGGCAACAACGGCAATGTGAACTTCCACGTCAGCCGCAATTTCAGCGAAACAGACGGCGACACCCTGCGCACCTTTGTCACCATAGCCCGTTCCAATTCTGTCCGCGACTACCATGAAGCCGGACAGGCTCTCATAATGTGGGGCGAACCTGGCTATGATTTCAAAGCCAGGATACACTATCGCCTGAACGATTCGGTAGAGTGGATGTCGCCGTGGTACTCGACCGACAGCATCACCGTCATCGACGACACAATCGACATGGGTGGCAACCCCGTGACTGTCAGCGTTATGGCTGAGCACGACTATCCATTCGGTAATAGCCACCGTACCCATATGCAGATTGACGCCGGCAAATCTCCCGAAGGCACACTTGAGCTCCAAATCACCGCGCAGGAAGGCATAGTCCATGCTTGGAACGTCTGGAACCTCGAAAACCATGCCGGCAATACTGGATTTTCATTCTACAGCAACGACATACCTGGTTATGTCAATGGCGACATAAACTACGGCCTGAGCGAACCTGCCTGCGCCTCGAAGTGCATATCGGTGGCAGCTCACGGCGCCGATGTCATGCATCTCGACTCATCCGTCACGCTCGGCGGCCTGACCGACTTCAGCAGTCGCGGACCGCTCATCAACGGTGTCGACAAACCCGAAATATCGGCACCCGGAAAGAATGTGGTTTCGTCCTATAACACCTATCGTACCGACCGTTCCGACCACGTGTCTTTTTCAAGTTCGTTCGGAAGCACCGTATACGAGTGGGGCCCGTTGAGCGGCACATCCATGTCGTCGCCCGCCGTCACCGGCATAGTGGCCCTGATGCTGCAGGCCAACCCTAACCTTACGGTCGACGATGTTCGCGAATGCCTCTTTACCACTGCCCGCAACGACATTTTCACCGGTCCGCTGCGCGAGCGCGACAGCATAAGCCACGAGTGGGGGTGGGGCAAGGCCGACGCCCTCCATGCCGTCAATGCCGCGCTGCGCAAACTGAGTGTCGACGAAGTCGAAGCGCGCAACATCCCCGTCATGCTCTATCCAAACCCGGCCTCCGACCGTGTTAGCGTCATGACCGGCACAGACGTTCCTACCACCATGACCGTCTACAGCATCGACGGACGTCGTGTCATAGAATGCTCAGTTACAGGCGAAACCGAGATCGACATCGCACCGCTGCCGCGTGGAGTATATGTTGTTCGCGTGGGAGCAAGGGTGGCAAAGCTGGTCAAGCAATAGCCAAATGTTAAAGGAAATGTTAAAAAGCCGAACTTAACCCGACCCAAACCCGTCTTCAACCCGACCCGTTATGCTTAAATTGTTCCGCACAAACACCGTCATGCAACTGGCCATCATCGTGGCCACGGTGGCACTGTTGTGGACCAAGGCCATAATCAATCCCGTCGCGATGCCGGAAGTCGACGGCTATGCGCCTCTTTACAGCTTAATCTATGGTTGGCTTGCCGCGGCACCCCGTGCAGCGGTTGTCATAGCCCTCGTCATCGTTGTCGTTTCGGCCATACTTTTCAATTACATCCTAACCGATGTGCAGTTGGTGTCGAACAACACGTTGCTGCCTGCCGAGATGTACATTGTGGCCATGAGTGTGTGTCCGCACGGGCTAACACTGACCCCGATGGTGCTGGTAGGTTTCATTCTTGTCATCAGTTCCAACCAACTGATGTTGAGGAGCACGTTGCTCACCATACCGCCCGAAAAGACTTTCGGTGTGATGGCGTTGGTGGGAGTCTGCACCATGATTTATGTTCCGGCATTGAGCCTTGTGGCGTCGTTTTTGCTGGTGGTCATCATCTACCGGCTTTACAACTGGCGCGACTGGACGGTCATGGCGCTCGGTTTTCTTGCCCCTTACATACTTTTGGCGACCTACCTGTTCGTCACCGACGGATTGGCCGAGGCGTGGAACGAGCTGACTGTCGAGGTTGGCCGTTTCGGGCTGAGGGTGTCGCCTGTGTCGCTTCAGGGCGCTTTGGCCAACGGCTATCTCATTCTGCTGCTTGTTGTTGCGCTTTTCGGAGCCATTGGAATCGTCAACGAACGCACCGTTGTCATACAGAAAAACGCCATCGCGATATCGCTTCTAATGCTGGCTGGAGCCATAATGCTCTGCTACTCACAGGTTTTCCCGCTCGATATGCAGCTGATGGCATTGCCGTTCTCGCTGCAGGCAACTCTGTTTCTGCAAAACATGGAGCACAGTAAACGCCCGTGGATATGGGATGTGGTGCTGGCGCTCGCGATTGCTGCCGCGTTTGTGTATAACATAGTAACGTAAAAAATCGAAAAATGTTGTCCAGTTGCTATAAAAAAAATCAGATTGAGTGCGGATGCGACGAAGCCGGCCGTGGCTGTCTTGCCGGGCCTGTTTATGCCGCAGCTGTCATTCTGCCAAAGAGTTATCGCAACGGACAGCTTGACGACTCGAAAAAGCTTACGGCTCATCAGCGCGACATCTTACGCACCGAAATCGAACGCGATGCCCTTGCCTGGGCGGTGGCTGCGATTGAGGCTCCGGAAATCGACCGCCTCAACATTCTTCGCGCCTCGGTTCACGCAATGTGTCTGGCTGTAAATGCCATCATTAATAATGATAATAGGGAAGGGGTTGTCGTGGGTGGCAAGAAAATTGGTGAAGTCAAGCCCGACTTTCTCCTTATCGACGGCAACCGATTCTACAACGAGACCGAGGTGCCGTATGAGTGCTTTGTCAAGGGCGACGGACGCTTCATGTCTATCGCCGCCGCCAGCATTTTGGCCAAAACACACCGCGATGAGCGCATGAAACAACTCCACGAACTCCATCCGCAATACGGTTGGGACTCAAACAAAGGTTATCCAACCGCCAGTCACTATCGCGCCATTGAGCAGTACGGTGTCACACAATGGCATCGTCGCTCGTTTAAACTTGAACGCCAACTCGAAATACAATTTTGACAATATAAATCAAAAGTAATATGCTTGAATTCCTCAAAGAACATCGTCGTCGTCGACTGTTGAGACAGCTGAAATCGGTAAAACGCGCCAAGCGTATTGTGAACATCAATGATATCAAGAACATAGGTGTGATATTTATTCTCGGCGACGAAAGCCACTGGAATATCCTGAACCACTTTGCCCGCGCCATGGAACACGACGGCAAGCGGGTGAAAATGATTGGGTTGCAGCCCAGAAATCTGGAATTGAATTATGTCATAACCCACCGCGAAACATATATCTGCCATGAGAAAGAAGACCTTGATTTTTGGGGTGTCCCTCGGGACGAGGCCATTAGCGATTTCGTCGACGAGCATTATGACCTTCTGATTGATACTACAAGCGACGAAAATTTCTTCTCGCAATATATAGCCCTCAAAACTTTGGCTGACCTGAAAACAGTTTACGCCGAAACAACCGACGAGGCTTCCGAACTCTACGACCTCATCATCAGAGGCAAGGGACAACTCGAACTTAAGGGCTTTTTCAATAATATTGTCAACTATTTAGGTAAAATAAAAAAATAATTTAAGATATGGCTAACAGCAACAAACTTTTTACCGGGACAGGTGTCGCATTGGTTACTCCGTTCAGAAAACAGGAATCCATCGACTTCAGCAAACTTGAGACTCTGATTGAAAACATAATATCTGGCGGAGCTGACTATATTGTTGCTCTCGGCACGACCAGTGAGGCTGCCACAATGACTGAAAACGAGCGCAATGCAGTTCAGGCGTTCATCGTTGAGAATGTTGCCGGACGGTGTCCAATAGTACTCGGAATGGGAGGCAACAACACTCTTAACGTTACCGACACTATAGCACGTACCAATTTCGATGGCATCAGCGGCATACTCTCTGTTGCTCCATACTACAATAAACCCAATCAACGTGGTCTTGCTCAGCATTTTAAAAGCATATCTGAGGCTTCTCCAGTTCCGGTAATAATCTATAATGTTCCGGGACGTACCGGTGTGAACATTGCCGCCGATACGACTTTGCAAATAGCTGCAGAATGCCCCAATGTGATAGGTATCAAGGAAGCAAGCGGCAATCTTGCACAGATTATGGAGATAATACGCAACAAACCGGCAGGGTTCAAGGTCATTTCAGGCGACGATGCACTCACATATCCCATGATTGCACTCGGCGCCGAAGGTGTCATCAGCGTCATTGCCAATGCCATGCCGGCTGAAATGTCATCCTTGGTGAAGTTTGCAATGAAGGGTGACTGGAAAAAGGCGCAACCGCTCCATTATCAGTTGCTTCCGTTGATGAACGCCTTGTTCGAGGAGGGTAACCCTGCAGGCGTGAAGGCTTTGCTTGAGATACAAGGAACGATAAGCAATGTGCTCCGGTTGCCGTTGGTCAAGACATCGAAGCAACTGTATAACAAGATAGCTTCCATATACGAAAAAATCAAGCAGTGAAGACTATCGAACAAGCGTTGTCGAAAGTGGTCGACGAATACCGTCGTCGGCTCGGTCAGGGGTCTGTCGAGTTGCTGCGGCAAGTCGACGGACAATTGGCAATCAGTATGGGTAAAATGCTGAGGCCGAAGTTGGTATTGCTTTCCACAGCCATTCTTGACGAGAATCTCGTCAATGACCGACGCACGATTTTACTCGCCACTGCTGCCGAGATGTTGCACAACGCTTCGCTGCTGCACGACGACGTGGTGGACGGCTCGGCCGAACGCCGTGGTCTGCCAAGTGTCAACAGCCGCTGGGACAACAGGACTGCCATTTTGACAGGCGACTACCATTTGGCACAGGTTATGCAGATAATGGAAGAGGTTGGCGACCGCAATGCCACGCAGAAACTTATCGAAACCGTTATCGCTATGACCACGGCCGAACTGCTGCAAATAGAAAACCACAACAACGTCTCGGAAATGGACACATATAGCCGTATAACTTGTGGAAAGACAGCACGTCTGATGGCAACCTGCTGCGCTTTCGGAAACCCAGAACTCGAGCAGTTTGGGTTGCATTATGGAATGGCATTCCAATTGCGTGACGACATCGACGACAACGAGTCAACCCCATTCACGGCGCAAATGCTTGAAAACGAAATAAAACTTGCAAAAAATGAACTTGCTGACAAAGAAAACAGCATTTTTGTGCAAGAATTACATAACATGACGGACAAATTAGTAAAGTAGTATTATAAAAACACAACCATGAAAAAGATAATTTTTACCATCATCCTGAGCTTCGTGGCAATTGCCGGAATCAACGCCCAAAACGCCAAACTGCCCGACAATATCAGTCTTAAAACCCTTGACGGACAAACCGTTCAGTCATCAGTTATTCAGAACGACGGCCGCCCCATAATTGTGAGTTTTTGGGCAACATGGTGCAAACCCTGTAACCTCGAACTCAACACTATCAAGGAAGTGTATGAGGAGTGGCAGGAGGAAACTGGCGTCAAACTGGTTGCCATCTCTATCGATGATGCCCGCAGTTCGAACCGCGTGAAACCACACGCCGAAGGCAAGAAATGGCCTTATGAAATCTATCTCGACCCAAATCAGAACATGAAACGTGCCATGAATGTCGGCGACATTCCCCACACGTTCATTATCGACGGCAATGGCGAAATCGTTTACCAGCACACAACATTTGTAGATGGTGACGAGGAAGAACTGATTGAGAAAGTGAAAGAATTGCTCGAAAATTCTGAAAAATAAATAGTTATGAAAGTTATATACCGCTTAGCGGCATTGTTGTTGCTTGTTGTAGCCGGATTCACAGCAAGAGCCCAGGGTATTGCCGGCGGCCATATCACCGGCAGTTTCCAGACTGATTTGCAGATGTCTCACGCCGATTCTGTAATCGGCGCACAGGATGTGGATGAAAAACTGCTTCTCAACGCCCGTGCCGACATTCTTTATCAGAACGGCAATTTCAGTGCTGGTCTGCGTTTCGAGGCTTACCAAAACCCATTGTTGGGCTTTGAACCGAAAAATCTTTACAAAGGCCAGGGCTTGGCCAACTATTTCCTGTCGTACAGCACCGACAAATTGACAGTCACCGCCGGTAATTTCTATGAGCAGTTCGGAAGCGGCATGATTCTGCGCACTTACGAGGACCGTTACCTCGGCCTCGACAATTCGTTGCTCGGTGTCAATGTGGCTTTCCGGCCAGTCAACGGCGTGACCATCAAGGCATTGGCTGGCAAACAGCGCTATTATTGGAACTATGCTGATGGCATTGTCCGTGGCCTTGACGGCGAGGTGAATCTTAACAGTGTCGTTAAGTCGATGGCCGACAGTAAGTTGCGCCTCACTTTTGGCGCTGGATTTGTGAGTAAATACGAGGGTGACGAGACTATATTCCAGCCCGAAAATCCCGAATACAAACTCAATCTGCCCCACAACGTTGGTGCGGGAGCGGCCCGTCTCGACATGAGTTACGGCAACTGGACGTTGCAGACTGAATATGCCCGCAAAGGTCAAGACCCCAGTGCCGACAACGATTATATCTACCGTGAGGGTGAGGCTCTTATGGTCAGCGCAGGCTACTCGCAGAGCGGTTTCAGTGCACAGGTTCAGGCCAAACGTGTCGACAATATGAGTTTCCGTTCGGTTCGCAGCCAGAGCGGCCAGATGCTCTACATCAACTACATACCCGCCATCACCAAGCAGCACACCTACGCTTTCCTGTCGCTCTATCCTTACGCCACCCAGACAACCGGCGAGATGGGTATGCAGGCCGACGTGATTTACAGTATTCCCAAGGGCTCGCTTTTTGGCGGCAAATATGGTACCGACCTTAGCTTCAACTGTGCTGTAATCACCGGTTTGGACACCACCCAGGTTGGTGGCCGCGGCACCGAAGGCTATACCTCGAAATGGCTGTCGACAGGCGACCTGTACTATGGCGATTTTTCTGTTGAAGTCGCTAAAAAACTCAACTCAAAACTCAAACTGACTGCCACCTACGCCTATCAGGTTTTCAACCCCGTTGTCGAAGGCCACGCCGGCAGTCTGCATCACAACAACGTGCTCATTGCCGACCTCACTTGGAAAGTCAACAAGCAGCACCGTTTGCGCTTCGAGGCTGAATGGCTCGGCAGCGACTCGCGCTACACGGCCACTTCGGCCGACCGTCGTGCTGGCGACTGGGTGATGGGGCTCGTCGAATGGAATATCGGCCGTCACTGGTTTGTGTCAGCCTCCGACCAGTATGCATACAACGATGGCATAGGCAACTATTACAACCTCTCCGTCGGCTACAACCATCAGGCCACCCGCGTCACCGTCGGCTACGGCAAACAGCGCGAAGGATTGCTGTGCATCGGCGGAGTCTGCCGTCAGGTACCTGCTTCCAACGGCTTGACTTTCAGTCTCACAACTTCGTTCTAAATTTAAATCTAAATAATATGAAACGTATAGCAATCCCGATATTTGCACTTGCTCTTATGTTCGCCTCGTGCGACAAAATCGAGCCCGACGCCAACGGTAACTACACCGTCTATGCCGGTCCCGAAATAATGTGGAGCGAAGGTTCAGCAGTGGCTGACCACGGTCACAACGCCCTTGTCGAAAAATACACTGGTCCGCGTTGCTCCAACTGCCCGAATGCCGACGCTGCTCTTGACGCCATTCACGAATCTCTCGGTTCGCGCCTTGTGGTTATGTCAATCACCCACTACCAGGAAGAACCTTTGGCTGGCCTTGACACCCGCACCGACGACGGTGGCGAGTGGGCTCGCTATTTCGGCGTCAGCTATCGTCCGACGGCTATGCTCAACCGTACCAACGTCAATGGCCAGTGGGACCTCTTTGTCGGTGCTCCGGCAATCAGCGGCATTGGCTCGTCCATAAATGC
Source organism: uncultured Bacteroidota bacterium (assembly GCA_902803395.1). Taxonomy (GTDB): domain Bacteria; phylum Bacteroidota; class Bacteroidia; order Bacteroidales; family P3; genus Colimorpha. Next base: position 9,223 of record CADCPQ010000057.1, read on the forward strand.
CGTGGGGTCTGAACAGGCCAAAGTCGCTATCGACGTAACAGCCACGCAAACAGGTGATTCTACCGACATCACTTTCAATGTCGAGCTTTTGGCCGATGTCGACTACCCGCTCAACATAACACTTGCTGTTACCGAGGACTCGCTCAAATACCCGCAACTGACCCCGACAGGTACCGACCCGGAATACTCCCACAACCACATTTTGCGCGAGGTCATCACCGATCTTTGGGGTGTCGAGGTAACATCCTCAGCGTCAGCCGGCAAGATATATCAAGGTCGTATTAAGGTCGCCCTTAAGTCGGTAGAGGATGTCAAAAACGCTCATATCGTGGCGTTTGCAACCGATGCTGCCACCCGTCAAGTGCTAAACTGCGCCCAATGTGAGGTCGAGTGATGAATCGTCGCATACTGTCGCTCGCGCTGCCTAACATCATTACCAACATCACCGTGCCGTTGCTCGGCATGGTCGATATGGCAATTGTCGGCCACCTTTCGGCGGCACACATCGGGGCCATCACCATCGGTGCCTCGATTTTCAACCTGATTTATTGGAATTTTGGTTTCCTGCGTATGGGGACGTCGGGGATGACGGCTCAGGCTTACGGTGCCAGACGGATGGACGAAGCTGTGCGGATACTCATACGTGCCTGCGTGGTGGCATTGGCCATTGCTGCGATGTTGTTGCTTCTGCAATGGCCCCTGAGCCGACTCGCTTTGCTCATTTTCGAGGGCAGCGACGAGGTGCTCCGTATGGCGATGATTTACTTTTTCATCCGTATTTGGGCAGCGCCGGCCACACTGGGACTTTACGCTGTAAAAGGCTGGTTCATAGGGATGCAGGACTCTCGGACGCCTATGTGGATTGCTATCGTGCTCAATGTGGTCAACATACTGTGTTCTCTGCTGTTTGTGCTCGTTTTTCACTGGGACATAGCCGGTGTCGCACTCGGCACAGTTGTCGCGCAGTATTCGGGTCTTGCGTTGGGTGCGTTCTTTTTGCGAAAGAAATTGAGGGTTCTGAATCTGGAAATCCCGAAAAATCTGATCAAGTCGGCGCTGCACTGGCGTGATATGCGAGGCTTTTTCAGCCTCAACGGCGACATTTTTTTGCGTACCGTCTGTCTGGCTTCGGTGTTCACTTTCATCACTGCCGCCAGCGGCCGCATGAGCGACGAGGTGTTGGCTATCGACGCGCTTTTACTGCAGTTTTTCACTTTGTTCAGCTATATTATGGATGGCTTTGCCTATGCTGGCGAAAGCCTTGTGGGACGCTACATCGGAGCCCGCGACCCGCGAAACTTGCGTTCGGCTGTGCGATGGCTCGTGATTTGGGGGCTGGGGTTAACGGTGGTTTTCACAGCTATGTATGCCGTTGGCGGTGAATGGTTTTTGCGGCTGTTCAGCGACGACGCGGGAATCATCGAGGGCGCGTCAGGCTATATGTTTTGGGTGCTCGTCATTCCGGTGTGCGGTTTTGCGGCGTTCCTGTTCGACGGGATATTTATCGGCGCAACAGCCGGACGCACAATGCGCAACGCCATGTTTGTGGCCACGGCGGCTTTTTTTGCCGTCTATTTTGGGCTGAAAGCCGTGGCCGGCAACCGTTCCGTACTCGACATCACGATGTGGAACAACATTTTGTGGACGGCTTTCATGATCTACCTGTCGCTTCGCGGACTGCTTCAGGCCTTGCGTTTGCGACACGATGTGTACGCCAGAGCCGAGTGAGTCGTGGATTTTTAGATTATTTTTTGCCGGAGTTCGAAAAAATATTCGTAACTTTGCAGGCAGTTAATTTTGTCGACAAAAAATGGAACAGTCTAAATTTCAGGTTGGTGACAAAGTCAAGTTTGTCAATGCCGTAGGCGGCGGGGTCGTCACCAAGGTTGCAAATGGCATGGTTTACGTCGAGGACGACACAGGTTTCGATATGCCTGTGCTTCCGTCTGAACTCATCCGCATGGCCGACCAGGACAAGGTGGGTAAGATGTTCAACGACGAGACGATAGGCGATGCTACCGCCAAAGCCAAGGAAGAGTACCGTGAGCCTACGGTATATGAACTTGAGGTGGAAAACCGCCGTCTGCGTTCGCAGAACGCTAACCTCCAAGAGCAAATCAAGCAGCTCAAGTCGCAAGTTCTGAGCTTGCAACGCACTATCGCAAGAATATCGTGATTGAATGTTTGTCTTATATATTTCAGAATTATGAAGAAAGCGATTTTGACACTAGCCGTTCTGTGCGGCATCGGGCTGATGGTTGGCTGCAGCAAGGATAACGCCGATTTAATTATTGGCGAATGGGTGAGACAAAGCCCAACCGAGAACGACCTCAATACCATGACGGATGGCGATTATATCTATGGGAGTGTCGTCTTTGGTGACATGAAATTTAGCAAAGGCAGTTCGGCGACCATCAGTTTCGCTACGACACAAACTGTACCGTTAAATTGGCATACTTCCTCTTGCAGTTGGACACTCAATGACAATCAGGACGAGCTAACATTATCGTCGAATGAAATAGGCATAATGAAATTCGCGGTAAAGGAACTTTCCGAGAAAAAACTGGCAATGGTTTATACAGACGACCCGCATCAGAACAGTTACACATACAAACGCAAATAATGTCTGACATATAAACAAGGAACTGATGAATGAAATAAGACAGCGAAATAAACACAGACAGACAATGAAGAAGATAATGTTGATATGCGCGGCGATTGCTTCAATGAGCTTTACTGCTAATGCACAGGACACACTTGTGACGGAGCAAGGCAAAGCATATCTCTCTGTTGTGACCAAAGTGGAAAAAGGCCAAGTTCACTATACTCGCTATCCTCAAGCAGAAGGAGATGAGGAATACACTATTGATGTTCATTCCCTACGTGAAATACGTTTCTATGATGGGCGGTATATCAATTTTACGAATAACCATTCTTTGGATATGGATGGCATGAGCGTTGTTGTTGACCCTGTTCGCATTATGCCACCATCATATTATCTAAAACGTAGTGCCAATTGTCAGTTTGGAGTTCTTGGTGCATCTTTTGGTGCTGGTTTTTTTGGAACTCTTGGAGCAATATCATCAGCTAAACCGAACCACGACCCTGGAACTCCAGTAGTCTTATATGGAACATCTATTGTTTGTGGAATTACAGCTTTAGTGTGTGAGATTATGTCTATTGTAAACTTGAAGAAAGCAGGCAAATCAATGGAACGTATCCATATTATTCAAAACGGAGTATCATTGGATTTATAGTAAAGACATTTATGAGCAGACAGATACATATAGGCAACTTGACGCTGGGCGGGGGAGCACCCGTTCGCGTGCAGAGCATGACGAATACCGACACGATGGACACCCACGCCACCGTGGAGCAGACGCTCCGTATGGTGGAGGCGGGCTGCGAACTGGTGCGCATCACGGCACCCGATGTGAAGGCGGCAGAGAACCTCGGCCGCATCAAGGAGGAACTCCTCAGGCGCGGCTGCGAGGTGCCGCTGGTGGCCGACATCCACTTCAACCCCAAGGCC
>CADCPQ010000058.1 GCA_902803395.1 uncultured Bacteroidota bacterium
GAGAACACCTTCCCCAGCGGTGCAAAAATCGACGTGGTACGTGTGGAACGCCGTCCCTACACTTATCTCTATAAGGAAGGCGACATGTACGTGTTTATGCATACCGAGACCTACGAACAGATTTACATCCCCGAGAATATCATCAACGCACCCCAGTTCCTGAAAGACGGACAGTATGTGGAAATCACCGTGGCTGCCGACACCGAGACCCCGCTGCTGTGCGAGCTTCCGCCGTTCATCGAGACCGTGGTAACTTACACCGAGCCCGGCTTCGCCGGCAACACCGCCACCAACGCCATGAAGGACGCCACCGTCGAACCCGGCGTCCAGGTCCGTGTGCCTCTCTTCATCAAGGAAGGCGAGCGCATCAAGGTCGACACCCGCACCTGCGAGTACAGCGAGCGCGTGAAATAAACCGGAAAAATAATAGCCATGCAACCCATGCAACCCATTAAGCCCATTAAGCCCATCAACCCCATTAACCCCATTAAATCCACTCTACTGGGTTTAGTGGGCATAATAGGTATTGTGGGTTTGATGGTTTTTACCGGTTGCAACGGCAAGGGCAAGCGTCCGGCGCCGCAGGCGCCGGACGCCACCGACTACTCCTCGGTAGTCGTCCCGGCTTTCAACGCCGACTCGGCCTACGCCTACGCCGCCGCGCAGATGGCTTTCGGCCCCCGCATCCCGGGCAGCGCCGCGGCGCGCAAATGTGCCGCCTATATCGCCGACCGCATGGGTGGCTGGTGCGACACCGTCGTCCTCCAATCCTTCGCCACAACCCTCTGGGACGGCTCCGAGGCCCGCGGCGTCAACATCATCGGTTCGCTCAACCCCTCGGCGCCTAAGCGCATATTGCTCGCTGCCCACTGGGACAGCCGCCTCTGGGCCGACCACGACCCCGACGAGGCCCGCCGACACGACCCCGTGCCGGGTGCCAACGACGGCGCTTCGGGTTCGGCCATGCTGATGGAACTGGCCCGTGTGATGGCCACACAGAAACCGCAGGTGGGAGTCGATTTCGTCTTCTTCGACCTCGAGGACCAAGGCCAGCCTGAGTGGGTCGACAGCTATCAGGACAACACCTGGTGCAAAGGGTCGCAGTACTGGGCTCAAACGCCGCATAGACCTTATTACACAGCCGTTTACGGCATCCTGTTCGATATGGTCGGCACTTCGCAGCCGCGCTACACCAAGGAGGAAATCAGCCGCCACTACGCTCCGGGTCTGACCGACAAGGTGTGGAATGTGGCCGCCGCCCTGGGCTACTCGGATGTGTTCCAGAACAAGAGCACCGACCCCATCCTCGACGACCATCTGTACGTCAACCAGATTGCCGGCATCCCCACTATCGACATCGTGCAGAACTCGCCCGAGTGCAGTTTCTTCACCCACTGGCACACCGTGAGCGACGACCTCAGCACCATCAATCCGCAAACCCTCGCCATGGTGGCCCGGGTGGTTATGACAACAATCTACGCCGACTACGCAAAATGAACACACTCAGGCTCATAGCAACCGTCGGCGCCTGCTGCCTCGCCATCGCCACCTCCTGCAACAAGGACGGCGCCTGCCGCGCAGTCTATGGCGAAGGCGTCACAATCAACCTCGAGGATCACAAGTGGCACGCCCTCAACACCATCGGCAACGCTGTTGTGGTCAACCGCGGCCTCAAAGGCATCTACGTGACGCGCATGGCCCTCACCGGCAGCGACCAGTTCACGGCTTTCGAGTGCGCCTGCCCCAACGACAACGACGACTGCCTGCTGCCCGACACCGAGGCCAATTTTCCCGACATCGACGACCACTACGGCTCCGCCGTGCTGCGCTGCCCCGAGTGCAACGCCACCTTCGAGACCTACAACGGCCAACCCCTCGGTGGCTCGCAATGCCCTCTGTATCAATATTCAACGGCCGTCGACGGCTACCTTCTAACCATTTATTGAAACAAACGGAAACAGATATGAAAAAAACAGTCAGCACCAAAATCGCCGCCGTGGCAATCCTGCTCCTCGGTCTCGTCGCCGCCTCGTGCAGCACGGCATCGGGCGAACACATGTACCAGCGCAAGCAGACCAACTCGTCGCGCGTGGTCAAGTCCAACTACAAGGTCAGCGGCTCCAGCCGTGTCATGGGCACCGACCAGAACCTGCGCCGCAAGAGCTACTAAGCCACCGGAATCGATAAATAATCCGATGTAAAAGGCTGACGCACTGCGGTGTAGTCGCCTTTACATCGGTTTTTGTATGCATAAAGGTGGCGGTTGCGGAAACGGTGGCCGAGGCGTGGCCGATGTAAGGCCGAACCAAACCCGACCCGAACCAGTCTTAGAGGTTGATTCTCAGGGAATTATGTATTTGTGTATTAATACACTGGAAATCAGTGTGTTGGTGTTTTTGGAGCGGGCTCGACTTCGGCGCGTCCGCTGACGAGGTAGCGGCGGCCGTCGGACAGCGAGGTGCAGAGCCATCGGGTGCGTCGGCGTTCGTCGGCGCGGTACAGGGTGCCGGGGCGGCGGCGCAGGCTGAAGAGGTCGCCGGCTTGCAGGTCGTCGAGCGTCAGGCCGGCCTCATGTCCGGGAGTCATGGCCTTCATGTGGGCTTCGATTTCGGCCAACAGTCTGCGGTTGAGGGGAATGCGCGACGCATACTTTGCCAGCATAGGCTGTAGGTCGGGCGGAAAGCAGTCGAGGTAGTCGACAATGAGCCGTGCATACTGCGCCTGCCATTCGTGGCCGTGTGACGCCGACCGTGGGTTGTCGCGGCGGTTCTCGAGGTGCGCCATTTCGTGCAGCAGCACGAAGAGGAAAAACTCGCGGCCGAGGCTGCCGTCGACGCTGATGGCATGGTTTGCGGCGCCGCGTTGCGGTGGCCTGTAGTCGCCCAGTTTCGAAGTGCGCTCGCGGGCTATGCGCAGGCTCACGTTGTTGGCCAGCAGATAGTCGCACACTCTCGACACGGCCCCGTCGGGCAGCCATCGCTTGAGTGTGGATTCGGCTTCAGCACGAGTAGGCATAATGCACAGTGTCAGTTTGTTGCAGGCTGAAAGTGGGGCAGTCGCAGTGGCGCGGCTTGCGGCGTTTGGGCATATGAACCCCGCGGCTGCTGCACCCCGCGGCCATGGCGGCCAGGAGCAGCACCACGACGGCGACGGTTATATGGCGGCTGCGTTTCATCACCATAAATAACGCCACCGGACCCGAAATATTGTGCCCGCCGCAAATATTTTTTGCCGGCCCGCGAAAAAAACAATTATGATGGCGTTGCGCAAAAAATGGTTAGAGCCTGATACCCAGACTCAGGGTGAATATTTCCGGGGTGTTCGTCACAGGGCTTGCCTTGTTTGTTCTTGTGGTGTTTGCGACACTCGAGCTGATGGTTTCATGGCCTTCGGTGTTGGCAGTGCCGGTACCGAGGTTGAGATAGCCCATTTCGACAGAAAATTTATCGTTGAAAACCATGCCGGCTGTCAGTCGGAACGCGAACGTGACAACTGGCTGGAAGATAAATTCGATTGTTTGATTAACAGTGCCATACGGTACACTGTTGTCGTATACAATGACGTATTCGAATGTCATGGGGGTGGTGTAGCGAAGATTCGCACCGGCCGCCAGAGTTGTGTAGATGCCTATGCCGGGAATTGCATCGTAACCGTATTGGGCGCCCAGCATAAGCGGGAAATTCAGGAATGACGGCCTCGTTATAGTCATATCGGCGCCCAACCCCGTCACTCTATCATGCTCTTTATCAAGATATTCGTTCAATTCTTTGGTCGGACCGTTATAAAATCCATCAAGCGAGAGCACGAAGGACAAACCATCGACGGCTTTGACCTGGTGGCTCCATTCCGCACCGAAAGTAAAGCCTATGCTCGGGCTTTTCACTGGGTCGGCGGCCTCTTGCTGCCCCGAGCCCGCGGATTTTGTCATGCCGAAATCGTCGTAAAGCATACCCGAGCCCAATCGGAGAGTGAACGTCGACTGCGCCATTGCGCCACAGCCAATCACGGCAGTCAATAGCACGGCAAATAATAATTTCTTGTTCATCTGTGTTTATTTAAAAGCCTCTACGGAACGGAAACGACGCTGCAAAGTTACGAATATTTTCCCGTTCGGCAAAATTTATTTTTGCCGTATCGGGAATTTTGTGTATTTTTGCAATTTCAAAAACAGAAACTAATATGGACGTCGCATTCAAGCAAAGGGTTGACCAACTGGTCACTGATATATCGAACATCACCTCGCTGACCACCAAGGTCGAGGTGCTAAACTACGTTATGCAGCAGGCCGATTTCTTGCTCTGGCAGCTGGAGGACGAGCAGCGCATCGACGAGGACTCGAGAGACTATTAAAAATTGAAAACGAGAACTGGAAAATGAAAAAGAGCATTGCATACGATAAAAACACAGGAAGGTTCAGCCCCGTCCTGCTTTTCATTTTTCATTTCTCGCTTCTCGTTTTCGCCGCCTGCAGCGGGGGCTACTCGTTCACCGGAGCCTCGATTCCGCCGGGCGCCAAAACCATTTCGGTCAAACAGTTCCCGAACTACGCCTCGACGGTGAACCCGCAGCTGAGCCAGACGCTGAGCGACGAGCTGCGCAATATGTTTGCCTCGCAGACTTCGCTGACTGTCGTCGACGACGGCGGCGACCTTCAACTCTCGGGCGAGATTACGGGCTACGTCACACGCGCATCGGCCCTCACCTCGGGCGACGAGGTGTCGATGAACCGCCTGACTATCACAATCAAAGCCAATTTTGTGAACACCAAGGACCCCGACGCCGACTTCGAGCAGCAGTTTTCGCGCTACCGCGACTACTCGGCATCGCAGGATTTCTCGGCCGTGGAGCAGGGTCTGGTTAGCGAAATCGTCACCGAATTATGCGAAGACGTGTTCAACAAAGCTGTGGTGAACTGGTAGTTTTTATTTTGTCGACTGCCGTTTACGTTCTCACCGCCGACCGTTCGGTGAGCTGGTGGGACTGCGGCGAATTCATCACCGTCAGCAACGGCCTGTGGGTGGGCCATCCCCCGGGAGCACCTCTGTATCAACTTGTTGCGCATCTATTTTGCCTCCTGGCACCGACTCCGGGCAGTGTGGCGTTCTGCTGCAATCTGCTGAGCGCCTTGGTCGCCGGAGCAACAGCAGCGTTGCTGTACAGCACCATATTGTTAATCGATAGCGAAAAGCCGGAGTTTCGCTTTTCGCTTTTCACTTTTCACTTTTCAATCCGACAGGTCGGCGCCGCCATCGGAGCGCTGTGTTACGCTTTCTGCCACACGGCGTGGTTTTCGGCAGTGGAAAGCGAGGTGTACGCGCTGGCAATGCTGTTCTGTTCGCTAACGGTTTGGATAACACTGCGTTGGAGCCGCTATGGCAATGTCCGCCGGCTTTATCTTGTGGCGTTGCTGCTCGGTTTGGGCGTGTGCGTCCACCTGATGACTCTGCTCACCCTGCCGGCGATTATGGCCGTCGTTATAAAACGAAAACTTAGCGGCGGTAGGCCGACGTGCACCCGCTGCATCCCCAAACTTGCTTTACGCTCAACGATTTTAGTTTTCTTTTTCCTGCTGGGTCTGACACCCTACGTTGCGGTGCCGCTGATGGCCAAGGCCGACCCTCCCATCAACGAGGGCAATCCCGCCACGGTCGAGAGTTTCCGCAGCTACATAGCCCGCGACCAATATGCAAAGGCGCCGCTATACCCCCGTATGTGGCGAGAGCGCGACGGCGACCGCGAACGTGAGGCCGAATGGTCGGGCGGCGGCGACGGCCTGTGGGCCAACCTGCGCTACTATGTCACCTACCAGCTGGGCTATATGTACGGACGCTACATATTGGACAACTTCGGCGTCCGCGAGCGTGACGGCGACAACAAGCTGATTTTCTTCATTATACCACTATTGCTCGCCATCTGGGGACTTGTGTGTGGAGAACGAAAAAAAGAACCGGAATTTTCAATCCTGAAGTTTCGATTTTCAATATCCCTGCCACTGCTGTTGTTCCTTTTCGGCGGTCCGATTTTGAACATCTACCTCAACCATCCATGCTACGAGCCGCGCGAGAGGGACTACGCCTACGTGCTGTCGTTCTACGCCGTGGCCATGTGGATTGGGTTTGGAGCCACCGACCTGCTGCGGCGGATGTGGGGCAAGGCCAGCGCGGCACGTTGCACAGTGCTGGCCATACTGCTGGCCACTCCTCTCTGGATGTGTGCCGCCAACTGGCAGGAGCACGACCGCCACAACCGCCACGCCGTCCACGACATCGCCTTCAACCACCTGCAGTCGTGCGACAATGGCGCCATCCTGTTCGCTTTTGGCGACAACGACACCTTCCCCCTCTGGGAGCTGCACCACGTCGAAGGTTTGCGCCCCGACATGTCGATTCACAACATCAACCTCATAGGCTATGCGCGGTTCTCCAACATATTGGCCAACAATAACTTCGACCGCCCCGTCTACCTCACGCAGTATGCCTACGACCGCCTCGAGCCTCTGTTCCGCGGACGCCTCCAACTCGAAGGCTACTGCTGGCGCCTCATGCCCGACCCATGTCTGGAGGTGAACGCCGAAGCCTTCCGCCGCCACATGGAGCAGGATTTCGAATGGCACGACTACTCGTCGGAATATCTTGACCACATAAGTCGCTCATTCCTGAAGATTTACAATGCCAACGTCGCCCGACTGACGGCCTTTGAAGAGGCCGACAGCACCCTTGTCCGACCTTAGGCCGAACCAAACCCGACCCGAACCTATCCCGACACCTGATTCTCAACGCGTTGCGAAACGGCCCCAAAAAGATTGATTTTTTTTAGTGCGTCCAAACATAAGTTTTTTTGCAGAATTATGGATTTTTCTGTATCTTTGTCGAATTGAACGGCATAGATTGATATGAA
>CADCPQ010000059.1 GCA_902803395.1 uncultured Bacteroidota bacterium
ATTAATAATGTCTGTTGCGGTGCAAGGCATTGCTCAAGATATACCCGTTTATACTTTGCGAAATCTCGGATATTATCAGGACAAACCGTGGCAAACAAATTGTGAAGACACAGCAGGATCCTGGTATAATGCAGGAAGCTCATATCCTAATGTAGTACGTCACGACATAGGGTCGCAATTGTATATAACAGATACTGTGTTGACCATATATGGATTGGCTGCTATATTGATAAATCTTCCTCCATATGATTCTGTAATAACAAGTGATCCATGGTCTTCGTTTGCTGACACTTGTTTGAATCATACTTTCGATACATTATATATTCATATTTTTGACACTGTAGGAATCATGCAAATATTAAAGTCAGTCAGGTGTGGATATATTGACCCGATTGTAAGCCATTTGTATTTCCCGTATAGTTTTAATGATGGAAATTATTCATACCGGTATAATCTGGGTACGATTATTAGTCCTGAACAAATGTATGGTATATGGGATTTCGATGATGTTAGTTCTGGTGGCGTATTTGATATACATGAATTTGATATTCGTGAAGTCTATTTCGATTCTGCTATAAGTATTGCGGACTCTTTCTATGTAGCAGCGCAGAATCATAATATGCTACATACTGTCAATTGCAGCATTGTCCCAAACAGATCGTTCATGATGATGATGTTTTCAACTCCGTGTATGCCTTATTCAGATTTCGTGAGAAGCCTGACGGCGGTAAATAACCAATTGCCGTATACGGCCTACAGACGCGGCTCTGCTCCTGCTACGCTCGGCATATTCCCGATACTTACGCCGCCGCCGGCGGTGGACACCACGGGGCAGGGTGGCGACACGACGGCTGTGGAGATGGTCGACGGTGTGGGGCGCTACGTATTGCTGACGCCCAACCCGGCGGCTGACAGGGTGCAGGTATTGTCGTCGTTCGGACTGACGCAGGTCGAGGCCTACAACGCCGAGGGCCGCCTCGTATACGCCGACGAGGCCCACGGCCTCTCCAAGACCATCGACCTCGCGGCCTGGCCCCGCGGCATCTACCTCGTCCGCGTTATCACCCCCATGGGCTCCACCACCAAAAAACTCGTCCTGCGGTAGACTTTGAACGTGAATTGCCGTAAATTTATCCGATAATTATCAAAAATTTAATTTACGAAAAATTTACGGTCAATTGACGATAATTAACGTTAAAGTAAACACAACATTGTCGTTGAAATCCAGCGTGTTGAAAGATGCATAAATAAGGGAAAAAATAATTTTCCGAAACTTTTCGGGTTTTCCTTTAAAAAAAGTTTGTATCTTTGCACCAGATTTAACAAGTAAAAAATATCAAAAACCAATTCAAAATGAAAAAGATTATCATTCCCTTAGTAGCAGTGCTAATGCTCGCAATGACAACCTCTTGCGATCGCGAGGACGACCTCGACTACCGCACCGTCTCGGCCAATGTGACCATCACGGCTTCCAACTGGGTGACCAATGCATTTATTGATTACTACTATGCCCGCGTGGCTTGGAACGCCCTCACCACCGACGTTGTCGAGAATGGCCAGGTTCATGCCTACATCTACAACGAAGGTCGCCAGAACCCCCTGCCTTACGTCGTTCCGGTCACTTATTACTACTATGACGATGCAGGAGTGCCAATCGACACCATAACCGTCGGCGAGAACCTGCGCTTCGACTTCGAGCCCGGTTACATCACTTTCATCCTCGAAGACCTCGACGGCAATCCTCCAGACTATATGCTGGATATCCCCGACTACACCATCCGCGTCTGCGCCGAGAGACCGTAATGCCGGAAACCTTTCGGACAGTCAAAAATCGGGAAAAAATCCACTAAAAATGCAACCGTCTGAAAATCAGGCGGTTGTGTTTTATATTATAACCTATTGTTAATCAATGGTTTGGATGGGTTCTCCTCGGGTTAAGGTCGGCCTTACATCGGCCTTGGTTCGCTCCACAAGGTCGCAGGCCTGAAGCAGGCAGCGGCGGAGTCCTTCCTGTGGCCGAACAAATGCTGTTTTTGGCCTGATTTATAAACGATTAGGCAAAAAGTTTGCGGAAGGCTTCCTCAATCACGTTTACGTCCACAATCTCGATGTGGTAGCGGCGACGGTCCAGCTGCCGGGCGTTGTAGTGCGACACAAACACTTTTTCGAAGCCGATGCGGTCGGCCTCGGCAATGCGTTGCTCGAGCCTGCTGACGGGGCGCACCTCGCCGCTCAGTCCCAGCTCGGCGGCGAAGCATACGGTTGGCGGGATGGCGATGTCGACGTTGCTCGACAGCACCGAGCAGGCCACGGCGAGGTCGATGGCGGGGTCGCTCACGCGCAGCCCTCCGGCGATGTTCAGAAACACGTCCTTGGCGCCGAGTTTGAAGCCGCATCGTTTTTCGAGCACCGCAAGCAGCATGTTCATGCGCCTGAGGTCGAAGCCGTTGGCGTTGCGCTGGGGGGTGCCGTAGACGGCGCTGCTCACCAGCGACTGCACCTCGACAAACATCGGCCTTGCACCTTCCAGAGTGGCGGCCACGGCGGCGCCGCTCAACGTTTCGTCGCGTTGCGAGAGGAGGAACTCGGAGGGGTTGGCCACCTCGCGCAGGCCGCCTTCGGCCATCTCGAAGATGCCGATCTCGGCGGTGGAGCCGAAGCGGTTTTTCTGGGCGCGGAGAATGCGGTAGCCATAGTTTTTGTCGCCCTCGAACTGCAGCACGGCGTCGACGATGTGCTCCATGACTTTCGGTCCGGCCAGGCTGCCGTCCTTGGTGATGTGGCCGACCAGAAGCACGGGCACGCCGCTCTCCTTGGCGTAGCGCTGGAACTCGGCGGTGCACTCGCGTATCTGCGAAATGGAGCCCGCCGACGATTCGATGTGTTCGGTGCTCACGGTCTGGATTGAGTCGATGATGACGACGTCCGGGCCGACGGCATCGATGTGCTCGAAAATGCGTTGCGTCGCCGTTTCCGACACCACATAAAGTTCACCGCTCGCCACTCCACGCTCGCCACTCAGCCGGTCGGCCCTCATTTTTATCTGCTGTTCCGATTCTTCGCCGCTGACGTACAGTATTTTACGGCTATTGAGGGCGAGGGCGGTCTGGAGCAGCAAAGTCGACTTTCCGATGCCGGGCTCGCCGCCGATTAGCACCAGGCTGCCGGGCACGATGCCGCCGCCGAGCACACGGTCGAACTCGCCGCAGCGGGTCGGTATGCGCTGGGTCTCACTGTAGGTGACGTCCTGGATGCGTTTCGGGGTCGAGACGCCCGCTTTTGTCGCAGTCCGGGTGGGGGTGGCGGCTTTCACCACCTCCTCGTCGAAGGTGTTCCACTTGCCGCACTCGGGGCAGCGTCCGAGCCAACTCGACGACTGGTAGCCGCACTCCTGACAAAAATAATATGTCTTTGCTTTAGCCATGATAATCGGTGTCCGGGGTTGGGTTATAGAAATC
>CADCPQ010000060.1 GCA_902803395.1 uncultured Bacteroidota bacterium
CGGCGGCGAGGGGTTTTACTTCTTTCTCTGCAAACTCGCGAATCATCTGCAGGAAGAGTTCTTCTTGTTTGGTGAAGCTAAAATCCATATCTTGTTTTATTATTTGACAGCAATAGTTTCAATCTCGACCAGGACACCCATGGGCAGCCCCTTGACGGCGAAAGCGGCGCGGGCAGGGCAGTCGGTATTGTAATACTTGGCGTAGACCTCGTTCATGGGTTTGAAATACTCCATGTCGGCCAGCAGGCAGGTCGACTTGACCACATCCTGGAATGTGTAGCCCGCCTCGTCGAGGATGGCCTTGATGTTCTGCATCACTTGCTCGGTCTGGGCGGTAATGCCTTCGGGCACCGTTTTGGTAGCGGGGTTGATAGGAATCTGACCCGAGATGTAAAGCGTGTTTCCAGCCTGAACAGCCTGGCTGTAGGGGCCGATGGCAGCAGGGGCGTTGGGGGTGTTGATGATTTTTTTCATGGTATTGTATTTTGTATTTTTACATTAATTTTGAAAATGCAAAGATACTATTTTTTTTTCAATTCGTGCAAAAAATATCACGATATGGCATTTTTTTTGTATTTTTGCAGAAAATTATCAGTTCTGAAACGTATATGGAAGTCGTTGGATTAATGTCGGGTACGTCGTTGGACGGTGTCGATCTTGCCTGCTGCGAGGTCGCTGTCGGTGCGTCAGGTGCTGAGTGCCGTGTTTTGGCTGCCGAAACCGTAGGCTATCCTGATGAATGGACTCAACGATTGTTGAGTCTCGACCATTCTTCTGCGTTGGAATATGCACAGGCCGATGTCGAACTCGGACATTATTTTGGCAGAGTTGCCAGAGATTTCATCACGGCCAACAAACTTAAGCCCGAAGCCATTGCGTCGCATGGCCACACGATTTTTCATCAGCCGCAATCAGGGCTCACAACGCAGATTGGCGACATCGACGCCATCGCTGCCGAGACAGGACTGCCGGTAGTGGGCCGTTTCCGCTCTCTCGACGTGGCGCTCGGCGGGCAGGGCGCTCCGTTGGTACCCATTGGCGACGAGCTGCTTTTTGGTCAATACGAAGCCTGTCTCAATCTCGGTGGCATAGCCAATATTTCGTATCGTTCTGGAGATAGGCGCGTTGCTTACGACATCTGTCCTTGCAACATGGCCCTCAACCGTTTGTCGGCAAAGCTCGGTCTGACGTATGATCCAGAAGGTGAAAATGCTCGTAAAGGACACAACCACAGCTGTTTGATGTCGCGGTTCAACGATTTGTCCTACTACTCCGAGCCGGGTCCCAAGTCTCTCGGCAAAGAGTGGTTCGTCAGCCAGTTTTGGCCTATCATCGAGACGTCTGGATTGCCAACCGAAGACACCTTGGCAACAGTTACCTCGCACATAGCCTTACAAATAGCCCGTGTGCTTGAAAAACAGCACATCGCAACACTGCTCGTTACTGGTGGCGGGGCTTTCAACAGCTATTTAATAGAGCTCATAGGCGAGTACAGCCCATCAACAGCAATAACCGTACCTGACCCGCTGACTGTCAACTACAAAGAAGCCGTTATTTTCGCCCTTTTGGGTTATCTGCGCCTTACGGGGCAGGTCAATACATTGTCTTCTGTCACAGGAGCACGTTGCGACAGCATAGGAGGTTCAATAAGTGGCCTGCTTAATGTTAAATGATGTTAAAATCTGGTTTGTGTTGTAATAATTTGCCCTATTTGTGTGTCTATTATAATAGTAAAACACGAACGATTAATATGAAGAAATCAATTGTCATAGCTGCGTGTATGTTTGCGATAAGTATTGCAAGTGCACAGGTCAACACGATTACCGTAAAAGGCAAAGTTACAGACGACAAAACCAAGGAAGCTGTAGGCTATGCTACGGTTTACAGTGAGAACCGATTATACTACACCACCACCAACGCCGATGGCGAATATGTACTTAAGTTGCCCGAAACAATGACCGACAGCCGTGTGGTTTTCTCGCAGGCTGGATATAATCGTGACACCGTATGTGTCGCCTCGTTAATGAAGAAGGGTAATGTGCGCCTCACTGCCGGCGGTATAGAGTTGCGTGAGGTAAAGATTCAGGGCTTCAAAAACGCCAAGGCTTTGATGAAAGAGGTCATCCGCCGTATTCCCGAAAACTACCACACCGACACGATGATATGCACCGGATTCTTCCGCAATGTCTCGACGGTAAACGACAGCCTCTATCTCTTCGAGGAACACATAGCCGATATGCTGCGAGTGGGTTATGGCAAGAACCCCAGACAGAGTTACACCAACACTCGAGGAATCAACAGCAACTATACTGCCATGCGCAAACTGCGCCTTTTGGATTACGATACGGTGATGCTTCAGCGCATGACACATTCAGATGTCTCTACACGCGTATTGTCCAGTTATTCAGAAGGCTACACTTTCCGCGATAGGGTCGAGATTTACAAAAGCTATATGAGCAAGATTCCTAAGAATGCCACCATTAAGGAGTTTACCGACGACGGCACGAGCTATTATGTGGTGAGCACCGACAATAATGTGTTCACCATCGAGCAGTCGTCGCTTGCAGTAGTACGCATCGAACATCACTCAAAACCTTCGCCGCTTATCACTCTGCCAATATATCTTTTGCCCTTCGGAAATCAGTTCAAGGAGCTGTGTCCAATACGCAAATTTGGTTTCGCGAGCGACGAGGTGTATGTCTACGGCAAAGTGGGCGACCGATACACATTGGTTTCATATACCATCACGCGCACCACGCGCTACGTCAACGAGACCACCGGACGGTGGCAGGGCGTTGTGCCGATGTTGACGGTTGATGAGCATTCCACATTCCAACTCATAGGCCAGAAACCTGGACATTGGTCGTTTATTAAGCAGAACGGCATTAACCCGCAGTATGCCCGAAGCCAACCATACAGTGAAATCCCCGTCAGCGACAAGGCCTACAGCGACGATTTTTGGGAGCAGTATAATTACGTTCCTCTTGAGTCGTTGTTGCTCGAAAAACTCAATACCAAGCAATGCAAGAGGCAGTAAATTAAATTTGTTGTGGTTTTTCGACCAAGCCCACGAGCAAATCAAAAAATCATGTAAAGAAGGATAGGAAGGCATCAAGCTCAAAAATAGTCGATTCTATATTTTTATGGCAAGTTTTTGCCAGTTTTGAAAAAATGTGTATCTTTGCAGTGTGTATTTACATGTAATGTGAATTAAAAACTCTGTAAATGATATTGTTATGAAAAAGGCTTTGTTGTTGTTCGCAGTGTTGGCAGGGGTGTGTACCTCGTGCTCGTTCTACAAACCTCAGGCTGCTGATATTCCGCTTATCAACCACTCTGGCGACTTGCGTGTCGACGGCTGTGTGTCGATGTCGACACTCACCATCTTCCCAACCAGTACGGGAGTACACCTGACCGGGTCCTATGGTGTCAACAATTGGATGGCTGCGCAGGCTCACTTGGCTCTCGACGGCTCAGAAGGCGGTTTGGGCTATCTGGCCGTGGGTGCCTACCATCCATACAAAAAGTTTGTCGTCGAAGGATACCTTGGAGCAGGTCACGGCTACACACCGCCATACCACCAGAACTCAAACGAAGGCAGTACTGACGACCCAACGGTCGAGACCAGCAGCATCAGCCATACCCGAAACGACATCAGGGGCGGCAACTATCAGACCTATTTCCTGCAGGCCAACGTCGGCTGGGTGGACCTCGCCAAGGGCCACATCGACATTGGTTTTGGCGTGAAGCAGGGCTGGATAAACACCAATTTCAGGACAGAACATAGGTCATACAATGCGAATACAGATACATACACTACCGACGTCACCCGCTATCGCGGCATGATGCCGATTACCGAGCCGCAGTTGATGTTCCGGACTGGAGGCCAAAATTTGAAATTCACGCTCAAAGTAGGATTCCTCATCATGCCGGACGCCAGGTTCCCTTATAGCAACTTCACCATCTCAGCAGGCCTTAACTACCGACTTTAACTCACCTGTCAGGCATCCCGACAGGCCTGATGTTGAAAAAAAATGCAAAAAGTTGTCACTTTTTTTCAGCAAGTGGAGTTTATTTCGTAACTTTGCATATTTGTTTGAATCATCGCCTTATTATATAACGATTTGTATATTAAAAAATTATGGCCAATATACTGACTAAAATCTTCGGCAACAAGTCGCAACGCGACCTCAAAGAGGTTCAGCCTTTCCTCGATGCCACCCTGAAAGTGTACCCCCAGATAAAGGAACTCGACAACGACCAGCTGCGAGCCAAAACCATAGAATTCCGCGAGCGCATTCGCAAGGCAATCGACGAGGAGGAGACCCAGCTCCAGAAACTTCGCGAGCGTATCGAGAACGAGTACGATATGCCTGTCGACGAAAAGGAGTCGCTCTACAAGGAAATCGACGACCTCGAAAAAAAATCGTACGACAAGACTCAGAAAGTGCTCGACGAAATCCTGCCCGAGGCTTTCGCCGTCGTCAAGGAGACCGCTCGCCGCTTTGCCGAGAACAAGCAGGTGGTTGTGACCGCCACCGACCACGACCGCGATCTGGCCGCTACTCACTCGTCGATTGAAATCAACGGCGACAAAGCCATATACGACAACCAGTGGATGGCCGGCGGCAACCTGATTACTTGGGACATGGTGCATTACGATGTCCAGCTGATTGGCGGCGTGGTGCTTCACAGCGGCAAAATTGCCGAGATGGCCACCGGTGAGGGTAAAACCCTTGTGGCTACACTGCCTGTCTACCTCAATGCTCTGCCCGGCAAGGGTGTGCACGTGGTCACAGTCAACGACTACCTCGCCAAACGTGACTCCGAGTGGATGGGTATGCTCTTCGAGTTCCACGGCTTGACCGTCGACTGCATCGACAAACACGAGCCTCACAGCGAGGAGCGTCGCAAGGCTTATGCTGCCGACATCACCTACGGTACCAACAACGAATTCGGTTTCGACTATCTTCGCGACAACATGAGCCGCAACCCCGAAGAGCTCGTGCAGCGCGGCCACAACTACGCCATCGTCGACGAGGTCGACTCGGTTCTCATCGACGACGCCCGTACCCCCCTCATTATCAGCGGCCCCACCGGCAAGGGCGACGCCGAGCAGGAGTTCTACCGCTTCAAGCCGGTCATCGAGAAACTTTTCAACGCTCAGCGCACCCTCGTGACCCAGATTTTGGCCGACGCCAAAAAAGGTCTGTCCGAGAACCCCGACCCCAAGCCCGAGGACGAGGCCGCCAAGTTGCTCCTCCGCGCCTACCGTGGCCTGCCTAAGAACAAGGCTTTGATAAAATTCCTGTCGGAAACCGGCATCAAGACCATCCTGCAGCGCACCGAGAATTTCTATATGCAGGAGCAGAACAAATATATGCACATCATCGACGACGACCTCTACTTCGTCATCGATGAGAAACAGCGTCAGGTCGAGCTCACCGACAAGGGTATGGACTTCCTCGCCGACATGGGCGAGAACCGCAAGTTCTACCAACTGCCCGATGTCGGCAGCGAAATTGCCGAGCTCGAAAACGAAAACCTCAGCCCCGAGGAAAAGGCTGCTCGCAAGGAACAGATTTACAACGATTTCGCCATTCAGAGCGACCGCGTCCACACCGTCGACCAGTTGCTTAAGGCTTACACTCTGTTCGAGCGCGACGTCGACTACATCGTGACCGAAGACAACCAGGTGAAAATCGTCGACGAGCAGACCGGACGTATCATGGAAGGCCGTCGTTGGAGCGACGGACTCCACCAGGCTGTCGAAGCCAAGGAAAACGCCAAGGTCGAGGCTGCCACGCAGACCTACGCCACCATCACGCTCCAGAACTACTTCCGTATGTACAAAAAGCTGGCCGGTATGACCGGTACCGCCGAAACCGAGGCTGGCGAGTTCTGGAACATCTACAAGCTCGACGTTGTGGTCATTCCCACCAACCGTCCCATCGCCCGCAAAGACATGGACGACATGATTTACAAGACCAAACGCGAGAAGTTCAAAGCCGTCATCGACGAGGTCGAGCGCCTCATCGGCGAGGGTCGACCCGTATTGGTCGGTACTACGTCGGTAGAAACGTCTGAATTGCTCAGCAAGATGCTCAAGATGAAACATATCGAACACAGCGTCCTCAATGCCAAGCTC
>CADCPQ010000061.1 GCA_902803395.1 uncultured Bacteroidota bacterium
AACATGGTGCCCTTCGACAGCCGCAGCGCCTTCAAGACCAGCGGTCTGCGCGTCGGAACGCCCGCCATCACCACCCGTGGCCTGAAAGAGGCTGATATGCCCGTCATCGTGGACATGATCGACACCGTCCTCTGCAACCCGACCGACGAGGCCGTCCGCGCCAAAATCACCGGCCAGGTCAACGAGATGATGCAGAACCGTCCGCTCTTCGCTTGGTAAAAAAACAGTCTGATAATAGTCCAACTAGTTCGACTGGCCAAAACTAGTTCAACTAGTTGGACTTTATAAAAGTATAAACCCTTAAATATCAATTTCGATGGATTTACAAAGTATCACAACTTTAATGCTTTCCAGCGACTATAAAGACCGCATGAAGGCCGAATACTATCACCTGCAGAACCGCAAAGAAAATCTCGAGGCTGTGCTGAAACTGTGGGACAACGGCAAACTCTCGTTTGTGCCCGACTGCCCCCGCAGCATCTACGACCTCCAGCTGCGAGCCATGAAGGACTATATGACAGTGCTGGAAGCTCGCGCCAAAATCGAGAACGTCGTTCTCTAAAAGTGAAGTCCATGAATATCCTCGTTACCGGCGGAGCAGGATACATCGGCTCTCACACATTGATAGAGCTATACAAGGCGGGCCACACCGCCGTTGTGGTGGATAATCTCAGCAATAGTAACCCGGTGTCGCTACAGCGTGTCGCCGAGATTATCGGCATACCCGAGATACCTTTCTGCAAGGTCGACATCCGCGACCGCGAAGGTCTCGAAAAGGTTTTCGCGGCACAAAAATTCGATGCCTGCATCCACTTTGCTGGCCTTAAGGCCGTTGGCGAGAGTGTCGAGAAACCTTGGGAATACTACGAGAACAACATCGGCGGTACCCTAATCCTTGTCGACATGATGCGCAAGAACGGCTGCAAAAACATCATCTTCAGCTCAAGCGCAACCGTCTACGGCGACCCAGCTGAAATTCCCATCACCGAAAATTGCCCTAAAGGACAGTGTACCAACCCTTACGGCTGGACCAAGTCGATGCTCGAACAGGTGCTTATGGACATTCAAAAGGCCGACCCGGCATGGAATGTCGTCCTGCTGCGCTACTTCAACCCCGTAGGGGCACACCAGAGCGGCAGGATAGGGGAGAACCCCAACGGCATCCCCAACAATCTTATGCCCTACATCACCCAGGTGGCTGTCGGAAAGCGTAAGGAACTCGGAGTATTCGGCAACGATTACCCCACGCCCGATGGCACCGGTGTCCGCGACTTTATACACGTCGTCGACCTCGCCGCCGCACATGTCGCTGCATTGAAATGCTTTACTCAAGCAATCAGGCAGTCAAGCAATCAGACGTTCGTCTACAATGTCGGTACTGGCCACGGCTACAGCGTGTTGGATATGGTCAAAGCCTTCATCCGCGTCAACGGTGTCGACGTGCCCTACAGCATCAAACCCCGTCGTGCCGGCGACATTGCCACCTGCTACTGCAACCCCGACAAAGCTGCCGCCGAACTCGGATGGAAAGCCCAGTACGGCATCGACGACATGGTCCGCGATAGTTGGCGCTGGCAAAGCCAAAATCCGGATGGTTATCCCGAAAATTGATTTTTTGGATTTCTTTTCCTTAAAATAAAAACCCTGTATAACTTGTTGTTAGTCAGGGTTTTATTATTTAATGACATAAGAATCTGAAAATCTGACTTTTAAAGGGACTTGGTTCGGGTTAAGGTCGGCCTTGGTTTGGCCTTGGTTCGGGGAGGCGTTAAGTTTATATGCACGGGTTCCGTCCTCGGGTCGAAGAATACCTCAATGTGACATTTTGTCAGTGTAAAAATAATGCAAAACTGACAAAATGTCAGTATTTTGCAGTTTGGTGCAGTGTTTGATGGTAGTGCTTTTGTAACTGGTTTTGAAAATAAGAAAGGAGTAAATATATGACACTTGACAAGTTCACAATCAAATCGCAGCAAGCCGTCCAGAAGGCGCAGGAGATTGCCATGGCCAACCAACATCAGGCCATCGACACCGCCCACCTGCTGAAGGGTATACTGAGCGAGGACGAGAACGTGACGCCCTATCTGTTGAAGAAGTTGGACGTAAACGTGCCGCGTCTCACTCAGCAGGTCGATGCCATGCTGCAACAGTTGCCGCGAGTAAGCGGCGGAAGCCAGTACTTGAGCAACGACGCCAACCAGGCTCTGGTGAAAGCCACGCAGACGGCTTCATCTATGGGCGATGAGTTCGTCAGCATCGAGCACCTGCTCATTGGTCTGCTCGACGGCCGCGACCGTGTGGCTCAGCTGCTTAAGGACGCCGGCGTCAACGAGAAAGGTCTCAAGGCCGCCATCGCCGACCTTCGCAAAGGGTCCAAAGTCGGCAGCCAGAGCGCCGAAGACTCTTACAACGCACTCAACAAGTACGCCAAAAACCTCAACCAGCTGGCGCAGGCCGGCAAGTTGGACCCGGTCATCGGTCGTGACGAGGAAATACGACGTGTGTTGCAGATTCTTTCACGTCGAACCAAGAACAACCCCATTCTAATCGGCGAGCCCGGCGTGGGTAAAACCGCTATCGCCGAGGGACTTGCGCAGCGTATTGTCAGCGGCGACGTGGCCGAAAATCTTAAGTCGAAAACCATCTATTCGCTCGACATGGGCGCCTTGATTGCCGGCGCCAAGTACAAGGGCGAGTTCGAGGAGCGTCTGAAGAGCGTCATCCGCGAAATCAACGAGGCCGACGGCGAAATCATCCTTTTCATCGACGAAATCCACACCCTTGTGGGTGCGGGTGGCGGCGAGGGCGCCATGGACGCTGCCAACATCCTCAAGCCCGCACTGGCACGTGGCGAGCTGAGGGCCATCGGCGCAACAACATTGGCCGAATACCAAAAGTACTTCGAGAAGGACAAGGCGCTCGAACGCCGTTTCCAGAGTGTGCTCATCGACGAGCCTTCGGTGGCCGACACAATCTCGATTTTGCGTGGTTTGAAGGAACGTTACGAGGTTCACCACAAAGTGCGTATCAAGGACGACGCCATCATCGCCGCTGCCGAGTTGTCGCACCGCTACATCTCCGACCGTTTCCTGCCCGACAAGGCAATCGACCTCATCGACGAGGCCGCCGCAAAGTTGCGTCTCGAGATCGATTCCGTGCCTGAGGAACTGGACGAAATCGAGCGTAAAATCCGTCAGCTCGAAATCGAACGCGAGGCCATAAAACGCGAAAACGACCAAGATAAACTATCCCAGTTAGGCAAGGAAATCGGCGAACTCAACGAGCAGCGCAACCAGATGAAAGCCCGCTGGCAGAGCGAGAAAACCATAGTCGAAGCCATCCAGACCGAGGTCAAAAACATCGAGAACTACAAGTTTCAGGCCGAGCAGGCCGAACGTGCCGGCGACTACGGCAAGGTGGCCGAACTGCGCTACGGACGAATCAAAGAGGCTGAAAAACACGTTCAGGACCTCAAACTGCAGCTCAAACAGATGCAGGCCGACAACGCCATGATCAACGAGGAGGTCGACAGCGAACAGATTGCCGAAGTGGTTTCGAAATGGACCGGAATACCCGTGACACGAATGCTGCAAAGCGAGCGCGAACGCCTGCTGCATCTCGAAGAGGAGCTGCACAAGCGCGTCGTCGGACAGGACGAGGCCATCAAAACCATCGCCAACGCCGTACGTCGTTCGCGTACCGGCTTGAGCGACGGCAAGCGACCCATCGGCAGCTTCATCTTCCTCGGCACCACCGGCGTCGGCAAGACCGAGCTGGCAAAGGCTTTGGCCGAGGTGCTGTTCGACGACGAGAATATGATGGTGCGTATCGATATGTCTGAGTATCAGGAGCGTCACAGCGTTTCGCGACTCATCGGAGCGCCTCCGGGATATGTCGGCTACGACGAGAGCGGCCAGCTCACCGAGGCCGTGCGTCGCAAACCCTATTCGATAGTGCTGTTCGACGAAATCGAGAAGGCCCATCCCGACGTGTTCAACATCTTGCTGCAGGTGCTCGAGGATGGCCGACTGACCGACAACAAAGGTCGTACCGCCGACTTCAAGAATACCATCATCATCATGACCTCCAACATGGGTAGCGACGTGATTCGCGAGAAACTCGAGGGCGGCGACGAGGTGAGCCAGTACGAGCTCGACGAGACCAAGCGCGCCGTCATGGACCTGCTCAAACAGCGTATTCGTCCCGAGTTCCTCAACCGTATCGACGAGGTGATTATGTTCCAGCCGCTAACACGCAGCCAAATCAAATCAGTGGTGCGCATACAGCTCGGCATAGTGTCCAAGATGTTGGAGAACAACGAGATACTTATCTCTGCCACCGACGAAGCCGTCAACCATCTGGCCGAGATTGGCTACGACCCCGCCATGGGCGCACGACCCGTCAAGCGTGTCATCCAGCGCGAAATCCTCAACGAACTCTCGCGCCAGATTCTGGAGGACAAAATCAAAACCTCCGACACCATCATCATCGATGTCATCGATGGCCAGTTTGTGTTCTACAATCCGGAAGACAAGAGATAAACGATTGGAATACAAATCCATCAAAGGACTCCCCGCACAGTTATGTCTCGCGGGGAGTCCTTTTTTTTTGCAAATGTTAAAAACTTTAACTAAAATTGCAACGATATTTTTGCCACCGAACGGAAAAAGAGTTGTAATTTTGCAACAACTTTTCAGAAAGTGAAAAACGAAAAGTGAAAAGCGAAAAACCTGAAGCAAAGTCGTTTCGATTCTCGATTCTCGCTTTTAAATTTACAGGACGCCGTGGCGTGAGTGCCCCGATCACCCGCACAAAGAAGAAAACGGGTCAGAAGTCGGATTTATAGGGACTGCGGAAGTCCCGAGGTTTTCTCCGATAGCGTCGAAAACAGTGCAGCCGTGCGCAAGCCCTGCATCAAACGTAAGAGGCGGCTCGCTGTCGCTCGCCGCCTCCGAGATTAAGTCTCAATCAGAGTTTTCAGAATATTCAGAATAATCGGAATACTCCGAATAGTAGTTACCCACCCCGTCGCTTCGCGCCACCCCTCCACAGGAGGGGAGTGGCTGCCGCGTGACATTAGTGTTCTCCGCTTTCCTTCGCTCTGCTCGGAATGCCTTCGGCACCGCTATCAAAAGCCACTGGCTTTCTTCATCCTCCCACGGAGGGGTGCCTGAAAGGCGGGGTGGGCAAAAAACTACCTCACCACCACGATTTTACGTGCCGGCAGGTCGCCGACCTTGACGACGTATGTGCCCGAGGTCGGAACGGCGAAGCGCACCGGTGCAAGGCCGTCCTGCTTCGTGGCCAGCATACTTCCAACGGCGTCATACAGGCTCACCGTGTAGCCCTCGGCATTCTCGACAACCACTTCCGAGCCTTGAACATACATTTTTATGTTAGTCACCGTCACTTCGTCAACACCTACGTACACCGTATCGGTTATGTATATTGTATCGTGGACATATATTGTATCGTGAATATACACCGTGTCAGGTCCAGCCTGCACGAAATATGCCACAAGTGCGGTGTCCGAGGTCAGCGTCAGCGAGCGCGGATTGTCGGTGTTGCCGTCGCTCCAGTGGTCGAAACGGTAT
>CADCPQ010000062.1 GCA_902803395.1 uncultured Bacteroidota bacterium
AGTTTGGCGCCTTCATGGAGTTCCTGCCCGGCAAGGAAGGCCTGATGCACATCAGCGAGTACGAGTGGGGTCACCCCGCAACCCTCGAAGGTCTCATCAAGGAAGGCGACGAGTTCCAGGTGAAGGTCATCGCCTTCGACGAGAAGAACGGCAAGATCAAGCTCAGCCGCAAGGCTCTCCTTCCCAAACCCGAAGGCTACGAAGAAGAGAAACCCGCCCGTCGTGAAGGTGGCCGCAGTGGCAACGGCGGTCGTCGTGACGGCGACCGTGGTGGTCATGGCCGTCGCGAAGGTGGCGACCGTGGTGGCGAGCGCCGCAGCGGTGGAAATGGAGGTGGCCGTCGTCGCTAAACCGAAAGCTGAATAATACCAGAAGAGGATGTCTAATGCAGGCATCCTCTTTTTTGTTTTGTCTTGGTGTTACTTGTGATTATTGTCGTTGGTATAGGGAAGCAACAAAAAATGTTTTGCTATAATCAAAAAAAAGATTATTTTTGCACTTGAATAATAACAAGAAATTGGAATGGCTGCTCTGGCAAGTTATTTGATAATCAAATGTATGCGTTTATGAAAAAGATTCTGTTCACTATATTGATGACGATCGTCGGGATATTGCCTTTGGCGGCGCAGGTGGATTCGTCGTTGACGGAAGGTTGGGAGAGTGGCGACTTCACGAGGCTGTCGTGGGAACGTCCAGGGACAGAGTACCTTTGGGAGGTCACCAGTGAGGGGGCTCACAGCGGCCGCTACTGCGTCCGCAGCGGCAACTATTACACGCTGAATACCGAGTCGGTGCTGCAACTGGCGGTATATCTGACAGATTCCGGCTCCCTTTCTTATTACCGCAGAGTCTTCTCGGCCGAGGGGAGCGGCGGCTTTCTCTTCTGTCTTCTGGCTTGACGGCGAGTTGCGCGACTCTCTGGCGGGATATGTCGAATGGAGCGAGTTCCAATGCCCCATCTCCGCTGGCTTCCACACCCTGAAGTTCTGCTACACAAAGAACCAGACGAAGAGCAGGGGCTCCGACTGTGTGTGGATTGACGACATAAGCCTGCCCTGTGGCATCTCGGCAACACCAACACCGAATGACAGCACCAGTAACATCGAGGAGGTGGTGATAGCCGACGATGTTGAAGGTCATGTGTTCGGCGCGGTGAACTCACCCGGGACGGTGGGGTGGAGTTATATCGACGGCGACGCAGCCCCCACGGCTACATACAACCTCTTGGATTACCCCAACGAGGGTTCGCCGATGGCATACGTCGTGCTGGACGACTACATGCTTGTCGGCAATTACTACAACGTCACGGCCCATTCGGGCAACAAGTTCTTCGGAAGCCCTTACCGTCCCAGCGGTGCCAACGACGACTGGATTGTGAGTCCCGAGCTCGCCTTCGACGAGCCGTTCACCTTCTCCTTCTTCGCCCGCAGCTTTGCCGACCGCTTCCCCGACGAAAAGTTCGTGGTGGCCTATTCGCTCACCACCGCCGCTGCCGCGAGTTTCATCCCCTTGCATTGCGACACCATCACGACGACCGCCGCATGGACGGAATACTCCTTTACGGTGCCGGCCGCTGCCAAGTATGTGGCGGTGCATTGCGTGTCGCACGACCAGTATATGTTCTGTCTGGACGACCTCATCATCCGTGGACGGCGGATTGTACAACCTGACGGGACACCGATGGCCTCCCGTTTGACAGAACCGGCCACTAATGACCGTTGCGGTGTTATTGAACAAACAGGTGCCAAAGTGCCCATGGTGTTGGAATCCATGAGCAATGACGTCAGCGACAGCCACATGGCCACCACTCTGGAGGAGATGCTGCGGTGGAACAAGTACCCGACCTACGAGGTATATACCCAGCTGCTGCAGCATTTTCAGACCTCTTTCCCTAACCTCTGCCAGATAGATACCATCCTCGACACCACGCCGCACCCCGACTTGCACCACTCCATCTTCGCCATCCATATCAGCAACACGCTGGGACAGGCCACCACCAAGCCCGCCTTCCTCTACTCATCGACGATTCACGGCTGGGAGGTGGTGTGCTACTACACGATGCTGCGTCTGGCCGACTATATCCTTAACAACGCCACCACTGACAGCGCCGTGCAGCAGCTGCTCGACAATGTGGACCTCTACATCTGTCCTCTCGAAAATCCCGACGGCACCTATCATCTGACCAACGGTCTGATTCTGAAGGATGGCGTCCACTCCACCTACAACAACTACAACGGTGTGCAGATGAACCGCAACTACCCGCTTCTGCCGGGACTGACCGACACCGTGAACATCCAACCCGAGACGCAGGCTATCATCGACTGGGTGACGCCACGCCATTTTGTGATGTCGGTGAACTTCCATTGCGGCGCCGAGATACTCAACTATCCATGGGATGCGTGGACAACGGCGCAGCGCGAGCATGCCGATGCCGACTGGTTCCGCTATACTGGCCAAAACTACGCCTCGCTCTGCCAGGCCATCGACACCGCCTATCTCTATGGCGACTACCGCGGACGTTCGGTCATCGAGGGCGCCGACTGGAGCCCGCTCGTCGGCGGCCGTCAGGATTACATGACCTACTACCAGCGTTGCCGCGAGGTGACCATCGAGATGAGCTACCAGTCGGTGAT
>CADCPQ010000063.1 GCA_902803395.1 uncultured Bacteroidota bacterium
CAAGGGCGAGCACCCCATCGACATCTGCCTGGGTACCGCCTGCTACGTGCGCGGCGCCGAGAAGGTCCTCGATGCCTTCCAGCGTAACCTCAACATCCCTGTCGGCAAGTGCACCCCCGACGGCAAGTTCTCGCTGAACACCCTCCGTTGCGTCGGTGCCTGCGGTCTGGCTCCCGTCGCCATGATTGGCGACAAGGTCTACGGCCGTCTCACCCCCGACCTCGTCCCCGGCATCCTCGCCGAGTACAAATAAGTCAACAGGTGACAACCGAAGTGCAGGGCGGCCTTGCGGCCGCCCTGCTGTTTTTTTGTCTATTCGTCAAGCCAACCGATACATTTTTCTTGCCGGTTCGAAAAATTGTCGTATCTTTGCAGTCCGAAAGCCCCAACCCCGAGCAAGGCTATCCACATAATAATGCTTAATATATAATGTCAAAAACCACGATGAAACCAATTGTCCTGAATATCGCTGTCGCTTTTTGCGCATTTGTCATGTCGTCGTGCTCGATTGTGAGGGGTCTGACGACCGACGGCAAGAACGGCCCCGACATCTTCAGCTTCGAAAAACGCGAAGTCGACACCATTGCCAATGGCGGGCAGCCGTTCGTGTTCCCCGTCGGGAAGAGAGCCGACTGGATCGACACCACCTACTTCTCCAACGAGCCTCACCGATGCGAGTTCATGACATATCGGGAGGCCTTCAACAAGGAGAGCTCCACACAAGGCCTGCTCATCATCCACAACGACAGCATAGTCTACGAACAATATTGGGGCGACTTCACGGCCGACCGCATGGCCACCATCTTCTCCATCTCCAAATCCATCACCTCGCTCATGTGCGGCATTGCGGTCGACGACGGCTACATACGCAGCATCGACGACCCCGTCACCGACTACCTCCCCGAGCTGAAAAACAAAGACCCCAGATGGCAGCGGCTCACCATACGCCACCTGCTCGACATGAGGAGCGGGCTCGACTTCGACGACACCTACGACCTCAACTGGAAGGAGCTGCGATACCTCAACGCGATGGCGCGGCTGAACTACGGCCACAACATACAAAAACAAATCCAGGGCCTGAAATTCCGTTGCGAGCCCGGCACCAAGCACCGCTACGAGAGCATGACCGCGGCCGTCCTCGGAGTGGTCATCGAGCGCGCCTCGGGCAAACGCTACGCCGACTACCTCAGCGAGCGCGTGTGGGTGCCGCTCGGCATGGAACATCCGGCACTCATCAACATCGACAGCCGCAAGCACGACAATGCGCACACCTTCGGCGGCATATCCACCACCATCAAGGACCTCGCCAAAATCGGCCGCCTATACCTCAACAACGGCGTATGGGACGGCAAACGCATCGTGAGCGAGGACTGGATACGCCAAACCGCCGACTGCGACAGCAGCCTCCACGGCTACCATTTCAACTGGTACAACATCAACTACGAAGATTTCATCCGGCCGGAACAGTCAGGCTACTACGCACTGGGAATCTGCGAGCAGGTGCTCTACGTCAACCCCTACAAAAACTTTGTCATGGTGCGCATAGGGCTGCAAAACAACGGCTATACCTGCATTCCGGTGCTGTTCGAACAGCTGAGCTATTGGTGGAAATAAAAATTCCCGAACCAACTTCGAGCCGCCCAACGGCACTTTTCGCCATACCGCTGAAAATCAACGGTTTATAAAACAAAATATAACCCACTGACAATCAAAGCCTTGGATAGGTTCGGGTCGTACTTGCCTCGGCCTTACATCGGCCACCCCTCGGCCAGCCCGCCGACTACAAATAAGTCAACGTTGATATGGCTCCCCTACTGGTGCCATATTTTGTATTCTTTCTTTATGGCTTCTTCGATCCTTCTATGTCCCTTCTTTAATCACCCCAGTAGCGCCTCTATCGGCACGGTGCTATCCATAAGGCCTATGCGGGTGTCTGAAGCGTGACGGTTCACTCCCGTGTAGGCCAGCGAGGCATCCTCGTAGCGGCGGAATTTCAGGATGGCGTCGTTCATCTGGGCACGGTTGAAAACGCCCACGCGGAGCAGCAGGTCGAAGTCGTCGATGGTGAGGCCAGTGACTCGTTCAAATAACGACGGCTCCAGCTTGCGGATGACATCTTCGAGGCTCTCCTCGCGGTAGTCGGTGAGATACATGAAGATGGGAATGCGCGTGGCAAACTTCATCAGTTTCTCTTGCACCTCGCGCCGCTTGGAGCGGTATTCTTTCTCCTCGGCGGTCAGCTCCTTCTTTTTCTTGGGGTTGTCACCTGCCTCGCGTTTCAGCTTCTTTATCCGTTCCGCGCGGTTGACAATATTTTCTATGATGTCGCTGCCTAGAGCACGGAAGCCCTCAATCTTCATGATGGTGGCCAAGGCTTCGGGATTGTCGAGCACACGTTGCAGGGTGGCGTTGTCCACATTCACCAACTGGGCACTGTTCCAACGTCGAGCCAGCAGGGTGCCGCTGGTGCCGTTATCCACAAAGTCGAGTATCTCAGTGGCATCCACCCGCTTCATCGAGCTGCCGTCGAACTG
>CADCPQ010000064.1 GCA_902803395.1 uncultured Bacteroidota bacterium
CCTCGGGAATGACAGGATTGGCCTTGCCGGGCATGATG
The DNA here is from genome assembly GCA_902803395.1 of uncultured Bacteroidota bacterium. Taxonomy (GTDB): domain Bacteria; phylum Bacteroidota; class Bacteroidia; order Bacteroidales; family P3; genus Colimorpha. The sequence continues at coordinate 39 of CADCPQ010000064.1, forward strand.
CTGCTGCCGGGCTGGCGTTCCGGCAGATGAATCTCGTTCAATCCACAGCGTGGACCGCTCGAGAGGAGACGCAGGTCGTTGCATATCTTGTTGATTTTAAGTGCCAAACGCTTAAGTGCCGAACTGTACTGAATCATGCAGCTTACCGCCGAGGTGGCCTCGATGAGGTTGTCGGCCAGACGGATGTTCCATCCTGTGATGTGGCACAGGTGCTTGATGACGGCGTCGGAGTAGCCCGGTCGCGAGCAGATGCCGGTGCCGATGGCTGTGGCGCCCATGTTGACGGTCAGGAACTCGCGGGCCGAGAGGTTGAGGTTGCGTATTTCGCCGCGCAGCGATGCGGCAAAGGCGCCGAAGGTCTGCCCGAGGGTCATGGGCACGGCGTCCTGCAGCTGGGTGCGCCCCATTTTTATGACATTGGCGAACTCGTTCGACTTGGTATCAAACGACTTGATGAGGCTCTCGAGGTGCGGCAGCAGTTGTTCGTGCTCGAGAAACATGGCCATGTGTATGGCGCAGGGGTAGGCGTCGTTGGTGCTTTGCGATGCGTTCACGACATCGTTTGGCGAGCAGTATTGGTATTCGCCGCGTTGGTGGCCCATTTTCTCTAAGGCGAGGTTGGCTATGACCTCGTTGGCGCACATATTGGTCGAGGTGCCGGCGCCGCCCTGAATCATGTCGATGGGGAAATGCTCGTGGTGAAGCCCTTTTTCAAGCTCGACGCAAGCCTCCTGGATGGCGTGGCTCTGGGCCGGCGAAATCATGCCTACCTCCTCGTTGGCGAGGGCGGCGGCGCGCTTGGTTATGGCCATGCCACGTATGAAGTTGGGGTAGGCGCTCATTTTGCGTCCGCTGATGTTGAAGTTTTCGATTGCCCGAAGGGTTTGAATGCCGTAGAGGGCTTCGGCGGGAACCTCGCGTTGGCCGAGCAGGTCGGCTTCGGTGCGGGTGGCTGTATTTTTTATGGTCGTATTCATGATAGGTGGTGTTTTAGTAGTTTCACATTAATATTATAACGTCCGACTCCGTGATTTAGTATGTGCGCTGAAAAATATTTTTTTTCTGCTGATTCGAGGAAAAATTGTATCTTTGCACCATGAAAATTTGCAAGATAAACAATATTTTCGACGGACTCGCGCCGTTGCAGAGGGTTGAGTACTGCCTGATGGCGGTGGCTCTGGCCATGCTGCCCATATCGCTCGCTGTCAGCGTTTTCGCTGTCTATGCAGCTGTCGCGGCCGGTGTGGTAGGAATGGTGGTGAATCGTCGCAGCCTGCGCACCGCCGTGTCGGGCAAGTCGCGCCTTGTGCGCTGGGGACTCGGCCTGATGATGGCCTTGTGGGGCCTTTACGCCGTCAGCCTTTTGTGGACCACCAACATTCCCGAGGGCTTTTTGAGGGTGTACAAGGCGCTGCCGTTGCTCATCCTGGGCTTTTACTTCCTTGTGTCCGACCCGACTGTCTACACTTGGCGAAGGATTCGGGCGGTTTTGTGGACCCAGGCCGCCGTGCTGGTGGTTCTGTTTGTGGTCCGATTGGCCGTCATGCTGTGGAAGGCGGTTTTCGACGGCGTCGGCTATTCGAGGCTTACAGGCGACAGATTTTATCACCTCCATCATGCCTATATGGCCTATTTCCTGCTTATGTCAATCGGCTTTCTCTACTCCGAGGCAATACGCCTTTGGGAAGGTATAACTGTCAGGTATAGAGTGGTTTTAGTATCTGCTATTGTGGCGTTGGCGGCTTTTGTGCTCTTTGTCAACTCCCGTGCCGGAGTGCTCGGACTGTCCATGGTGGCTGTGCTTTGTTTGGCTCATCTCGCTTTCGTTCGTCGCAAATGGCGGGCCGCGCTGGTTGTCGCCGGGGCGTTGGCGGTATCAGCTGGCTCAGTCTATATGTTGCTTCCCAATTCTGCTCAACGTCTGAGCAACACTGTTATCGACCCCGAGGAGAACCAGAAGCCCGACGCTCGCGTCACCATCTATAGTATCGCCCTCAAAGCGGTGGCCGACCAGCCTCTCGGCTACGGTGTCGGCGACTATATGGACGTCCTCGGCGAATATTATGCATCTAACGATTACGAAGGAGGCAAGAAAGCAAGACAAAACTCGCACAACCAGTATATCGACACGACTCTCGCCATCGGTGTTGCGGGACTTGCGCTACTGTTGTCGTTGCTTGTGGTTTTCTTCATTATTGCGTGGCGCAGACGCGATGTTGCCGCCGTGATTTTTCTGCTCGTTACAGCCGAAAGCATCATGTTCGAGGCCATGTTCTACCGCCAGTGGGGCTTGCTGCTTTTCTGCATTGCCTATGGACTTTTTGCGATATGTCCCGACGAAAAAAATAACGCAATTTAAAAATTTTTAGTATATTTGCATTTCATAAAAATTATTAAAAATAACACAACAATATGATAGCGAAAGAGTTACTCAATCCCCGCAGCATTGTCATCTGCGGAGCGTCGTCCGACATTCATAAACCTGGCGGCAAGTCGCTGAAAAACCTGCTCGAAAGCCCCTTCAAGGGTCAGGTCTACGCCGTCAATCCCAAAGAAACTGAGGTTCAAGGGGTTAAATGCTACACCAAAGTCGAGGACCTGCCGCAAGTCGACTGCGCCATCCTCTGCATCGCCGCCAAGTTCTGCGCCCAGACGGTCGACGTTCTGGCCAAGGAGAAAGGCTGCAAGGGCTTTATCATCGTCAGTGCCGGTTTCTCGGAGGAGAGCCACGAGGGTGCTGAAATCGAGAAGCACATCGTCGACACCATCAACAGCGTCGGCGGCTCGCTCATCGGCCCCAACTGCACTGGATTCCTCAACGTGAACTATGCCGGTTGCTTCGACACCCCCATTCCTCCGCTCGATCCTAAGGGCGTGGATTTCATCACCGGTTCGGGTGCTACCGCCGTGTTTATCAAAGAGTATGGCATGAGCAACGGTCTGAAATTCAACAGTGTGTGGGCTGTCGGCAACAGTGCTCAGCTGGGTATCGAGGATGTTCTCGAGCACCTTGACGAGACCTTCGACCCCGTCAAGTCGTCGCACGTCATCATGCTCTATATGGAGAAAATCGGCGATCCGCAGCGCCTGCTCAAGCACAGCCGCAGCCTCATCAACAAGGGCTGCCATATTGCTGCCATCAAGAGCGGTGGTTCGGCTGCCGGTAGCCGTGCAGCTTCGTCGCACACCGGTGCCCTCGCCACCAACGACGCCGCCGTCGACGCCCTGTTCCAGAAAGCCGGCATCGTCCGTTGCCAGAACCGTCAAGAGTTGACCACCGTCTGCGGTGTGTTCATGTATCCCGAGCTGAAGGGCAAACGCTGCGCCGTCATCACCCACGCCGGCGGCCCTGCCGTAATGCTCACCGACGTCCTCTCGAACGGCGGCATGGAGGTTCCTTCGCTCAAGGACCATCCCGCCAGTCCCGCTCTACTGGAGAAACTCTTCGGAGGCTCATCGGTCGGCAACCCCATCGACTTCCTCGCCAC
>CADCPQ010000065.1 GCA_902803395.1 uncultured Bacteroidota bacterium
GTGGAGAAACCGGCATACTGACGGATGGTCCACGGACGCATCACATACATCGTCGAGTAAGGTCCGCGCAAGAACGGCGCGATACCGGCGGCATAGTTCAGGTGCTCCATGCCTTCGAGGTCTTTTTTGCCATAAGCTGGCTTGACGTCTATCTGTTCCGGAGTTTTCCAGTTCTTCTCAATGTGGTTTTCTTTCTCCCATTGGGCGAAGGTTTCGCCGTTTTGCTGGGTCGACTTGATGTCTACTTTTGAAAAGTCAGGTCTCATTATCAGTATTTTAGATTATTTTTTACCATTAACAACAATTTGCAAATATAATAAAAAATACTTATATACAGACAAAATCAGGGCATTTTTTTACATAATGCCCTGATTTTGCGTTAGAGATTGTATTTCACCCCTTGTTAGGGAAATATCAAACACTTAAAATTTGTAGTACATACCGAGGCGAATCATGCCGTTTTCCCACGGAAGGACCTCGTTGAAGGTGTTGATTCCGCCGTAAATCCCACTCACTATGTCGGAGTAGCTATCGGTGATGACGGTGCTGTTGTCGGCAGCCAACACAGCGTCGTAGGTTGTGGTGATTTTGCTATAGCCTATCGAGAGGATGTCGAGAGACAACTCGGCCGAAAGGTGCTCGGAAAACTCATAGCTCAGCGTGGGACGAAGGTTGATGTCGAGCATGGTAACAGTGTTGTTGCCAATAATTTCGGGGTCGTTGATAAGTTCATGGTTGTTGCGCCACGAGTTGTAGGACTCGAAAGTCGACGATTTGCCGATTTTGCCATAGGAACCTTCGAGTTTGAGGTTGAACTTCATGTTGCCGTAGCGGAGCACTTCGTAGCGAACCTGCGGAGTAAGAGTCCAGCCAGAGCGGTTGCCTTTGTACTGGTGGTTTGTGACCTCGTGCTTCATACCTTCGCGGTAGATGCTGTCGGTTTCTGTGAGGTCGACATCGTTGACGCGGTTATAGCTGAACGAAACGGCGAACATCAGTTTCGGAGTAATCATGTAACCCAGTGTGGCACCGCCTAAAATTGTGCTTTGAGTTGTGAAATCGGCATTCCGGGTATTGGAGTTCTTAAAAGAGCCGTAACCGCCCTGAATCCCGGTAACAATCTGTGACTGAGCTGCGAAGCCGATGCATACGGCCGCGATTATTGTAAAGATTTTTTTCATCGTACGAAAAATTATCAAAGTGCAAAGTTACACATTTTTTTTGATTCGGCGAAAAAAAAATTTCTCGTGGTATAAAAAACAGGGGCGGACGTGAGTGTCCACCCCTGTAAAGAATTTGTATAATTGTTGCTTAGAAAGCGTAGTTGAAGCCAACGGTGACAGCTGCAGGAAGTGTGCCGCAACCAAAATCGAAGTCGTTGGATACGTTGGTACGTTTGAGTACGCCTCCGACGGGAGCATCGGGGTTCTCAAAAGTGGTGGTAGTGCTGATGAAGGATATGCGAAGGAGGTTGACATAGATGTCAACGCTGATGTTGTCGGTGAGGCTGTAGTTGAGGCCAGGGATAACTTCGAAACCAATGGAAGAACCTTTGGTCTTGTCATCGCCTTCGGCAGTTTCGTCATGTTTAGTGTCGGTGAAGTCGGTATATGTCTCGTGGGTTTTCCATTTTGTAACAGAGGTCATCCGATAAGGAACAGCAGCTTCGACAAAAAGTTTGAAATCGCCGAGTTCCATCACGTTGTAACGGAAATAAGGTTTAATGGTGATGGTGTTGTAGACTTCGGTACGGAGACCTTCCCAATCAGCATAAATGTCGTTAGCCGAGAAACCGTTGTGGGTTTTATACTTATCCATTCTGAAACCAAGAATGAGACCGGCCTGCATATTGTCGTCAATCTGATAGCCAATCTTGGGCATGATGTTGCAGCCGGACGAAGTGGGGTTAACGGTCTCAATTACATCAGAACCTGTGGCGGTTTTGTACTCGGTGGTTGTTTTGCTTCCATTGTTGAAGTAACCAATGTTACCACCGACGATGATCTGAGCGTTGGCTGCAAAAGCGAAAGCTGCGAGGGTAAGGGTTACGAATACTTTTTTCATTGTTTTAAGTGTTTAATTTTTTATTTTCGCCTACTCTATATGGTTTTCGGCATCTCCATTAACAATTTGCAAAATTACTACTTTTTTCGTAAATGGCCAAAAAAAGTTTCATTTTTAACATAATTTTGTGTTAAAAGTAAAGGTCGCGCTCGCCTTCGCCAATCTTGCAGAGGTTGCCCTCGACCTTGCGTTTGAGCTCCTCTTTGCTGAATGTCTGGGTGAGTTCCTTGAGCAGTCGCAGACCTTTTTCCTTGGTGGCAGGGCTGGCATAGTCCTCGAGGTATTCACGGAAGGTGAACATGGCGTTGGGCTTGCAGTATTCCTTGATGAGACCTGGTTTGGCAAGATCCATGAAGTCGGCTCCGACGCGGCCTTTGCGGTAACAGCCAGTACAGAAACTGGGGATGTAGCCACCGTCAATCATCATGCTTATAACCTCGTCAAGCGAGCGGTGGTCGCCGAGGGTGAACTGCGCACCAGTGTCGCCAGTTTTCTCGTAGGGCTTGGCTTCGTTGCTGTTGTTGTCCTCGTCGTAGCCGCCAGGATTTGTCTCGGAGGCTGCGGAAATCTGGCTGACGCCGTATTTGACGAGTTGGTCGCGCAATTCGGGACGCTCACGGGTGCTGATAATAATTCCCGTGTACGGCATAGCAATACGGATGATGGCAATTATCTTCATGAAATCGCTGTCGCTAACGGGGTGCGGTATATTCTCGGGCAGCGAGAACGGGGTGCCTTCAGCGGGCTCGATGCGCGGGAAACTGACGGTGTGGGGGCCACATCCATATTCCTCTTCCAGATGACGGGCGTGCTCCATAATGGCAAGTATCTCGAAACGGTAGTCGACAAGTCCGAAAAGAGCTCCGACGCCCACGTCGTCGATACCGCCCTCCATGGCGCGATCCATGCAGGTGAGGCGGTAGAGGTAATCACCCTTGGGGGTGTTGGCCGGATGGAACTTTTTGTATTCAACTTCGTCGTAGGTTTCCTGGAAACAGACGTAGGTGCCAATCTTCTCGGCTTTGAGCTTGGCATAGTCTTCGACACTCATGGGAGCCAGCTCGACGTTAATACGACGGATGGAGCTACCCTTTTCGTCCTTGGCGGCATAGCAGCGGCGGATGGCTTCGACCATATAGTTGGCGTCGTTGCGCGGACTCTCGCCGCAGATGAGCAGAGCGCGTTTGTGGCCCATGCGGAGCAGGTGAAGTGTCTCGGTTTCGATCTCGTCGAGGGTGAGGATTTTGCGTTTCAAAGCCTTGTTGTCGCGACGGAAACCACAGTAGACGCAGTTGTTGACACAGGCGTTGCCGGTGTAGATTGGGGCGAAAAGCACAAGACGTTTGCCGTAAATTTCTTCCTTGCAGTAGTGGGCGGTGTCGAGTATTTTGGCAATGCCGGCTTCATCTTCTACGCAGAGAAGTTTGGCCACATCCTCAAGTTTGAGGCCCTTGAGTTTGCGGGCACGGTTGAGGATTTCGTTCAACTGTTCCTCGGTGGGCTCGTTGTTGTCGAGCATGGAGTACAGTTTGTCGCGGTCTATGAAATTCTGGTGTTTCATTTTTTGATTCTATATTTTAGGGTTAATATTACTTGGCGAAAATGGCTTTGCATGTAACCTCGGGCAAACGGCCGAGACGCCCCGTTAAGGCGTTGACCTCGTCGGATGTTCCCTCGACAATCAATGAGATTACAGCAATGTCCCTGTCGCGGAAAGGCAAGCCTTGACGACAAAGAATAATCTGCCCGTAGGCTGACAAAATATCGTTGATTTGGTGCGACGACTCGCGGTTCGATACAAATATAGTTATTGTTCCTATTCTCTTTTCCATCAGGTGTAAGGCTTTTGGATTAGACAATTTGTTTCGTTCAAAAATCGTTGCAAAGATACAACTTTTTTCTGAATCTGCAAAAAAAAAATCGTGATGTAAAAAAAAATGTGTAAATTTGCACTCTGATTTTAACAACGAAAAATATGGATTACCAGTTTCTGAAAATAGCCGAAGAAGGCAAAGTCTGCACGATGACAATATCGGCTCCGAAATCGCTCAACGCACTGAACAGCACGATATTGAACGAGATAAACAGTTTCCTCGACAGTATTGATTTCGCCAAAACACGAGTCCTTATCATCACCGGCGACGGCGAGAAATCGTTTGTGGCCGGAGCCGACATCAGCGAAATGGCCAGCCTCGACCCGAAAGCCGGCGAAGCTTTCGGCATACGTGGCGCCGATGTGTTCCGTCGTATCGAGACGCTGCCTATTCCCGTCATCGCCGCCGTCAACGGTTTTGCCCTCGGCGGAGGCTGCGAACTTGCAATGGCCTGCGACATACGTATTTGCAGCAACAATGCCAAATTCGGTCAACCCGAGGTTGGTCTCGGAATCATCCCCGGCTTCAGCGGCACCTATCGTCTGACCAAATTGGTCGGCATGGGTATGGCCAAACAACTCATCTACACCGGCGGAGCCATCAAGGCCGACGAGGCCTTGCGCATAGGCCTGGTCAACGCCGTTTGCGAACAAGCCGACCTTATACCGACAGCGATGGAAATGGCTCAACGCATATGCAACAACGCCCCGATTGCGGTTAGTTTGGCCAAAGAGTGCATCAATGCCGAGTACGACCTTGCCGCCGACGAAGCCATCGCCTATGAAAGCGTCCGTTTCGGTCGCTGTTTCGCCACCGAGGACCAGAAAAACGGCATGAAAGCCTTCCTCGAAAAAGGCAAATACCAATTCCAAGGAAAATAATTTTTAACCATTAACTTAATTTTTAATCCTATGAAAATCTGTGTTATCGGAACCGGCACCATGGCCAAAGGCATTGTCAAAGCTTTCGCCACCAAGATGCCTGTCACTATGAAAAGCCGCACCCAGGCCAGCCTCGACAAAGCTATGGCCTCCATCGCCAAAGGTTACGGCAAACTCGTCGAGAAAGGCAAGATGACCCAAGAGGCCGTCGACGCTCTGCTCGCCAACATCAGCACCACCACCGACTACGCAACTTTCGCCGATGCCGACCTCGTCATCGAAGCCGCCGTCGAAGAGATGCAGCTCAAGAAGGATGTCTTCACTGAACTTGACGGCATCTGCAAACCCGAAACCGTGTTCGCCACCAACAGCAGCTCGCTGTCCATCACCGAGATAGCCGCCTGCACCAAGCGCCCGACCCAGTTCATCGGTATGCACTTCTTCAACCCCGCCGACCGTATGGCCCTCGTCGAGGTCATCCGCGGACAGCTCACCAGCGACGAAGTCTGCAAAAACATCATGGATCTCGCCACCGAAATCGGCAAACAGCCCGTCGAGGTGAAGGAAGCCCCCGGCTTTGTGGTCAACCGCATCCTCATCCCCATGATTAACGAAGCTGTCGGAATCCTTGCCGACGGTATCGCCTCTGCCGAAGACATCGACAAATGCATGATGCTCGGCGCCAACCACCCCATGGGTCCCCTGGCTCTGGCCGACCTCATCGGCAACGATGTCAACCTGGCAATCATGGAGGTTCTCTACAAAGAGTTCGGCGATCCTAAGTATCGTCCTCACCCCCTGCTCCGCAAGATGGTGCGCGCCGGTCTCCTCGGCCGCAAGACTGGCGAAGGTTTCTACAAATATTGATACCTTTGTCGTATCAATAACATAACCGGCCGGACTTTTCGTCCGGCCGGTTTTTTTATTACTTTTTTTCTCAGAATTAAAAAAAATGCGTATTTTTGCAGTTTGAATATGAAACGCATTTTTACCATATATGTCTTGTTGTGTGTGCTTGGCATCATTCCGGCATCGGCACGCAACGACCGCGACACCCTCACGGCCGGACCGTCGATTTCGTTTGTCGAAAACCTCGGTCAGTGGGACTCCCGCGTGATATTTGCAGCACAACTTCATAACGCCGCCATTTTCGCCGAGCAGCAGTGCCTTACAGTTGCGTTGCGCGAAATTCTCGACGACGACCACTCCGTAAGCCGCCGACACCATGCCTACCGCGTGACTTTTGTCGGTTCCGACAAAGGCTGCACACCGACAGGGATGGCTCCCGACGAAGGCTACTCAAACTACTACATCGGCAACGACCCTTCGCGCTGGGTTTCCAAGGTTCCTTCGTATGCCGTTGTTGAATACAACGACCTGTATAAAGACATCGATTTCCGCATTTTTTCGGCCAAAAA
>CADCPQ010000066.1 GCA_902803395.1 uncultured Bacteroidota bacterium
AACATCATGGATTTCGACCCGAAGAATTTCACCATGAGCGGCGAGGGCGAGGATATGCTCTTCGTCTCGCAGGGCCATATCACTCCGGTGATTTACAGCACCATGGCCCGCCGCGGATTCTTCCCGGTTGACGAATTGAACACCTTCCGCAAATTCGGCACCCGCCTGCAGGGACACCCATCGACCGAACACGGCCTGCCCGGAATCCGTATGGCCAGCGGTTCGCTCGGCCAGGGAATGAGCGTCGGCGTAGGCGCCGCCCTCGGCAAGAAGATGACCGGCGACAAGCACCTCGTCTACACCATGCACGGCGACGGCGAACTCGAGGAAGGCCAGATTTGGGAAGCCGCCATGTTTGCCGGCGCCAAGAAAGTCGACAACCTCATCGCCACCATCGACTACAACAACCAGCAGATCGACGCCACGGTTGACGAGGTGATGACCCTCGGCGACCTGAAGGCCAAATTCGAGAGTTTCCTCTGGAAAGTGGTCGTTATCGACAACGGAAACGATATGCAGCAGGTGCTCGACGGCATGGCCAAAGCCAAACAGATGAGCGGCCAGGGAAGCCCCGTGTGCGTCATACTGAAAACCAAGATGGGTTTCGGTGTCGATTTCATGCAGGATACCAACAAATACCACGGCTCGGTGCTCAGCGCCGACGACCTCCCCAAGGCCCTCGCCCAACTCACCGAGACCCTCGGCGACTTCTGACGGCTATGAAAAGGTTGATTATAGGTCTTATAGGACTTATATTGCTTATAGGACCTATAGGTTTAGCGGCGCAGTCGCAGCCCGAGAAAACCCGTTTGCTGATTATTCTCGACTGCTCCAACTCGATGTGGGACCACTGGCAGAGCGCAAGCAAAATCAAGGTTACGCAGCAGGTGCTGCTCAGTTTCCTCGACAGTGCGGCGCGTCAGAACGACATCGACGTGGCGTTGCGTGTGTTCGGCCATCTGAACAGGGACTCGTATGCCACGCGGCTCGAAGTGCCGTTCGCCGACGACAACTACTACCGTATTCGCAGCAAAATCAAGACCTTGGTACCTCGTGGCGGCTGCACTGCGGCGACGGCTCTGACCGACGCGCTGGACGATTTCCCGCCGTCGGACGACTCGCGCAACATCATCCTCATCATCACCGACGGCATGGACGACTGCGACGCCAACATCTGCGAGGTGGCCCGCTATGTCCAGCTTAGCGGCGTGGTGGTCAAAACGTTCATACTCGGAATCGGCAACCGCGAGGATTTCCGACACAGTCTTGACTGCGCAGGCAAATTCACCTACGTCCCCAACGAGGAGCAATACGCGGCTGTTTTGTACGACATTTTCGGTCTATCCGACAAGCGCGCCCGCGTGATTGTCAGCCTTTTGGATGCCGAAGGCTCGGTTTACGAAACCGAGGTGCCGATGACTTTCTACGACCGCCAGACCGGGGTGGCAAGGGTGTCGACGCTCTACTCTGTCGATTCACGCTTCGCTCCCGACACACTGATGCTCGACCCATTGGTGACATACGACCTTGAAATCCACACACATCCACCCTACCGTCGCGAGAAACTGCAGTTTGCTCCCGAGCAGGTGAGCCGCCTCGACCTGACTGTCAAGGTTGGTTCGCTTCGACTGCGGCTCGACGGCCGCAAACCCGCGTGGTCGGTGCCGGCCTACAATGTCAATGTACGCAAAGCGGGTTCAAATACCACTATCAAAAACCAGGCCATAGGCGACCAGGCTGACTTTTTGTCAGGTCGGTATGACATCGAGGTGCAGTGCCTGCCACCTATCATGCTCCGCGACATTGAGGTGCGGGCTTCGGCAGCCACCGAACTATCCATACCTATGCCAGGGCTTCTGGTACTCACCAAGCCCAAAGTTATCACAACGGGTTCACTGTTCAGCTACAACGAGGGTGTGATGCAATGGGTTTGCGACCTCAACCCCAACAGCGCCGTCGAGCGGATTTCGCTGCAGCCCGGACAATATGAAATCTTCCTCCACCCCCAGAACGCCACCAAATACGACAAAGTCCAGACCAAACGCTTTGTCATAGAAAGTTCACAAACCACCAAGATACAGTTTTGAGCATGAAAAGAATTATTTTTATAATGACAGCCATGATGCTCCTTGCAGGATGCAGGCAGAGTGAAACGAAGCAAGCCTATGTACCGGAAGGCTCCTTCGGCATGGAGGAAATTGCCGCCATCGCGCAGGATACCACT
>CADCPQ010000067.1 GCA_902803395.1 uncultured Bacteroidota bacterium
ATGGCATCGGCCTTGATGAGTTTGACGATGTGCCATCCGAAAGATGTGCGGAACGGTTCGGAATACTCGCCTTCCTTAAGTCCGGCAATGTGTTCGACATATTCGGGCGGTATGCGCGACATCTCGATGTTTTTCAGTTCGCCACCGAGACCGGCAGTGCCGTGGTCGTCGCTGCCTCGAGCCACACGCTCGAACGGCTCGCCATCCTGCAAACGCTTGTAATAGTTGTTGATTGTACGCACGGCGCGGAGCGAGTCGATGTCACCGCGGACCCATATGTGGGCTATCGTAGGACGTCCGTAATATTCCAACCGATTGATTACCTTGATGATATGGTAGCCGAAGCGGGTGCGTACCGGACGGCTGATTTCGCCAGGTTTAAGGTTGTAGGCTGCCGTCTCAAACGGATAGACCATATTGAACACGGTGAAATAGCCCAAATCGCCCTCGTTGGGGTTGGGCTTGTAGCCCGGATTATTCTTGTTGGTTTCGGCAACAACTTCCTGAGCCACTGTGGTGAAGTCCTCGCCCGAAGTCACTCGGCGATAGATTTGCTCGGCACGTTCGAGGCATTTCAAAGTGTCGTCCGGTGTGGCGTCGGGGGCGATATTAATCAAGATGTGGGCTGCGTGTATAGCGTAGTGGTTGCGCTCGTACGCTTCACGCAGAGCCTCGTTCATCGTGGCCGAATCAATCAGATACGGGGCCGCCAGTTCCTCGCGGTAGGTTCTGAGCTCGCGTACAAGTTCGGGACGTGTGTCGAGCCCGAGACGGTAGGCATCGGCCAGCTTGCAGCGAAAATTGACGTATAGGTCGGCATAGTCCTCGAGGGCTTTGCGTTTCTCGTAAGTGCACGGCGTTGGCGCGTCGGCAGCAGTTTTTCCGATGGATTGCAGGAAATCCTTGACGAATTCCGACTTATAGATTTTTTCGCCGTTGATTTCGAAAACGACCGGGTCGGAGGCATTTTGAGAGAACACCGTCTGGCTGGCAAAAAAAACTGTCAGGCAAACGGCAATAATTTTCTTAATCTCCATACTAATATAATATGAGTTTCGATTTTTCTCGACCGAGTTCTTTTATTTATTAGCGCGAATAGTTCGGAGCCTCGCGGGTGATGGCGATGTCGTGGGGATGGCTCTCGGTGCGGCCCGCAGCGGTAATGCGGATGAATTTGGCCTGCTGCAGGTCAGCGATGTTGCGCGAGCCTGTGTAGCCCATACCGGCTTTGAGGCCGCCGACCATCTGGTAAAGCACCTCGCTGAGGGTTCCCTTGTACGGCACACGGCCGACAACACCTTCGGGCACAAGCTTCTTGGCATCGGTCTCTTTGTCCTGGAAATAACGGTCCTTCGAGCCGCTCTGCATGGCCTCGAGCGAACCCATGCCGCGGTAGGACTTGAATTTACGGCCTTCGTAGATGATGGTCTCGCCAGGAGCCTCGTCGACACCTGCCACCAACGAGCCAACCATAATGCTGCTGGCACCTGCGGCCAAAGCCTTGACGATGTCGCCACTGTAGCGAATGCCGCCGTCGGCGATAACAGGGACATCGTAGCCTTTCTGTTTCAGGGCGCCACACACCTCGCACACGGCAGTGAGCTGCGGCACACCGATACCAGCAACGATACGGGTCGAGCAGATGGAGCCGGGTCCAATACCGACCTTGATGGCGTCGGCACCGGCTTCGGCCAGCATGATAGCAGCCTCGCCAGTGGCTATGTTGCCAACCACGACGTCAATATCGGTATATTTGGCCTTGACGCTTTTGAGGGCTTCGACGACTCTCATCGAGTGGCCGTGGGCAGTGTCGATAACGATGGCGTCGGCGCCGGCCTTGACCAGAGCGTCGACACGTTCCAACATATCGGGGGTGATACCCACGCCGGCAGCCACACGCAGACGGCCGTTGCTGTCCTTGCAGGCATTGGGGCGTTCCTTGGTCTTAATGATGTCGCGATAGGTGATGAGGCCCATGAACTGGCCTTTCTCGTTGACAACCGGCAGTTTCTCGATTTTGTGCTGCTGGAGTATGTCGGTGGCTTCGGCGAAAGTGGTGCCTTCGTGAGTGGTGATGAGTTTGGTTATCATTATCTCGCTCAGCGGGCGCTCCATGTTGCGCTCGAAACGCAGATCGCGGTTCGTCACCATGCCGATGAGCATACGGTTTTCGTCGACAATGGGAATGCCGCCGATGCCGTATTCCTCCATCAGGTAGAGGGCATCCTTGACGAGAGCGTCCTTGGTGAGGGTGATGGGGTCGATGATCATGCCGTTTTCGGCACGTTTCACCTTGCGCACCTCATTGGCCTGGCGCTCGATGGACATATTTTTGTGGAGCACACCAATGCCGCTCTCCTGGGCCATGCCGATAGCCATCGCAGCCTCGGTCACGGTGTCCATGGCCGCCGAGACAAGCGGCGTGTTGAGCACGATGTTTTTTGAGAAACGTGAAGCCACCGATACTTCGCGCGGCAGAACTTCAGAGTAAGCGGGAACGAGTAAAACGTCGTCGTAAGTAAGGCCTTCGCCAATAAATTTCGAGGTGTCTGTATACATGATTTTGAGTGTTTTATCTACAATTTATTGGAGTGCAAAAATACACTTTTTTTGTGACATACAAAAAAATATTTTATATTTCAGCAAAAAAGTGTAATTTTGCAACTTCAAAAACATTTAAAAAATGAAAAAAATATCGTTTCTGACATCAATCGTCGCAGCGGTCCTTCTGTTGGCCTCCTGCACTGGTAAACAGCAGTTTAACATCGTCGGCGAGACCGACAACGCCGCCCTCGAGGGCAAGATGGCCTACCTCGTGCCCGCCACCACCCGCACAGCGGTGGATTCAACCGTCGTCACCAACGGCAAAGCCATTTTCAAGGGCAAAGTTGAGCAAGGTTCGGAATACGTCGCCTATTTGGTTGTCGATGAGCAAAGCGTCGCCACTTTCATCGTTGAGTTCGGCAACATCAAGGTCGACATGGACGACAGCGAGGTCGGAGGCACCGCCCTCAACATCCAACTCAACGAATTCTACGACGAGCTGGACCTCGACGACTTCCAGGAAGAGCTCGACGGCCTTTACGCCGACTACCGCTCCGCCCCCACCCCTGAGTTCCGCGCCGAGGCCGAACGCCTCTACGACAGCGTCGAAGCCGTCATGAACAACAACATCCGCGCCAAGGCCCGCGAGCTCTACAGCCGCAACCCCGGCAACATCCTCGGTGCCTACGCCGTGAGCCTCATCGCCGATATGTACGACGTCACCTACGCCGAGCTGAGCGAACTGCTCGAGGGCGCCGACCCCATCGTGGCCGAATATGAACCCATCGTCAAGACCCGCGAACGCCTCGAATGTGTTGAAAAAACCAGCGTCGGCAAGCACTACACCGATGTCGACGGCATCATCATGGCCACCGGCGAGATGGGCAAGCTGAGCGACCTCGTCGACGGTAAATTGACCATCGTCGACTTCTGGGCTTCGTGGTGCGGTCCTTGCCGCGCCGAGATTCAGGACAACCTCGTGCCGCTCTACAAAAAGTATGGCAAGAAAGGCCTCAACATCGTCGGCCTCGACGTGTGGGACAAGCTCGACAAACACGCTCAGGCTGTTGAAAATCTGAACATTACCTATCCACAGATTATCGACACCACCCGCACCGCCACAAACCTCTACGGTGTGCGCTCAATCCCGCAAATCATCCTCATCGGACCCGACGGCACCATCCTGGCTCGCGACCTGCGCGGCGCCGCCATCGAGGAAGCCGTCGTCAAAGCCCTCGGCAAATGATTTTTCGCAAGTTCATAGCAACCCTGACGGTTTGTGCCGCAGCCCTCGTAGGTTCGGCACAAACCGCTGATTCCATGAACGTTGGCGACATCTATCTTGTCGTCGAAAATATGCATTTTTTCAGAAACAACGAGTTCGACGGAGGCCACGTCAAGGGCTACACCCTGCCAGGTTTCACCCTCACGCCTCGCATGGCATGGCAATGGACCGAAAACGTCACCGTCGAGGCCGGCGCGCATTGGATACACTACTGGGGTTCAAGCTCTTACCCTCACGGCACCTACTGGGGTTTGGCCGACTATGAGGCCGACGGCAAGGCCATGCACGTCGTGCCGTGGCTGCAGGCCTCGGTCGATTTCGGCAAAGGGTGGCGCATGGTGTTCGGCAGCCTCGGCTCCGGCATCGACCACAATCTCCCCTTACCATTGTGGGACAGCGAGTTGCAGCAAATTGCCGACCCCGAGGCAGGCCTGAGGCTGACCCACAACAGCACCCACATCGACCTCGACGTGTGGTGCGACTGGCGCGACTTCATTTTCAACAACAGCCCCACCCAGGAACGCTTCGTGTTCGGCAGCTCGGTTGTGACGAAACCCAGCAACCCCGAATCTTGGGTACAAATATCTGTGCCCCTGCATTTTATAGCCATGCACAACGGCGGCGAGATTCTGGCTCAGCGCATAAAAGCCACAAACAATTTCAACGCCGCAACCGGAGTGACCGCCGAATTCGACATAAACACCATGGCCAGTGGCAGTTACGTTCAGGTCGACCTACTGGCTGCCGGCTATCACCAGCATGGCAACGACTCCATCCCGTTCACCCTCGGCTACGGCCTGTTCTCGGCCATAACGCTGGGCTACAACGACTTGTCGCTGCAGGCGGCATGGTGGCGCGGCGACCGGTTCAACTCACTGCTCGGCGAAGAGTTTTTCTGCAATATGTCGGCGATGACTCCGGGCATGGTGTTCGGCCGCTACGATATGTTCGTAACCACCTTGATGTACGACACTTACGTCGCCCGCCGTACCCGTTTGACCCTCGATGCCACGCTCTACTACAACGCCGCCACGCGGGTCACCTACGCCAACGGTACCGCCGCCGATATCCCCGCCGCAACATCGTTCGCCTTCGGAGCTGTCCTGCACCTCTCACCGCGCCTGAAAATCAAGTAATTACAACTTACTCCAAACGATTCGCCGAAATGTTAAATTTTAACATTTCAAAATCTGTATTTTTAACATTTGTAACTTGCTGATGCACAGGGCTGAGGTCGGGTTCGGGTCGTATTTGGTTCGGCCTTGGTTCGGCCAAACGGTGCAAATCGCCGTGCCTCAGGTGTTTACGGGGTATACCGCGGCCGATGTAACGCCCTCCAGAGTGTTAATTTTTAACACTTTGGAGCCGACAAAAATTAACATATGAACCATTATCTAGGTCAATCTTGCCATATCGCACATATCTCATTCTAATTCAATTCTATAATGTCAGTATCCTTGAGAGCCTCCTTTACGATAGATTCCGTCCGCCTATTTATACTGAAATATTGGCAATCAATCACATTCTCAATAACTGGATAGTGAGGCGTCCCTTTAGTTTTATAACGTTTACAAATCACATCGACATTTGAAGTTCCTGAATAATAGCATATTGGGCAATAACAGGTTTTTATTTGACGTTTTAAACAATGATACAATGCTATTTCCAATTGATAACCATAGATATACGGCCATTCCCAATCGTCATTATGTAGTACCATTTTGAATACATCAGATTTTTTTCCATTCTTTTGTATGTCACAAGTTTTCTTACCAATAGACGGTCTTCTCTCAGCATCTATACAGAAGTAATTTACGAAACGCCGTTTATAGTTTGTAGTACGAGGCGATTCTTTATTGAAATTGATATATTCATATCCATAAGAGGATCCTCTATAACCAATAGGATGTGCTATAAGTTCCTCGATTTGTGACTCATTCTCAATGTGAATTTCTATTATCCGCAATCCTGAATTACGTTTATCATCTGTTGACTTATGGCTAACCCATATTTCAACAAGTATTGGGTTTTTCCCTGTTGATTCACTTATCAACACATCAGCTTTAAATTGGCCATTGAGCACTGATTTCTCCACCTCACATTTATCATATCCTATTTTCTTTAATCCGTATTTCTGAGGGCTTGTTTCATAACATTCTGTTGGAACACTTAATTTACAAGTTCTGTAATTAGCACACCATACTTTCTGATAAATAACGATTTCGAATTCCTGTTGAGAATTAAATTTTCTTTCAATACAATATTTTGCCAAATTATGAAGATACGTTTCTCCATTACAATCCACATGTGCCTTGTGAGCAAAATGTGGTGCATTAGTCTCTCCAATACGCGGTATCATTTCTTTTTTACACGACAGACACTTGTATGTATGATCATGACGACTTTTTTTATCGACGTCTGATATACACACTATCCGTTCGTTCTCATCAAAAGCATATGAATACGCAATCATATTTTCATTTTCATTATTTATCGGCGTTCAGAATTTGGGCCAGGGCACAGGCCTTTTCGAGGTCGAGACCGCCCAGCGAGCAGCGTCCTTCGGTGACTCCGGCATTGATTGTCGGTGCCGACAACAAGCTGTCGCCCAGCATGAAAACCAGCAGCTGGCCGATGTTTTTGGTGGTAATTTCGCCGAACTTTTTTGTACCCTCGCGGTCGAACTGCCACGTCAGGTCCTGGCGGCCATCCCACTCCTCGACCCATGCTGAGGCGATGTGGCTGCCGTCGAGAATCGGGCGGTCCTCCTCGTCGCCATAGAAGCAGAGCAGGCGGTAGAGGGTGTCGTCATCGCGCTGCACGGGCTGCCACAGACGGCGCAGGTTGCCGCCTTCGGAAGTCGGAATCCAGAAAGTAACGAGCAGCGCCTGGTTGTAGGCGGCGGTGTCGGAGGCGGCGAGCATAAGGCCGTCGGCGGTGCTCCACTGGCGGTGCAGGCTGTCGGGCAGCTGGTCCATGACTTCGCGCATCACCACTGCATAGCGGCCGCAACCGAAGTCGTCGGCATAAAAGATGCTGAAATCGGTGGCGGTGTAGTGTGTGCCGAAAACCTCGTCGGGCTCCACATCGCACTGAATCCTTGTCTCTTGGGTTTTGCAGCCTGCCATGGCAATCAGCCCCGCAACCGCTATAAACAACATTTTTTTCATGGTGACGTTCGATTGACTTTCAAACTGCAAAATTACGAAATTTTCGCCATACAGCAAAAAATTTTTGCCACGTCGGTAATTTTGTGTAATTTTGCACCGCGAAAACACAACACAACACGATATGACAAAGAGATTTTTAACATTGGCATTGGCCACGGTGCTGGTTTGCGGCACGGCAGCGGCCCAGAAAAAGAAACAGGCCGAACCCGAGTACAACGGCGGCATCACCACCGAAATGATGAAACAGATGAAACAGGGCTTCGGCGGCTCGGCTTCCGACAAGGCGCTGCGCAACATCCTCGTCAACAACAGCCCCGCCAAGCTGGCCATGAACTACGAGAACGCCACCAAGTTCGACTCGCACTTCTCGAACCGCGTCGTCAGCAAGGCCGTCACCGACCAGAAGTCGTCAGGCCGCTGCTGGATGTTCACCGGCATGAACGTGCTCCGCAACCAAGCCATCCGCAAGCACAACCTGCCCGCCGACTTCCAGTTCTCG
>CADCPQ010000068.1 GCA_902803395.1 uncultured Bacteroidota bacterium
ATAAATAGGTGTGTCGTACTGCTCGTCGTAGCCGTGCATGAGGTTGGTGCGGGTGAGGAGCTCGTTGGCGCTGATGACGCCGATGAGGGTTTCGCCATTGATTCCCATGAATTTAGGCAGTCCGGCGCCCGATGCGATGTAGACGGCGTCGTATTCCATGTCCTCGAAAAGCTGGTCGATGGTTATGCTCTTGCCGATGATGACGTTGGTGCGTATCTCGACGCCGAGGCGGCGCAGGTTCTCGATTTCAGGTTCGACGACGCGCTGTTTCGGCAGACGGAATTCGGGTATGCCGTACACGAGCACTCCGCCGGCGTGGTGCAGCGCCTCGAAAACCGTGACCTGATAGCCGTGTTTGGCCAAATCGCCGGCACAGGTCAGACCGCTGGGGCCGCTGCCGATGACAGCGACTTTGCGGCCGGCGGGGTAGCAGGGGCTCTGCGGTTTCGACTGGGCGCGGTGGTTGTCGGCCACGAAACGCTCGAGGGCGCCGATGGCGATGGGCTCGTTCTTGACTCCCATCACGCACGAACCCTCACACTGCGTCTCTTGCGGGCACACGCGGCCGCAGACTGCCGGCAAGGCCGAGTCGTGGCTGATGGTGATGTAGGCCTGGTTGAAATTCTCCTCCTTGATGTTCTGAATAAAGAGCGGAATGTTGATGCCCACAGGGCAGGCTTCGACGCAGCGCGGTTTTTTGCACTGCAGGCAACGGCCGGCCTCGACAAGGGCCTGATGCTCGCTGAAGCCGAATGAGACCTCGTCGAAGTTTTTGGCGCGCACCTTGGGGTCCTGCTCTCTTGGTTTCTGGCGCTTCTTGGCCTCGCTGACGGCGGCATCCACTGCCGGAGCAAGATTGCAATGGTGTCCTTCGGATGCGGTGGCGATGCGGTAGCGGCGGGCGTCGGGAGTCTTGAGCTTGCGGGCGGCCTCGTCGAAATCGACCAAATGGCCGTCGAACTCAGGGCCGTCGACGCAGCAGAACTTCACATCGTCGCCAACCCTCACACGGCAGGCGCCGCACATTCCGGTGCCGTCGACCATCATGCAGTTGAGGCTTACTATAGTGGGCAGGTCGTATTTCTTGGTGGTGAGGCTGACGAACTTCATCATAGGCAGAGGTCCGATGGCTACGCAGTGCGAGTAATCCACGCCTTTTGTGCAGAGTTCGTCCACCTTTGCGGTCACGAGCCCCTGTTCGCCGTAGCTTCCGTCGTCGGTCATGATGTGCAGGTTCTGGCACACGGCGCGCAGTTCGGCCTCATAGAAGAGCAGGTCTTTAGAGCGGGCGCCGATGATGACATCGGTTGGGATGCCCAGGCGGAAAGCCCATTTCACCTGCGGGAAGACCGGTGCGATGCCGACTCCGCCGGCCACGAACAGCAAGCGCTTCAACTCGCCTTTTTCGTGCTTCTCGATGAGTTCGCTGGGACGACCAAGGGGACCGACGATAGTGTATAGGTCGTCGCCTTCGTTCATCTCAGCCAACTGGCGTGTGGTTTCGCCCACCACTTGAAACACGATTACCACTGACTGGCGTTGGTAGACGATGTCGCTGATAGTGAGCGGAATGCGCTCACCGTTCTCGTGCGGGATGACGATAACGAACTGGCCCGGTTTGCCGCTGAGCGATATCCATGGAGCATGAATCTCCATCCGGTAAATCTCGTGGCTGTTGAGTAGCCGCTTGCTGATGATCTCGTACATTTCTATAAATTGAAAGTTGAAAATTGAAAGTTGAAATTATTCGGTTGTTTGTTTCTTCATTGTTTTGATAATGGAAGTCAGGAGGGCAATAATCTCTTTTAAGTTGTTGTTAAGAGAATCAAATTCTTCCGTAGTAATGGTTTCTGATAATTGAAGCACTTCAAGCCAATACTGTGTCTCATCAGCCTCTTTTAGTGCAATGTTTAGTTTATGTATGAAATCCATTGGGCTTTGGGCATTCTTGCTCTCTCTTACATTTGCCCCTATGCTTGTTCCGCTACGCAGAATCTGTTTGCTTATTACGAATTCTTTCTTTTCTTCCGTCAGGAAACGATAGAATCGAACAATTCTTACAGCAAACTCAAGACTTTTTCTGTTTAGGGCATTTTGTTCCATTGCTCAATAATTTCAATTTTCAACTTTCAATTTTCAACTTCAGAAAAGTATTTGTAAAACAGTGGGATTGTCTCTATACCTTTGAAGAACTGCTGCAGGGGGTAGTTCTCGTTAGGAGCGTGGATGTCGTCGCTGGCGAGACCGAAGCCCATGAGGATGCTCTTGATACCGAGAATCCGCTCGAAACCGGCCACGATGGGAATGGAACCGCCGCTGCGAGTGGGGATGGGACGTTTGCCAAAGGTGTCGGTCATGGCGCGTTCGGCAGCCTTGTATGCCTTGAGTTCCAACGGGCTGACGTAGGCGGCGCCGCCGTGGCAGGGTGTTACCTTGACGGTGACGTAATCGGGAGCGGCAGCTTCGAAGTAGTTCTTGAACATCTCGCTGATTTTCTCGAAATCCTGGTTGGCAACGAGACGGGTGCTGATTTTGGCGTAGGCTTTGCTGGGGAGCACGGTCTTGGTGCCCTCGCCTGTGTGGCCGCCCCAGATACCGCAAACGTCGAGGCAGGGACGGATGCCGGTGCGCTCCTTGGTGGTGTAGCCTTTCTCGCCCTTGAGTGCGCGGACTCCGAGGTCCTTCTTATATTGCTCTTCGTCGAAAGGTGCCTGTGCCATGAGAGCGCGCTCTTCGTCGCTGAGCACCAGAACGTCGTCGTAGAAACCGGGGATGGTGATATGTCCGTTTTCGTCGTGCAGGTCGGCAATCATCTTGCAGAGCACGTTGATGGGGTTGGCAACAGCGCCGCCGAAGATGCCGCTGTGCAGGTCGTGGTTGGCGCCGGTCACTTCCACCTCCCAGTAGCATAGGCCACGGAGACCGCTGGTGATGCTGGGTACGTCGGGGGCAATCATCGAGGTGTCGCAAACAAGAATAATGTCGGCCTTCAACAGTTCTTTGTTCTTCTCGCAGAAACCGTAGAGTGAGCCGGAACCAATCTCCTCCTCGCCTTCGAGCATGAACTTCACGTTGCAGGGCAGGTTGCCGGTCTTCACCATATATTCAAAGGCTTTGGCGTGCATGAAACTCTGGCC
>CADCPQ010000069.1 GCA_902803395.1 uncultured Bacteroidota bacterium
AGCATTTAAATTTGTGCATCGTCGTTCGAAATGCTATTTGCTTACAATGGATTCGAAAGAAGCTAATGCTCAGAAAGGGAAAATATTGAGTGGAGATATCATTGGTCTTGATGAAATAATTGACTGCAACACAGAAGACATCGACAAACTAATCGCCAGTTTAAAACAAACCAATTTCGAGATGTCAGAGAAAATAGAAGTTGTACGAGGCAATTTGGTCAGGTAATATTCCAAAACCATGACCGACAGGATGACACCGGAGCAGCGGCATAGGTGTATGTCGCATATCAAGGGTTCGGGGACGAAGCCGGAGCTGAAGGTGCGGCGGTGGCTTTGGAGTCATGGGTATCGGTACAGATTGAATGTCAAGAGTGTGCCGGGGAAACCGGATATCGTGCTGCGGCCATATCAGACGGCGATTTTCGTGAACGGGTGTTTCTGGCATGGACACGGGGTGACGGAGTCGCCAGCTAAGAGTGATGAGTTAAGAGCTAAGAGTGATTTGATAAATTCGGCGTGTTGCAAGATTCCGACGACAAACCGCGAGTTCTGGGTGGAGAAAATCCGTCGCAACCAGGAACGGGACCAACAAAACTACGCCTTGCTGCAGGAAAACGGATGGAACGTTATCGTAATCTGGGAATGTCAGCTGAAGCCTGACAGAATAGAATACACTATGCACGATGTGGAATTGCTATTGAACAGCAACTTACTCTCGATGTACAAGCAACACACACCTGTCCCCTACTCTACCGAGGAAGAAACGTCTCTACCAATGGCAGCGGAATCATAATCTGTCAGGTCTGGGACAGTTGCCTTCGGGTTTTGTTCGGCTGCAGGATGCCAAAAAGGCCAAAAATCAAGACAAGCAAAGCCATCCGTTCCATTGAACCTAAAGTATTTACCCGATAATATCGTGAATGTCCAAAAAATATTTCACTATTTGCATTTTTTTGTGTATCTTTGCAATTCAAATTTTATGCATAAAACAATGAAGAAAATCTACATCTTTTTAATGGCAGCCTTGTGTCTCATAGCCGTGGGCTGCAAGCAGAAAACCCCTGAAAAGAACACCGACATGAAGTACCGTCCCCTTGGTGCCACCGGCCTCGAGGTGAGTGAAATCAGCATCGGTTGCGGTGGTTTCGAAAAACTTGACAGCGCCGCATCGCTCGAACTGATGACCATGGCGCTCGACAGCGGCATGAACTATATCGATATCTACGACGCCAACCCCAAGACGCGCAGCAACATCGGCTACGCTTTGCAGGGTCGTCGCGACGAGATGATTATCCAAGGCCACATAGGCACCATATTCAAAGACGGTCAGCACACCCGCACCCGTGACGTAGCCGAGGCCAAGGCTGGTTTCGAAGACCTTCTTTCGCGACTCGGCACCGACCATATCGAGGTGGGCATGATTCACATCACCGACAGCCACGAGGAGTGGGACGAACTGGACGGCAGCCCTTTCCTTGAATATGTGTTTCAACTTAAGAAAGAGGGCAAAATCAAGCATATCGGTGTCAGCAGCCACAACGCCGAGGTAGCCCTTCGCGCCGCCAAGAGCGGTTGGATTGAGGTAATCATGTTCAGCCTCAACCCCGCCTTCGACCAGCTGCGTGGCGGTGCCATACCATGGGACAAGGGTGCCATGGAGAATCTGCAGGGCGGCATCGACCCCGTGCGCGTGGAACTCTACGACTACTGCGCCACTCACAACATCGGCATCACCGTGATGAAGACCTTTGGCGGCGGCGGTCGCCTGCTCGACAAAAAGTCGTCACCGCTCGGCGTAGCCTACACCCCAGAGCAATGCATCGCCTACTGTTTGGCCAAACCCTGCATCAGCACCTGCATACTCGGCATCGACAACCTCGACGAGCTGAAACGTGACCTTCACTGGCTCCACGCCTCCGAGGCCGAAAAAGACTACTCGAACGTGGGTCCGCGCGCCACTGCCGACAAAGGCGGCGACTGCACCTACTGCAACCACTGTTCACCCTGTACTCAGGGTATCCCAATCGCCAAAGTCAATGAACTGCTTGACAAAGCCGAACTCAACGGCCTCGACGACGAGTTGCAGGCACAATACAACCTGCTGGACCACAAAGCCTCCGAATGCACTCACTGCGGATCCTGCCTCAGCCGTTGCCCCTTCGGCGTCGACATACCTGCCCGTATGGATGCAGCCAAGGCTATGTTTGAAAAATAATCTTTTATTAGGCTCATGAAACGAATACTGATACTATTAGCATTGGCGTTGCCGCTGGTGACGGGAGCGCAGGTTAATTTCAAGGAAAGCTGCACTTCCATCATGGTTGGCAAGCGGGCTTCGACCGACGGCAGCGTCATCACGTCGCACACCTGCGACGGCCGCTACCGCACATGGATGACCGTGGAGCCTGCAGCTGACTACAAGAAGGGCACCAAACACGAGGTACGCAAAGGCACCATGCACACCCTTGACAAGTACGACACCACTGGAATACGCGTTGCCGGCACCATTCCCGAGGTGGAGCACACCTACGCCTACCTCAACACCGCCTACCCCTGCCTCAACGAGCACCAACTGGCCATCGGCGAGAGCACTTTCGGCGGTCCCGATACATTGGTGAACCCCGACGCCATGTTCCTCATCGAGGAACTTGAGCGCATAGCCCTGCAACGTTGCACCACTGCGCGGGCAGCCATCCAGCTCATCGGTCGCCTCGTGGCCAAGTACGGCTATGCTGACGGCGGCGAGTGCATCACCATCGCCGACCGCAAAGAGGTGTGGCAGATGGAAATCATCGGCTGCGGACGCGACCAGATTGGTGGCGTGTGGGTGGCTCAGCGTGTGCCCGACGACCACATAGCCGTGAGTTGCAACATTCCGCGCATCGGTAAGCTGCAGCGCAATAACCCCGACTACTTCATGTGTTCCGACAACGTCGAAGAGGTTGCCCGCCACTACGGTCTCTGGGACGGCAAGGGCGATTTCGTTTTTTGGAAAGCCTACAACACCTCGTGGGCCAACGGCCGTAACTTCCGCGAGCGCGAGTGGTTCATTTTCAACGCACTGGCTCCCTCGCAGGGCTTCACCTACGACATGGACGAGCTGCCTTTCAGCGTCAAACCCGACTCGCCCGTCGATGTCACCGACGTCATGCGACTGCTGCGCTCCACCTACGAGGGCACCGATATGGACATGACCCAGAACCTCAAGGTTGTGGTCAACCGCAAACGCGACGACGGCAGCACATATCCCGACACCGTTGTCAGCCCTGTGGCCAACCCTTGGCTTACCGGCACTATGCAACAGACCCTCAACATGATAGCCCCCGGCACCATCGACTTCAAACGTACCGTCAGCGTGGCGTGGTGCAGCTATAGCTTTGTGGCGCAGCTGCGCGACTGGCTGCCCGACGCCGTAGGCGGTATTTGCTGGATGGCTGTCGACAACCCCGGTCAGAGCCCCCGTGTGCCTATCTTCTGCGGCACCACCGAATTGCCTAAGGCTTTCAACACCTGCGGCCAACGCCAGTACGACGAAAATGCCATCCTCTGGCAATACCGCCGCGCCAACAAGCTGGCCACCGTGGCATGGCAGCGCACCAAAAAGCAGCACATGAATGCCGTCCTTCACCATGAGGGCAAAGCCTTCAGCGGCCTGAAAGGTCTGGAAGAAAACGTATTGGCTGTCGGCAAAGACAAGCAGGTCGCCAAACTGCTCAACGCCTACACTCGCCAGATTTACGACGGCACCGTCGACGCATGGCGCAAACTCGAAGCCGACTACTGGCTGATGTTCGGTATGGGATTTTAGGGAGTTGAAAGTTGAAAATACCCAATAGAATGAAACAAAAGAGCATATTATATAAATGTATTGTTTGTGCAAGCCTGTTTTTCATTTTTCAATTTTCAATTTTCAATTCGGTTGCGGCGCAGAATGTAAAGATACCGAAAGGTGCCAACGAGTTCACTTACTGGCAGATTGAATACGGTGAGCAGAACGACACCACGGAAGTCTATGTACACCGC
>CADCPQ010000070.1 GCA_902803395.1 uncultured Bacteroidota bacterium
AAGGCGGTTGCCACGGCCACCACCATCGGTTGCGGAGGCGTGGGCGGCACCTTCGGTCCCTCGCTGATTGTCGGTGGCTTGTCCGGCTATTTCGTCTGCATGCTTTCCAACCAGTTGGGACTCCCCGAACAGTCGACGGCCAATTTCGCCCTGGTGGGTATGGCGGCGGTGATGACGGGCGTGATGCATGCCCCCTTCATGGCGATTTTCCTCATTGCCGAAATCACAGGCGGCTATGCGCTCATGGTCCCCTTGCTGGTTGCCTCGTCGGTCACCTACCTTTGTGTCTCTCCGTTCGAAAAACATTCTATCTATGCTCGCAAACTGGCCGAACAGGGCAACCTGTTGACCCACGACAAAGACACATCGGCTTGGCAGCTGATGGATTTGCGCAAACTCATCGAAACTAATTTCGTCGTGGTGCGCGAGGGTGACAAATTGCGCGACTTGGTTGAGGCTATCAAATATTCGCGACGCAATGTGTTCCCTGTGCTCTCCGACGATGACCGCTTTATGGGTGTCATCCTTCTCGACGATGTCCGCCATATCATCTTCCAGCCGGAATGCTACGATACCACCGATGTGGTCGAACTGATGCATCCTCTCTCCGAGGGTGATATCGTCCGTCTGAGCGACCCGCCCTCCGAAGTCGTCAACAAGTTCCGTGTGGGCAACCGCTACAACCTCATTGTGGTCGACGACGATGGCTATTATCAAGGCTTCCTCTCCCGAGCCAATACATTCTCCGCCTACCGTCGTTTTGTCTCTTCCTTGTCAGAAGAGTAATCGGATGCACACCCTTTGGTCTGTGTTTGTAGGGGAGGGGTGGAACTGTCGATGAAGAACGCTCCAATGGTCAAAAGGTCGCCGTTTCGACTCTTGTCGTTTTGCTCCCGTTTCATTTCTATCAATTGCTTTGCGCTGTCTGACTTCGCCACACTTATCAACAACTTTCGTTGAGAACTTTATTTGGGTTGTTGTGCTATTTGTTGTACTTTTGCAACGTCAATAATCGGGCGATGATCGCTTCGTGAAGCGGTTTCCCTCGTTTATAATGAGCACATTGAAAATTCATGCGACCGAGGATAAAATAGGGAATCACGTGAAAACCGTGAGCTGACGCGCAACTGTGATATCCTTGCCGCTCCGCTCCCAGGCGGACGGCGGTGTTCGGACGACAGACCATTGGGCCACGTGGCCTGAGAAGGTGTCCGGACATATTGGATGAGCCAGGAGACCGGCCTTGGTCGAAAAACAATTATAACTTTCGCGTATCAAAGAACAAAAAAAAGCATCTATGGAGTCAAATTTACTGACAATCACAAAACGTGACGGCAATGCCGAACGCTTCTCGCTGGACAAAATCATGAACGCCATCATCAAGGCTTTCAATGCAACAAACCAACCGGTCGACCTCGGCAGCTTGTCGAAAATCCTCACACACCTGGATATCCACAATGGAATCACCGTGGAGGAAATCCAGAACCAGGTGGAGGTGGCCTTAATGAAAGAGGAATACTACGATGTGGCCAAGAACTTCATGCTCTACCGCCAACGCCACACCGAGGATCGTGAGACAATGGAAAAACTCAAGTTCCTTGCCGACTATTGTGAGGCTGCCAATGCCGCCACGGGCTCCAAATACGATGCCAACGCCAATGTGGAACATAAGAATATCGCCACCCTCATCGGCGAACTGCCCAAATCGAACTTCATCCGCCTCAACCGTCGTCTGCTCACCGACCGCATCAAGCAGATGTACGGCAAGGAAATGGCTGACCGCTATATCGACCTGCTGACGCACCACTTCATCTATAAGAACGATGAGACTTCGCTGGCCAACTACTGCGCCAGCATCACCATGTACCCGTGGCTCCTCAACGGTACGGCCTCCATCGGCGGCAACTCCACGGCGCCCACCAACCTCAAGTCGTTCTGTGGCGGTTTTGTCAACATGGTCTTCATGGTTTCCTCCATGCTCAGCGGCGCCTGCGCCACTCCCGAATTTCTGATGTACCTTAACTATTTCATCGGTAAGGACTATGGCCAGGACTATTACATGCATGCCGACGAGGTGGTCGACCTCAGTCTCAAACGCCGTACCCTCGACAAGGTCATCACCGACTGCTTCGAACAGATCGTCTACACCCTCAACCAGCCCACCGGCGCCCGCAACTATCAAGCGGTGTTTTGGAATATCGCCTACTATGACAAGCCTTATTTCGACAGCCTTTTCGGTGAGTTCCGTTTCCCCGACGGTTCGGCTCCCGATTGGGAAGGCCTCAAATGGCTCCAGAAACGCTTCATGCGCTGGTTCAACGCCGAACGTACCAAGGCGGTGCTCACTTTCCCGGTTGAGACGATGGCTCTGCTCAGCAAAGATGGCGAAATGGTGGACCCGGAAATGGCCGAATTCACTGCCGAGATGTATGCCGCCGGCCATAGTTTCTTCACCTACATGAGCGACAATGCCGACTCGCTCAGTTCCTGCTGCCGTCTGCGCAACGAAATTACCGACAACGGTTTCAGTTATACCCTTGGCGCCGGCGGCGTCTCCACGGGTTCCAAGAGCGTGTTGACCATCAACCTTAACCGCTGCATCCAGTATGTCGTCAACAACAAGATGGACTACAAAGAGTTCCTGACCGACATCATCGACCTCTGCCACAAAGTGCAACTGGCCTACAACGAAAACCTCAAGGACTTGGCCGCACACGGTATGCTTCCGCTCTTCGATGCCGGCTACATCAACATCGGACGCCAATATCTCACCATCGGAGTAAACGGTCTGGTCGAAGCCGCCGAGTTCCTGGGCATTCCAATCAACGACAATCCAAAATACCTCAATTTCGTGCAGACTGTTCTTGGCCTCGTCGAAAAGAAAAACAAAGAGTACCGCACCAAGGACGTGATGTTCAACTGCGAAATGATTCCAGCCGAAAACGTTGGAGTGAAACACGCCAAATGGGATCGCGAAGACGGCTATTTTGTGCCTCGCGACTGCTACAACTCGTACTTCTATATCGTTGAGGACCAGTCGTTGACGATTTTGGACAAGTTCCGTTTGCACGGCGCACCCTACATCGAACACCTCACCGGCGGCTCTGCTCTGCACCTTAACCTCGAGGAACACCTTACAAAAGAGCAATATCTACAGTTGCTGCATGTGGCTGCAAAAGAAGGCTGCAACTACTTCACTTTCAACATCCCCAACACAATCTGCAACGACTGCGGCCACATCGACAAGCGCTACCTCAAGGAGTGTCCCATCTGCCATTCCAAGAATGTGGACTACATGACCCGAATAATCGGCTACCTCAAGCGCGTCAGCAACTTCAGCGCCCCGCGTCAGGAAGAAGCCTCGCGCCGCTACTACGCAACCCCCGATCGTATGCCCGACAACGCCTAACGCAATGCTCAAATTTGTCAACACCGACATAGTATTTCAGGAGATCCCCGACGAGGTGACGCTTGCAATCAACCTCTCAGGATGTCCATGCCATTGTCCGGGTTGTCACTCGCCATTCTTATGGGGTGATGTAGGTACTCCGCTGACCACCACCGAGTTGGACCGCATGATTGAGATGCACCACAGCATTACTTGCGTGGCTCTGATGGGTGGTGATGCAGAGCCAAAACAAATCGAGGTCCTTGCCCGCCACATTCACGAGCACCACAAAGGCATTAAAGCTGCATGGTACAGCGGCCGAACCATCATCGCACCAAATGTCGACCGCTGTTCATTCGACTACATCAAAGTCGGGCCCTACCTCAAGCATCTCGGTCCGCTACGCAGCAAACGCACAAACCAACGACTATACCGCATTAGCAATGGCAAAATGAATGACATCACCAGCCGTTTTTGGCGCCAGAACTGATTCCCGATATATAAGTCCGTCAAAATCAATCCGATTGCAATATCACCAAAAATGGTGATTGTCCAGTCGGATTATTTTTTATATCTTTGCAAAACTATTTAACAAGACTAAAATATGCTACTCTCTGATTTACAGACAGGTGAACACGGTGTTGTGGTGCGCGTTTCGGGCCATGGCGCCTTCCGTAAACGTATCATCGAGATGGGTTTTATCAAAGGTGTCACCGTTGAGGCAGTACTCAACGCACCTCTGAAAGACCCAATCAAATACCGAATCATGAACTTCGAGGTCTCGCTTCGCCGCAGCGATGCACAAAAAGTGGAGATTGTGAGCGAAGAGGAAGCCGAGCGCGAAATCGTGAACCACGACGACTACAAACCCCTCGAAGCTCCCGAGTGCGACGCTATGCACCACATCGCCGAGGAGCGTGGCCGCACCATCAACGTGGCCCTTGTCGGCAACCCTAACTGCGGCAAAACCAGCATCTTCAACATCGCCGCCCATGCCCATGAACGAGTCGGCAACTACAGCGGCGTGACAGTCGATGAAAAGGTCGGCACTTTCGATTACGGCGGATACACCTTCAACCTCATCGACCTCCCGGGCACCTACAGTCTCAGTGCCTATTCGCCCGAAGAGCTCTACGTCCGCAAACACATCATCGAAAAGAGCCCCGACATCATCCTTAACGTGGTGGACGGCAGTAACTTGGAACGCAACCTATACCTCACCACCCAGCTCATCGACATGGACATCACAATGGTGATGGCGCTGAATATGTACGACGAATTGCAACGTAGCGGCGACAAACTCGACATCGACCAACTCAGCACCTTGCTCGGTATGCCAATAATACCCACGACGGGCCGCAACGGCAAGGGTATCAACCAGTTGTTCGATAAAATCATCGAAGTCTATCAGAGTAATCAGAATATTCAGAGCAATCAGAAACATACTGCATTCCGCCACATCCACGTCAATCACGGACGCGAACTGGAACGTTGCATCCAGCAATTACGCACCGAGCTCTATGAACACGGCTTCAGCGACACTCTATCAACCAGATTTTTAGCAATCAAATTGTTAGAAAACGACAAACAGCTTGAGCAATACACCTCCGAGCGCGACCCCGACGGCAGTGTGCTGAAAATGCGCAATCAAATTGCTGAAAATTACCTGAAAGACAATCGCCACACCGTCGACGACGCAGAACACGTGCGAGAAGCTCATGTTGGTGAGGCTCACCCGCACCAGGACATCGAGAGCGCCATCACTGACGCCAAATATGCTTTTGTTCGCGGTGCTTTAGCTGAGTGCTACGAGAAGAACGAGAAAAGCACCCTCCACGCCCATACCGACAAAATCGATGCTGTTGTGACTCACCGCTGGCTGGGTTACCCAATATTCTTGGTCGTGATGTTCATCACTTTCTTCTGCACTTTCGCCATCGGACAGTACCCTATGGACTGGCTCGAAGCCCTCTTCGGCTGGTTGGGTGAAGTTGTGGGTTCGATGATGAGCGACGGGCCACTGAAAAGCCTCATCTGCGACGGTATCATCGCCGGCGTGGGGTCAGTGCTTGTTTTCCTGCCTAACATCCTGATACTCTATCTTTTCATCTCTTTCATGGAGGACAGCGGCTATATGGCCCGCGCGGCTTTCATCATGGACAAGCTAATGCATAAGATGGGGCTGCACGGCAAAAGTTTCATCCCTATGATTATGGGATTCGGCTGCAATGTGCCTGCCATCATGGCCACCCGCACTATCGAGGACCGCAAAAGCCGCCTGCTCACCATGCTCGTCATCCCGATGATGAGTTGCTCGGCCCGCATACCGGTTTACGTCATTCTGGTTTCAGCCTTCTTTTCCAAATGGGCCGCTTTCGTGCTGATGGGGCTCTACCTGATGGGCATGGTGATGGCTGTGCTTATGGCCAAATTGTTTAGTCGCTTTTTCGTCAAAGGCGACAGCCTGCCATTCGTGATGGAACTCCCACCCTACCGTATGCCGACAGCGAAAGCCGTCCTGCGCCACACGTGGGAAAAGGGCAAGGAATACCTCAAGAAAATGGGAACCATCATCCTCGGAGCAAGCATAATAGTATGGGCACTGAGCTATTATCCACAGAATGAAAACCGCACAGTTCAGGCCGAAAATTCATACATGGCCAAAATCGGCAAAACCATCGAGCCTGCAATGCGACCCTGTGGCTTCGACTGGCGCCAGAGCGTATCGCTGCTGGCCGGAGCCGGAGCCAAGGAAGTGGTAGCCAGCACCATGGCCGTGCTCTATTCCACAACCGCCGACGAAGCCGAGCAGTTAGAAGAGGATTTCGAAAGCGAAGAAGGTGCAAGCCGCATATCGCAGTTGATACGCGACAACATGACACCGCTTAGCGCCATGTCGATGCTGCTCTTCATCTTGCTCTATATGCCCTGCGTGAGCACT
Organism: uncultured Bacteroidota bacterium; assembly: GCA_902803395.1. GTDB lineage: Bacteria > Bacteroidota > Bacteroidia > Bacteroidales > P3 > Colimorpha. The sequence goes on from CADCPQ010000070.1 coordinate 6,330, forward strand.
ATCGTGGCCATAAAGAACGAGAGCGGCAAATGGAAATGGGCGTTATTCACTGTGGTCTACACCATTGGGTTGGCGTGGATTGTTTCGACACTGTTCTACCAAATCGGGCTATTGCTTATATAACTATGGTACAGACAATTATAGTGGTTTTAGTCGTGACTGCGGCGCTGTTTTTCGCTGTTCGGGGCTTGATTAGGACGTTTCGGGGACGTGGCGGATGCGGGTGCGGATGCTCTAAATGTCCATATTCGGACTGCTGTAAGTCTCACAAAATGAATGCTTAGTCGATGTAAGGCCGACCTTAATACGACCCGAACCCGAACTTTATACTGATTTTCAACGCAATATACCCACCACTCGATGGTATGGAATTTGGTGTGCTCCGTACAGACGGTAAGAGTGCTCGATGCCCGGATCCATGCTGCCTTCGAAATCGAAAGTTCTGCAACGTCCCGACAGCCGCTTTATGGCTTCCCAGATTAGGAGCGGAATAACGCCGTTATGGGCCTTGGGGCGGCGCGACAGAAGCAAGGCGTAGGCCACACGGCTATCATAGGGTACGAATATTGCGCCCTGACGCACACCGGTCTCGTCGACAGCCGCGAGGGTGAGTCCCTGGCCGCGTTTTACCGAGGTTGCGACAACACGCTCAATCAGACTCGCCGGCAACAGGTCCTTGCGTCCTTTGGCAGCCAGACATTCAGCATGGAAAGCGGCCATGTCGGCCGGTGCAACCTTGTCGACCACGTGCATACGTTTCTCTATAGCACGTATTGGCTGCTGGCGCTGCGAGGGGTGGAATGCAGCAAAGACACGCTCCGGATCGCCAATGTCGTCGATACGGTAGGTGTATCGCGTTGTTTCGTGGTAGCCAGCCCAATGAAATGGAAGCCAATTGGTTATTTCGGGCGAGAAATTCTGGTCGAAATACACCAGCCTCAGCCTTTTGAGTTGAGCTATGAGCTGTTGCGAAGCGGAATGCTCGAACTCGACCCCGTCGGCTTCGCTACCGTGGCGGAACCAGGGCCCGCAAAACTGCGTAAGCTGGGGCTGTACGACATAGCGCAAGCCGAATTTCGACCCTATAAGGTACGGCAGGGCGGCTATTACGCTGGCGTTGGAGTCGCGTTCGAAAGCCAGAACCACGTCCCACCGCTTGCCGGCACACACCGCGTCGAGCCACCATGCCTGCTGGAACAGCGGCACAGCATCGCCTACGGCGGCACAAAGTTCGCGGTATAGGTACTTATTGCTCATAGCGTTAGTGCCAGGCTTCCCGGAATGATGCTTTACTGTATCTTTATCGCCACACGGTTGTTGGCGATACGGCCCTCGTAGGTGTCGTTGTCGCCGATAGGTTCCTCCGAACCGCGGGCCTGGACTTCGATACGCACCTCTTCGACACCGCGAGCCATAAGTGCTTTTTTGATTTCGACTGCACGTTGGCGCGAAAGGGCAGTGTTGTAGGTCTCGGTGCCGCTGTTGTCGGCGTAGCCTATCAGGAGGACGTCGTGACGGTCGTTGTTCTTGAGGTATACGGCCACCGAATCGATATGTGAATACCACGAGTCGGCAATGGTTGCGTCGTTAGGGAAGAACTTGATGTCGGCGAACTCCCTGGCGCCTTCCGATGGGTCGGTGAACAGGGCGACCTTCTTGGTGCCAAAATAGAGCAGCATACCGACGTGGATAATCTGGTCATCGGGCAGCGGCTCGTTGAGGTAACTGGAGCCCTTCCAGTAGCGGTAGTCGACTTCGGCAATCTGATACTTCATCTTGTTGTGCATCTCGCAGCCGGTCTTCCATTCGTCGAAAGCGTTGATGGCCTGAATGGCCTCGCCGCGAGCCTCGGCTGCAAGTGCCTCGCGCTCGGCGTTGTCGGTGATGGCCGGATTGATGGCGTAGACAGCACACATCAACACCGGTGTACGCGAAACCTTGGTCATATAGTTGATGGCGGGCTGCAGCTCGCCCCACTCGGGACGTCTCATGCCGGTCACATAACCCATGGCCGTATAGTCGAACGGGCAATAGTAGATATGCACACCCTTGGCGGCGAAATTGGTGAATTTCCAAATGGTGTCGTAGTCTGTCTGGCGCACCTTCTGACGGCCCTCGATGTAGGGCGACGATTCCTTTTTCTTGCCGCCCTGTTTCTTCTGGGCGAAAGCCTCTTGCCCTGCAAATACGAGCAATATGGCGGCTAAAAATACAACTAAGCGGTTTTTCATATCAAACTTCAATTATCAATTCTGTTTTGCCGGGTCGACAATCGTGCCGTTTTCGCACACGAGCATACGCGACTGGAATTTGTCGATCATCATAAAATCGTGTGATGCGATGAGCATGGTGGTTTTCGACCCGCGGTTGATGTCGACCAGTAGCTGCATAATTTCGGCCGAAGTGACAGGGTCGAGGTTGCCTGTGGGTTCATCGGCGACCACGAGGTCTGGGTTGTTAACCAGTGCGCGGGCAATGCCAACACGCTGCTGCTCGCCCTCCGAGAGGCGGTGGACCGGGCACTCGGCCTTGTCGGCAATACCAACCGAGGACAGAACCTTTTCGACTTGCGCATCGATTTCGGCACGTTTGCGCCAACCCGTCACACGCAGCACAAACTCAAGGTTGCCGCGCACACTACGGTCGTCAAGCAGACGGAAATTCTGGAACACTATGCCAATCCTGCGGCGCAGCATGGGAATCTGGCGGCGCTTGATATGCGTCACATCGATGCCGCACACCACGGCGCTCCCGCCGCTGATGGGCTGGGCGGCATACAAACTGCGCAGAAACGACGTCTTGCCGGCGCCGCTCCTGCCGATGAGATAAACAAACTCGCCGCGCTCCACCTCAAGGGTCACACCTTGCAGCAGCGCGCCATCGTCGTGGCATATCGTCACATCCTTCAGCGATATAATGCGGGACTCTTCCATCAAACAACAAAATTTCTGCAAAAATACTTATTTTTTTTGACAATTATAAAAATATTGGCGTTTTTTTTCCACAACAAAATGTTTGAATGCCACAAACACCTTAAAACCAATACTCTAACGTCGCCAAAAACCACGCAGGAAAAGCACGAACACCGTCAAACACTCAAGACGACCCAACAACATAAGGAATGAGCAGACCCATTTGGCTGGAACAGTGAAAGCCGCATACGAGCCAAAACCGCCCGAAAGGCCAAGACCTGGACCGTAGCCGGTTATACAACCCACCGCTGCGCCAATCGCTTCGGTTGCATTGATGCCACACACCATCATCGCTAATACGCCCATGATAATCGTGAACACGAAAACAAAGAACACAACCATGACGTTGGTGATAATCTGTGGCGAGACCGGCTTGCCATTCAAACGAACCGGTTCCACGGCGTTCGGGTGAAGCCTGTTGCGAAGTACCGCGCCGACATTGCGCATGAGGATTATGACTCGCATTACTTTCAGGCCTCCACTTGTCGAACCGGCCATACCTCCACAAAATGACAACATCACGAACAGATAGGTTATCGGTAGCCACCATGCCGAAGTGTCGGCAACCAACGAACCCGTCGTGGTCATCACACTGATACTCTGCACTATGGCCATACGTAAAGCATCCATTGGGCTCTCCCCCATCTTGAAATGCAATGCCGAAGCCACAAAAAGCACCGCAACAATGCAAATTCCAATGTAAAACCCGAACTGGTCTAATTTATGGCCAATCCTTTTCCACTGGAACGTAAAAAAGAAGTACAATAAAGAGAAGTTAACGCCACTCAAAAGCATCGCTACAGCCACGATGTATTGCTGTGGGTTGGTGAGTGCCGCAAGACTATTATCGTAAATCGAAAATCCGCCAGATGATATGTTTGTGAATGTGATGTTTACCGCGTCCCAAATCTGCATTCCACTAACAATCAAGGCTATAACGAACGCAAATGTAAGCATGACATAAATAGTCAGCATACGTCTGACCGTGGTACTGGTCGAGGTGGTCATCTTGCCGGTGTTGTCGGCACCAGAAGCCTCGGCGGTGTAGAGGCTGTATTTGTTAATACCAAGCGACGGACTCAATGCCACTACAATCAATATTATGCCAAACCCGCCGAACCACTGCGACATACTTCGCCACATCAGAATCGAAGCAGGCAACACTTCGACCGACGAGAATATCGTAGCACCGGTAGAAGTCAATCCCGACATCGCCTCGAAAAAAGCGTCGGTGAATCGTATCGTCGCGCCGGTCGCCAACAATGGCAGCGTTCCGAAAAGCGACAAGGTTATCCAAATCAACGTAACAAGAAGATACGACATCCGACGGTCGTCACTAGTGCGGAAATCTTTGAATGTCAAAGCAACGAAAGCCCCCAACGCCAATGTAAACGCACCCGAAGCGGCAATCGGAACCACAGTTCCATCGCCGAAATAGAACGCTGGCACCAAGCACAACAGCATCAGCGCCCCTTCAGCCATAAGCATTCGGCCCAAATATCGCAAAATCGCTTTGAATGACTTTGATTTCATAGGCTTACTGACGTTTAAAGAGACTATATGCGGGTGACACGAGAGCCAAAAGTGCAAATATTTCAAGCCTGCCTGCGAGCATAAGCACCATCAAAGTACATTTGGAAACGATTGGCAACGAAGCATATACAGGCATCGAACCAGCGGCATCCATGAGCGGCGATGGCCCAAGGTTAGCCATATTGGCGGCCGCCATGCTCAGCGCTTCAGGGATGCTGCTCCCGCACAGGGTTAGTATGAAACCGCCGCCTGTCACAAAACAAATGTACAGGAAAACAAAAGCGAAAATCTTGTTGACATACTCGGCTGGTACAGTTTTGCGATCGATTTTGATACTGAAAACGACATTGGGGTGTATCATCCTCGTCATATAATTGCGCAGGTAGCGCACCAATGTCATCAACCGCCTGATTTTCAATCCGCCGCCTGTCGAACCAGCCATAGCGCCAACAAACATAAGCAGGAACGTCAGCACACTGACAGGGAACGACCAATGTGGTGGTCGGTCGATATAGAATCCGCACGTCGAAAGGGTTGAGGCTACATGGAACAGCGAATATCGCACCGACTCCTTCAACAGGTTGTTTTCTGCCAAAAAACTCGTAACGCTGACCGCGACGGCAACCACAAAAATCACGGAATAGGCGACAAACTCCTCGCTATGCTTCAGATGACGCCAACGGAGTGTGAAAAAATTGTAAAGCAACGCCACATTGACACCACTAAGGAACATAAAAACGGTCAAAACCGCAAACGTGGCCGAATTTGCATTAGCAAAGCCTGCACTATGAGTCACAAAACCTCCCGTCGAAACAGTACTCAATGCGATGGTCACGGAATCAAACGTCCCGTTGCCACAAAATTTAAGAGCCACTATGAGTATTATTGTCAAAAGCGTGTATATATGCCACATACGGCTCACACTGACTGCAATGTGCGGATGCAGTTTGCGTTGCTGCGTGCCTGAAAATTCAGCGTCGTAGAGTTGGATTGACCCCGAGGCAAGCCTGCGGTTCAGAGCCACCACAAACAAGATAAGGCCCAGTCCGCCAATCCATTGAGTCGTGCTACGCCAAAGCAGCAGTCCCTTCGGCAACAGTTCTGGTAGCGTTGTGATTGACGAGCCTGTGGTAGTGAAACCGCTTACCGACTCGAACAGGGTATCGGTAGGGCCTTCGCCTAGCCCATAGAAGAAATAGGGCAACGCTCCCGCTGCCGGCACAAGCATCCACACGATGCTTGTGAGCCAGAAACTGTCGCGCCCATACATCTCGAAAGTGGACTTCCGGCCGAGCACGACACAAAGGAGCAACCCTGCAGCAACTATTACGCCAAGAGCCTTGGCCAACGCAACCGCCGCTCCGTCATGCAGATACAGCGACACGGCGAGCGACAGTACCATCATGCCACCCATCACCAGCAGGAGTTGTCCGCTGATGCGAGCCATGAGGGCGAAGTTGAACCGATATTTTCCTGACGTTGACACGACCTTAAGCCGACCTTAATACGACCTTAACCTGGTTAACTAACTGAAAATCTTTGCGGCACGTTCCATGACATTGGGCATGGTGAAGACGACCACCTTGTCTTTGGCCTTGAGTTGCAGGTCTTTAGATGGCAAAATGGTTTCGCGGCCGCGTATCACTCCACCTATTGTAGCGCCCACCGGCATCTCGAGTTTTCCGATGGGGTGGCGCGTGGCCGGCGACCACTTGCCGACATTGAACTCGATGACTTCGGCGTTGGTTCCGCTGAGCCACTTGCTGCTCACAGCGTCACCTTTCACTATAAAGCGCGATATGTAGCTGGCTGTGATGAGTTTCTTATTGATGATGGTGTCTATGCCGATGTCTTGTGAGAGGTTTATGAAACCGGTGTTCTCGACCAAGGCGATTGTGCGTTCAACGCCGAGTTTTTTGGCGTGGAGACAGGTAAGGACGTTGGTTTCGGACGAATCGGTGACGGCAATGAATGCGTCAGTACCTTGAAGGCCCTCCTCTTTGAGAAGTTCGATATTGGTTGCATCGCCATTGATAATCAGCGTTTTGTTGAGCTGTGAGCTCAATTCAACGCAACGCTGGCGGTTCTGCTCAATGAGGGTTGTGCGCATACGACCTTCGAGGGTGATGGCGGCGTAGCGGCCAATGCGGCCACCGCCTGCAATCATGACATTGTTGATGCTCACGTCGTGCTTGCCAGACACCTTCTTGATGATGTCAATCTGGTTGGCGCGACCGATAATGTAAGCCAGGTCGCCCTGCTGGAACACTGTGTCGGAATGGGGTATGACGGTGGTTCCATTGCGCAGAATTGCCACAATGCGAACCTGCAAGTCGGTGTAAGTCTGCGTCAACTCGCGCACACTGTGGTCAATAACCGGCGACCCAGAATCGAGGCGGATAAGGTACATCGTAAGCAGACCGCCACTGAAATCGAAAAACTCGGTAGCAACGGTGTTATTCAGCAGATTGGTAATCTCCTTGGCGGCAATGCGTTCGGGACACACCATCTCGTCGACGCCGAGGTCGCGGAACATCTCGCGATGTTTTGGCGAGAGCAATTCGGCATTTGTTATGCGGGCCACGGTGCGTTTGGCACCGAGTTTTTTTGCCAATATTGCGGTAACGAGGTTGATCGACTCGTCGTGCAGCACCGACAAAAAAAGGTCGCAACTTCCAACATTGGCGTCCTGCAAAACCTCTGGCGAAGTCGAATTTCCAGCAATTGTCAGCAGGTCCGACTCACTCTCCAACTGCTTCAACAGTTCCGAGTGAGGGTCCACAACCGTGATATTATTCTCCAACTCTGTCAGCGACTTAGCCAAGTGGAAGCCCACCTCACCGTCTCCTGCAATGATAATGTTCATCGTGTTTATTTTTTTCGAAAACGGGTGCAAAGATAATATTTTTTTTTGGTTTTGCATTTTTTTTGTATTTTTGCATTTTGTTTTTGACAGTTGATATGGATAAGACAATGGATTTGTTGATGGCTCACCGCACGGTGAGGCGGTTCAAGACCGAGGCTGTCGAGGAAGCTTTACTCGACCGGATTCTGGCCTGCGGACTTCGTGCGCCGAACACGGGTAATATGCAGATGTACAGCGTCGTAGTGACCCGTGAGCCTGAACTGAAAGACAAACTGTGCGACCTGCATTTCGGCCAGTGCCGCACGGCTCCAGTGTGGCTGACGGTGTGCGCCGACGTGTACCGCTACCACCGCTGGTGCCAAGCCAACGGCTGCGGCGAGCCCTACGGCAACCTGCTGTGGCTGCTGACGGCGACGGTAGATGCGAGCCTCTGTGCGCAGAATATGATGACTGCCGCCGAGTCGGCCGGACTGGGTGGCTGCTATCTGGGCACCGTGCTATATCAAACCAAGGCTATCGCCGAGCTGCTCCACTGTCCCAAAGGTGTCATGCCTGTGGCGACGATTGCGCTGGGCTGGCCCGACGAGGAGCCGCGCATGAGCGAGCGCATCGGACCCGACGGCGTAATCCACAACGAGACATACCACGACTATTCGGACGAGGACATCGATCGTATCCATCGTGTACGCGAGGAACTGCCGTTCAACCAGGAGATGGTCAGGCAGAACAATGTACGCAACCTTGCCGAATTGTTCACAACGCTGCGCTATCCGCTTAAGGACAACCTCGCCATTTCCGAGGCTTTAAAGAATTTTATCGATATCAACTGGAAGTAACCTGAAATTTTAATTTATGGAAATAACACGCACTTTCGACCTTCTTGACCACTTGGTGGCCAATTACCCTAAGGATGACATTCTGGCCGGCAAAACCAACGGCGAGTGGGTGAAATACAGCTCACACGATTATTATAAGTACGCCCATTATCTTGCATACGGTTTTTGCGAGGTCGGCCTACAACCTGGCGACAAGGTGATTACCATTTCGCCCAACTGTCCGGAATGGAACTTCGTCGACATGGCCCTCGCCATGTGCGGCATCATCCACGTGCCGGTGTACCCCACCCTCAGCACCGAAAACTATCGCCACATCTTCTCGCACAGCGAGGCTCGTGCCATATTGGTCAGCAACAACGTGCTGTTGAAACGCATACGTCCCGCTCTCGACATGATGGAGCAGAAACCTGTCATCTACACCCTCGCCAATATCGACGGCGAGCACCGTATGCTCGAAATACTCAAGGCCGGTATCGCAGGACGCGACAAATGGATGGGCGAAATCGAGCGCCGCAAAGAGAGCATCAAACCCGACGACTGGTTCACGCTCATCTACACCTCGGGCACAACTGGCGACCCCAAAGGCGTCATGCTGTCGCACCGCAACGTGTGCTCAAACTTTTTGGCACACGCCCAGGTCAACCCCCAGACTTCGGCCGACCGCATTCTTTCATTCCTGCCGCTCAACCATATGTACGAGCGCTCGATGAACTACCACTACCAGTACAAAGGCATCAGCATCTACTACGCCGAAAGCCTCGGCACCATAGCCCAAAACCTCGCCGAGGTTAAGGCTTGCGGCTTCTGCGCCGTGCCCCGTGTGCTGGAGATGTTTTTCGACAAGATGTACGCCGCCGGCAAGGATTTCACCGGAATTCGCAAGATGATTTACGAGTCGGCTTTCCGCCACGGCTACCGCTACGACTACACTATATTAAAGAAGGTGTCGCTGTGGTACCAAATCAAACACCGCTTCTTCGACAAGATGGTCTACAGCAAATGGCGCGAGAAATTCGGCGGCAACCGTATGGTCGTCATCACCGGTTCCAGCTCCATCCAGCCCCGAATGATCAAGCTTTTTGCTGCCGCCGGTATCAACATATACGAAGGCTACGGCCTGAGCGAGACCTCTCCGGTGATAGCCGTCAACGACCCAGCCCACGGCAACGTCAAAATCGGCACTGTGGGACCCATCCTCAAGGGTGTCGAGGTCAAATTCGCCGACGACGGCGAGATTCTCACCCGCGGACCACACGTCATGCTGGGTTACTACAAAGACCCCGAATACACTGCCGAAGTGATAGACCCCGACGGCTGGTTCCACACTGGCGACGTGGGAGTGATGAGCGGCAAATACCTCAAAATCACCGACCGCAAGAAGGACATCTTCAAGCTCTCGGCGGGCAAATATGTCGCACCGCAGTTGCTCGAAAACCGTCTGCGCGAAAGCGAATACATCGAGCAGGTCATGGTGACTGGTGCCGGCGAAAAATATGCTTCGGCCATCATCATACCTAACTTCAACACTCTCCACTTCTGGGCCCTGAAGTACAAACTCCACTACCGCGACAACGGCCAGCTCATCGCCATGTCCGAGGTGACGGCGAAATACAAATCCATCATCGAGAACATCAACAAGGACTTCGCCGCCCACGAGCAAATCAAGCAGTTCCGCCTCGTTACCGACGAATGGACCACCGCCAACGGAATGCTCTCGCCCACCCTCAAGCTGCGCCGCGCCATCCTCACCAAGAAATACGCACCGCTCATCGCCGAAATCTACGGCCACGAGCAGGCTCCCACCAACCCCTTCCTCAGTGCTTTCCGTTCCGTCGAGCTCCCCAACCTCAACCTCCCGTGGAGCAAGAAAAACGAGAACTGAACATAAGCCAGCATTACAGTTTACAAAGATAACGTTTAAACGCTTGGAAGGCAGTGCAATAGCACTGCCTTCCTCGGGTTTTCATCGACCCCGGGACGACATTACCGAGGCAAGGCCGATGTAAGGCCGAGCCAAGTACGACCCGAACCTATTTAACTATATGTAAATCAATGATTTATATCAAAATTCACAACTCGCTGATAATCAACGCTTAAATCAAATTCTCGAGAGCACGTTGGCTGATGGCGTCGGGAGCGAGTTCGGAGGGCAGCGGAGCCCATGCCGGGGCAAAAAAGCGGACTCCTGCAGCGATGGCGCACTGGCGGTCGGTGAGTGCGTCGCCAAGGTAGATGACCTCGTCGGGCTGTGCGCTGTGACGGCTGAGGTAGAGGTTGATGGGCTCGGCGTCGGGTTTGGGGCGCGTAACATCGTCGGCTGCGATAATGTCGCCGAAGGCGTCGCCCAAGCCGTTTTCGGCCAACCCTACGAGGGCGATGTCGTGCAGCCTCGAGGTGACGACCCCCATCTGCAGGTCTCGGCTCACGAAGCGGTCCAACATTTCCTTAACTCCGTCGAACAGCGGTGCGGCAGCGATACGGCTCACATAGTCGGCGTTCCAATCGGGCAGAAAGTTTGGGTCGGTGATAGCATAATCCGATATGAAACGTTTGAGCGGCAAGGTGAAATAAATCGATATGTCGCCGTGTGGGATATTGTTGCGGGCGAGGGCGTCCTCGAGCGAGCCGCAGAACGCGGCGCTGCTGTTGAGGAGGGTTCCGTCGACGTCGAAAAGTATATGCTTTATCATTTATGATTCTTGAATTCTGATTTCTAAGTTCTGTTCCGCATCATTTTTCACGCCCACCCTCGAAAGTGAACGAGAGCATGAAAGTCCTGGAATATAGGCCGTTGACCGATTGTGCATAGACATCGTTGTCGGGGACGTGCAGGTCCATAAGGCCGAAGGCCATCTTGAGCTCGATGGCGAATTTCACATAGAAGAGGAAGACGTCGAATCCGACGCCGGCGGTGTAGCGGAAATCGCTCGCCGACAGCTTTACTATCGACTCCTGGGTGCTGTTGCGGTTTTTGCGCAACGAGGCGAAGTCGAAACCGTAGCTGAGGCCAGTGACAAGGTATGGGCGGAAGTTGCCGTAGCGGATGGCACGGAACTTTATTTCGACGGGGATGTCGCCGTAAACCGACTCAACGGTGCGCCATGTCTCGGCCTTAAGGTTGGCGGCCAGGGCGTTAGGTTCCCATGAATATTCGAGCCCGCGGGTGATAAGGGTCACACCTGGAAGGAGTCGCAGATTGAAAAAACGGTTTAGACGCATATCGCCGATGATGGCGATATGGAAACCCGGCTTGAAATAGGATGTGGTGCCTTGGATTTGGCGGCGCAATTCGTCGTCCTCGCTGAAACCGAGGTCGAACTTCGAGTCAGTATAGCCCACCTGGATGCCGAAGTGAAGCAGGTTGTTGTCGAACGACATAAGGTTGGCAATCTGATTTTGAGCGGAAACTTCGTTAAAATGAAAAGCGAAAAATGAAAAATGAAAAATAATAGCCACCCACAAGAGTGTCGCTTTCCTAAAATTCTTGTGCGTAGCTTTCATAATCCATTGACTTTTGACCTTCTTAGTTCTTAGCTCTTATTTTTATTCGCTCATTTCGCCACGGAGCGACTGGCTGAGGCGTTCGCGGACATGGGCCTTGTTGTCGGGATAGCAGCCGAGGAGGTACATCATCTTGGTGACGGCGGCCTCGATGGTGATGTCGCCACCGCCCACGACGCCGAGGCGGTCCATGTCGCAGCTGGCGGCATACTGGCGCATTCTGACGGCGCCGGCCTTGCACTGTGTAACATTGAGGACGATTACACCTTTATCTATAGCCTCCTCAAGGGCGGCAAGGAACCAGCGTTCGGTGGGGGCGTTGCCGGAGCCGTAGGTCTCAATCACCACACCTTGCAGGTCGGGTGTGCGCAGGAGCGACTGCACCACAGCCTCGGTGATTCCGGGAAAGAGTTTGAGCACGGCCACACGGGTATCGAAGTGCTTGCGAACTTCGAGCTTGCCCTTGGGCAGCGGCAGCAACAGGTGTTCCTTGAAGGTTATGCTGATTCCGGCCTTGGCAAGCGACGGGAAATTGTAGCTCTCAAAAGCGTCGAAATTCTCGGCACTGACTTTGGTCGAGCGGTTGCCGCGATAGAGGTGGCTCTCGAAGAAGATACATACCTCGTGTATTGAGGCCAGGCGCCCGGAAGCAATCTCGAGGGCGCAGATTATGTTCTCTCGACCGTCGCTGCGCAACATACCGAGCGGCAGCTGCGAGCCGGTGAGCACCACGGGTTTCGAGAGGTTTTTGAACATAAAGCTCAGAGCCGAAGCGGTATAGGCCATGGTGTCGGTGCCGTGCAAGACCACGAAACCGTCGTAGCGGTCGTACTCGCGTTCCACAATCTCGGCAATGGAGACCCAGAACGAGGGCGTCATGTTCGACGAGTCGATGATATCGTCCAACTGGCACGAATCAATATCGTAGCTGCAATGCTTGAGTTGTGGCACGGCATCGTAAATGCGGTCGAGGGCAAAGGGGTGCAGCGAGCCGTTTTCGTCCTGCACCATGCCGATTGTTCCGCCGGTATAGATTATAAGAACTTTGTTCAACATGATATAATAACGCGAAAAAACGAAAAATATGATACGGAGGTGCGATTTTTTTTTCAGAAACTGAAGTTGGCGCCGAAACAGGCCAATATCGGCAACTGGTTGACGCGCTCGAAAGTGGCACGGTCGAAATAGAATATATTCTCGCGGCTGTAGACGTTGGTGACGCTCAGGTTGAGTTCCAGCAGCGAGCGTTTACCGATTGAGAACTTGCGTTTTACACCGAGGTCGAGGCGGTGGTAGGACGGCAGGCGGCCGGCGTTGAGTTCGGCATAGTGCATGCCGAATTCGCCGTTTTGGTGCACATAGTCGGAGTTGATGTTGCCGAACAGGATGTTCTCGAACACACCTTGGGTTTGTGTGAACGGGAAACCGCTGCCGAAAGTCCAACGGGCGCTGAGTTCCCACTCTCGCTGTTTGCCGAGAGCATAGGTGGCCAAGAGGTTGACAGTGTGGCGGCGGTCGTAATGCGGACTGTAGACGTGCTTGCCGTCGGGATAATTGTCGTTTTCCTCGGTACGGGTGACATGACCCAGCGAATAGGTGGCCCAGACGTAGAGACGCTCGACATCGTAGCACAAACTGAGGTCGAATCCATAGGCCGTTCCACGCTCGATGATGAAGTCGGTGAGCAGATAGCCGGGCTTTTCGTAACGTCCGCCGGGGCCGTAGGCCGGGTCGATGAAACGGTCGTACATCTTGTTGCGGTTGGCGTTGAGCAAGTTGTTGAAATTCTTGTAGTAAGCCTCAGCGTTAGCGGTGAGGTGCGGCGTTATGTCGTATTCGACACCCGCAACCAGATGCTGCGCCTTCTGCACGGTGGTGTTGACATCACGGCCGAGGAATGACGACGGATGGTCGAGGCGACCCGAACCTGTAAGGAATCCCGTAAAGAGGTTGACGACGTCGTTGTCGGACCTTGCGTCGAGAAATATCTGGCTGTACATTCCACCTGCGAACTTGAACCGCAACTTGTCGTTAGCGTTAAACTTGGCAGCCAAACGCGGCTCGGGGCTTAGCTCGTTGAGCGACGCATAGTACACCAACCTGAAACCGGGGTCGATGAGCCAGCGGCCAGAATTGATTTTGTAGGTAGCATAAAGAGCAAGGTCTGTGGTAGGCTCCTCTTGCCTGACCGACTGCCCGTATTGGTTGACAAACTGATAGTCAGTGTGATAGCCTTCCATACTCAAACCGTATTTCAAACGGTTCTTGCCAAGGAAGTTGGTTATGTTGAGCGACATATTAAAGCCGCCGATGTTGCTGTATTTGTTGGCGTTGGAGGCGTCGTCGAGGTTGATTTTGTAGTCCGACCAGGCCACAGAGCCTTCCAAAATAGCCGAGGCTCCGGTTACGAGCATAAAGTTAGTTCCGAGGCCGTAGTTGCGCCAGTGGTAATCGGCCAAAGCCTGATAGCCTGTCACTTGGTCGTCGAACC
>CADCPQ010000071.1 GCA_902803395.1 uncultured Bacteroidota bacterium
AGAAGTCCTCGTGGCGGAAGTCGGGCCACAGCTTATCACTGAAATAGAACTCGGTGTAGGCTATCTGCCATAGCAGGAAGTTCGAGACGCGCAGTTCGCCGCCGGTGCGTATAAGCAGGTCGGGATCAGGGTATTGCGAGGTGTTGAGGTAGTTGCGGAGGGTTTCCTGGTTGATTTGGTCGGGGCTGAGTTTGCCGGCCACGCTGTCGCGGCTGATGGCGCGCAGAGCCTCGGCAATCTCCCACCGCGAGCTGTAGCTCAGGGCTACAATGAGCGTCATGGCTGTGTTGCCCGAAGTCTGCTCGATGCAGCCCGTCAACTTTTCGCGCGAGCGTTGCGGAATGCGGTCGATGTCGCCGATGACGGCAAGGCGCACGTTGTTGTCCATCATCGTTTTGGTCTCGTCGCGGACGGCTTGTATGAGGAGCTCCATGAGGCCGTCGACCTCTTCCTGCGGACGGTTCCAGTTCTCGGTGCTGAAGGCGTAGAGTGTGAGGTATTGCACTTTGGATGCCACGGCGGCTTCGACGGCATGGCGCACTGCCGTGATGGCGTGTTGGTGGCCGAAAATGCGGCGTTCCTGTTGCTGTTGGGCCCAGCGGCCGTTGCCGTCCATGATGATGGCTACATGGCGCGGGATGTTGTTTTTGTCAAGGTCTTCGAGTTGCATAGCAGTGTGGGTGTTGATATGTTTTTGTTTTTTGGGGCAATTATTTTTGTCTTTTTGCGTTATTTGATTGTGCATCGTTTGCTGCGGGTCCAGCCGAACATTGTGTGGAGGCTGAACGAGGCCGAGACGGTGAACATCTGGTACCAGTCGTTGAGCGAGTCGTCGCCGCGTTTGAGTCCCGGTGCGTTCACGTGTCCCTCGCGCACTTCGGAGCTGCGGTCGGCCAGTTGTGCCGCCAGCCCTCCGTCGGGCGAGCCTGCCGCCAGAGCCGCCGCACCGACATAGGTGGTGCTGACATCGTCGAGGTAGTCGGTCCATGTGGCGTGGAACCCGTATTCGGCCGACAGCGAGAACCAGCGTGTGATGCGCATTTTGATGCCGATGCCGAAAGGCAGGCAGAACTGTTTCAGCGAATAGCGCACACGGTCGGGGTACGAGTTCAGGTTCTGGCCCTCGGTGCCGAGGGGTTGCAGGTCGACCCAGGTCTCATTGCCCTCGTTGTCGAGGTACGAAGCCTGCGGGTTGTAGTGGAAAGCTCCCACGCCGCCGAAGATATACGGCGTCCATTGCCAGTCGGTACTGCCGCCGCCGTAGGGGAAGAAATTGAACTCGATGTGTGCCGAGAGCTCGTACACCGGCGAGCGGAAACTGAGGTTGCGGAGCTCGATGGCGTCGGGGTTGCCGCCTTCGATGCGGCCATAGGCCACCGCGCCGGCCACGGCCAGACGGTTGTTGAGGCTGTAGCGCACCCCTGCACTCGCCGCAAGGTTCACTTTGCCGAGCACAGACTGGTTGTTCAAGTCGCCCATATAGTTCATTCCTCCCACCGAGAGGAGCATTTCGCCACGGGTCAGGAAGTCGTCCTGGCCGTATGCGGCACCGGCTGTCATCGCCGCGAGGAGCAATATGAGTATTTTTTTCATGGGCTGTGTGTGTTGAAAACTTGTTCAAAGGCCGAACCAAACCCGACCTTAACCCGACCCGAGTACGGTTAATATCTTATCGAGTGGCAGATGCTTTCGACCTGCATCAGGTAGTCGCGTTTCGGGAACCGGGGGCAGTAGGCGTAGGCTGTGAGCGAGACGACCTGCGAGCGGTCGGGCGAGAGCAGGGTGTAGGTCACGTAGGGGCCTCCCATGAAGTCGCCGAAGGTGCGCCAGCAGCCGCGTGTCTCGACGGCGTAGTCGCAGCTGTCGAACTGCACTTTGCGGCTCACGCTCTCAATGCGGCGCTCGGTGCCCATGTAGCTGCCTTCGGCCGGGCCCGGCACGTGGCGGCGCATGAGGGTGTCGAGGCGGTCGAGGGTGACGGCCTCGTCAAACTGCCGCTCCGAGGTGTAGGGCTCGACGGCAATCAGGACGCCGATGCCGAAGTCCTTGGTCTCTTTGCGCACCCACGCGAAGTCCTCGGCCTGTTTGGCCATGGCGAATTCGTCGCTGAACACGAGGCTGAAGCCGAACTGTTTCTTGATGTCCTCCATCAGGGGTATGTTGCGCATTCCGTAGAAGGCTTTCTGGATGCGCAGGTGTTCGGTACGGTAGAATTCCTCCTCCAATCGGGGGTAGTATTGGCGCAGCAGGCGCTCGAACGAGGCCCGCGAGGTGACGGCGAACTCGACCCATACCTGCGGGTAGGATTTCACGTCGCGGTGGATGTACACTTTGTCGGGGTTGTCCGGGGCCACGTCGCACTGAACGATGTTGCGGTGCACCTGGAACATCTCGGTGTTCTGGAGCGACGAGGTGGGGATGTTGACCACGCTGAATTTGGGCTCGGGCTGCGGCAGGCCGTCCTGCGGGGCGCGGAACAGCGAGTCGACCAGCGCCGTGGTGCTGCCGTTCCACATGTCGCGGTCGACGGCCATCAGCACTTCGAGGGTTTTGCCCGACGAGCCGCGTTTCTGTGGCTCGGTGTTGAGCTTGCGTTGGCATCCGGCCGAGGTGGCGACCAAGGCGATGGCCAGAGCGATGATTTTGATGTTTTTCATGATGTCAGGTTTTTTGGATTATTGAATTCCTTTGTATTGTTTAATGGCTTCGACGAGAGGGGTTTGCGGCATCTGCAGCTCGGCGCGCGCCTTGGCGTTGCTGAAGTATTCGCGAGCCATGAGCAGGCCGACGTTGACCGACGAGAGGCTGGTCCGCAGCCCCATGCCGCGCAGCAGGTCGCCCAGCCGTCCGGCTGTGCGGGTCAGCCAGTCGGGCAGCGTGACGAACAGTTGGCGGTAGCCGCCGGCCTCGGCGCAGAGGGCGTAGAACTGGCGGAGGGTCAGGTTGTCGCCGGTCAGCAGGTAGCGCTCGCCGCTGCGGCCCATGGTGAGGGCGTTGACGATGGCGGCGGCCACGTCGCCCACGGCCACAAAGCTTTTGCCGCCGCCCGGCGCCGCCATCAGCGGCAGCCGCCATCCGGCGTCGACCATGCGGCCCGACGAGGGCTTCAGGTCGTGAGCGCCAATCATAAACCCGGGGTTGACGACTATTATACGTCTGTCCTCCAGCCCGTTGGCGGCCTTGAGCAGCAGTCGCTCGCCGGCCTGTTTGCTCTGCACGTAGAGCGAGCTGGCGAACGGCTCGGCGGCTTCGCGGTCCTCGGTGCCGGGGTTGTCGGCGGTGCCGCCGCCCACGGTGTTGGCGGTGCTGACGTGAATGAGGGTCCTCACGGGGCACTGCATCATCACCTGCAGCAGGGTCTGGCAGAGGTCGCGGTTGGCGGGCATATAGTCGTCGAGGTGCAGAAGCCCTATGTCGGTGCAGCCGGCACAGTTGATGATGGCCTCGCAGCCTGCGGCGGCTTTCACGAGCGATTGACGCCCCATGTCGCTAACGACCTTGATGTCAAGTAAATCGCTGGTTGGCAAGTCGTTCACTTCGCGGCGCACGACAGCTGTCACCCGACGGCCGTCGTCGAGCAGGCGCTCCAAAACGTTGCGCCCCAGCAGTCCCGTAGCACCGAGCAGAAGAACTTTCATATTTATAATAACGCCGTTCCGGCAAAATTATTGTGCCCCACCCCAAAAAAACTCACCGACCCGCAACTAAGGTATAACTATAGGGGTAAGCAGGGCTCAACTGCGGTGTTGTTTATTCTTGCGGAGGCAATATCGAAATATTCTTTGCTGATTTCGATTCCGATAAAATTGCGTCCCATGCGTTTTGCCACAACACCAGTTGTGCCACTGCCGAGGAATGGATCCAGAACAAGTTGGCCTTCGTTGCTTCCCAACGCAATGATACGCTCAAGCAGAGTCTCGGGTTTTTCGGTTTTGTGTATGGTTTTGTGACGTTCTGCGTTGATTACCCAAAGGTTCTTCATCTGCCTGTCCCCGTTTAACTGCTTGGCCAGTTCGTAGTTGAAATAGTATTTTTTGCTTTTAGAAGCGAGCCAAATGAGTTCCGTTGAAGGCGCTAGGCGATTACAAGACAGTAGTGGGGTTGCATTGGGTTTGTACCAAATTATATCGTTGATAATCCATGCGTTGAGTTTCTTAAGTGTTGAACCGACCGAAGGGTGGTTGTGCAAAGTGCCGCTAATCCACAGTGTTCCGTTGTCTGATAGAACACGCAAACATTCTCCAATCCACTCGTAGTTGAATCGGTCGATATCATCTATGACATCCCAGTCGCCTTTGTATAGTTTTACAGGTTTTCCATTTTGGACAGTTACGAAATTTTGTCCAGATAGATTGTATGGTGGGTCGGCGAAAATCATATCAACCGAGCCAGTAGGCATCTCTCGCAAAATATTGAGACAATCGTCGTTATACAGAGTTATCATTCCCCAAAGATTCTTTTGTGGGCTAGTTCAGCGTAATGTTTGTTTTTCTCGATTCCAATCCAGTTGCGGTTCATTTTAGCAGCTACGAAACCTGTTGTCCCGGTGCCAAAAAATGGATCTAAAACCAAATCCCCCTCATTAGACGAGGCTGCGACAATAAGTTCAATGAGTCTTTCTGGTTTTTGTGTTGGATGAGCAGCGCGGTTGTCGTCACCTTTTATGCGTTCTCGACCCTGAACAACAGGCAGTTCTATAAAATCAAGGAAGTCACGCATCTGTTTATAATTTCCATCTTTTGTTTTGTGAGGATTCAGGTGCTTGACAGTATCGTATTCGAATTTCCAATTTTTGCCTTTCACAAACCAGCATACAAATTCGGTGGAGTGTGTAAATGTTCGTTTTGTAATGTTAGGCATGGCATTTGTTTTGTACCATGTAATAACATTGTTAAGTTTGAAGCCCAATTCTTTGCCTGTTGTGAGAATTTCACCGATGTTGTGTTGGGTGCATGAAATATAAATGCTTCCGTTTTCGGTCAATAGGTCATGGCATAGGTCCATCCACTGGTGCGTGAAAGCTATATAATCGTCTTGGCTATATACGTCCCATTCGGCATTAACCTTGTAGAAAGCACCTCCGGTTGTGTTGTTCGCCAAATCAAGACTATGACCAGAAAGATTGTACGGAGGGTCAGCAAATATGAGGTTTACAGATCCTTTGTCGATTCTTCTCGACATGACATCAAGGCAATCGCCGTTATATATAGTGTTTATTTTCATGATAACATTTTTGTTTTCCAGTCGGACAGGATGGTTTCTATTGATTTAACCCAAGTAGGTGCATCTTGACAATTATCTGCACTGTCAACAACGAGGTCATATAATTGGCGCATTTCGTCGCAACGCAGCTTTTGGCCTTTTGTCTTTTTTGCTATGAGAACTTCAAGAAGTTCTACAAACTGATTGATTGTCAGTGGTACAATTCGTTGCTTTGCTCCTTCGTAGCCTATCTTACGGTAGCCCCAATATACGTTCATTGTATCGCGATGCATCGTCGGTGCAATGAAAAGACAGTAACCTGTTTTTCCGCTGTTGGTAATCTCAAAGTCATACAGATGACGCATGACCGGTTGACCTTCGTTAAACCACTGTTGGCGGTCGGTTAACATGGTCACTTCGCAAATAGCGTTGAAGTCCTTATAGTAACATTCAATGTCGGGTTTGTTTCCGGGAGCGGTGAAAATAGGCTCGTTGTCGTCACCAACAGGATAGTTTGGCTTGATTTCAATTGCATCGTCCAATGCATTCAAGGCCAATGTACAAAGCCGCTCAAGTTCTATCGACTTTTTGTTTCTTGAAGAATAGATATTTTTAAGCTCGTTACGACAATTTTCTGCCTCTTGTAGGCTTTGTGTTCGGTTGTGCTCTATTTTGCGTTGTAAATCTTGTCGTGCAGTGCGGAGATAGCTTATGTAATCTTTGAGCTGACTGTAGTTTAAAGTAATAAGATTTTTCTTGCCAACAAGTTCCTCTGTTTCGTTGAGTTGTTTCTTGTAATCAGCAATTTCCTCTAAAATACGTGTTGCTATTTTACGGTTTTCTGTGAGGTTCTCCCACGGAAGTGATGGGGCGTTTATGTCTCCGAGGTATTCATAGTACTTGTTGATATTGTTGAATTGATGCGCCGAAGCGTTATCAAACTTTAGCAAACCTTCAATTTCAACCTGTCGGCGAGGTTCAAGGTCGATGTAATAGCCACCTCTTATGCAGATATATCGAGTAAGGCGAAAATAACGAATTGCATTGTCAGCATAGTCTTGGAGGTTATTTATACCGTCAATGTGAGCAAGATTGGAATTAATGTAGTTGTCAATAAATGTATCTTTATCGATAGATTTACTATAAGCATTTCTGAAATCAAGCAACTTTTTTGCCTGGGAGGAAATTTGCCTGTAGTCGAACAATGTTACGGCAAACAATTGGAATTCTAACTTGGATATACCCTTATCCTTAACACCTTGTTTACGACAAAGTTTGTTTACTTCATTAATCAGATGCAGAGTGCCGATGAACGGCTTGATGTTGTACCCAACTTTGAAATCCTGCGAAGCAGGGTTGGGAAGTTGCCATTTGATGAAACTTTTGAAGAATATTTCGCCAAGGTCGTAATTATCGTTCAGGAAATAGTTGCCAAAATCAGTAAAGCGGAGTACTTTATGGTTTTCATATACAAAACCCATCTTTTTTAATGGGTTGTATGACTGTCGGCCACGCATATCATTGCCACCGACATAATTTTTGCTATTTAGGATTTCTTGGGCTTGCTCAAAAGAAATTGGCTTGTCAGATTCAAGAAGGTCGATATATTTTTGTGGCAAACCACTATAGAACTGATTGTTGTATGCACCATAGAGCCGATTTTGAAGAAGCAAAATCTGGAATTGCTCCTGACAGGCATAATCCCATGTCTGGCCTTCTAATGTTTTTAAGACTTTGAGGAAATTCCTGACTCTTTCAGGGTTTCTTACTGTGGTTGAAATGCTCCAAGGTATCTGTCCCATAATTTGCAAATTTTTTGCAAAAATACAATTATTTCTTGGATTTTACGATAAAAAATTCATGTATTTTGTAAAATCTTGCTTTTGAGATTGTAATAAAGGATAAAGGTGCCATTAATGGCACCTTTATCCATGATATGATGAAAAAACATTTTTTTAGCCGAGGCGCTTGAACTGGCAGGTGAAGTGGCGCATGAGTTCGGCTTCCCAAGTGATTTCCAGACCCCGTTTGATGGTGTCGCGACGGTCGTAGACGTTCTTGAGGGCGGCGGCGATGACGTCCATGTGGTTGTTGGTGTAGACGCGGCGCGGGATG
>CADCPQ010000072.1 GCA_902803395.1 uncultured Bacteroidota bacterium
CCGATGACCATGATTTCGTCACCGACGCGGAGGGTTTCGTTGGTCTGTAGCTGTACTTCGGCGACGTTGATGCGGCCGAAGTAGTTGTGCACGGGGCCCAGGTAGACCTTGTTCTCTGTGGCCTGACTTCCATAGCGTTCGCTCCACTCGCCGAGACGGCGACCGAGGTAGTAGCCGTCCCAGAAGCCGCGGTTGAAGACGGTGGCGAGCCGCTGCATCCAGTGGTCGATTTTCTCCTTGGTGTAGGTTCCGGCCTCAATGGCTTCGACAGCCTCGCGGTAGCATTCGGTGACGGTGCGGACATAGTCGGCCGAGCGGCCGCGGCCCTCGATTTTGAGCACACTGACGCCGGCTTTGACCATCTTGTCCAAAAAGCCGATGGTGCACAGGTCCTTGGGCGACATGATGTATTCGTTGTCGATTTCCAGCTCGAGGTCGCTCTCCTTGTCCTTGACGATGTAGCCGCGGCGGCAGAGCTGCAGGCAGGCGCCGCGGTTGGCGGAATAGTTGTAGTTGTCGAGGCTCAGGTAGCACTTGCCGCTGATGCTCATGCAGAGCGCGCCGTGGGCGAACATCTCGACCTGCAGCAGCTCGCCTTTGGGACCGCGGATGCCGTCGTCGCGTATAGCTCGCGTTATCTCGGCCACCTGCTCGAGCGGCAGCTCGCGCGCCAGCACCACCACGTCGGCAAAACGCGAGTAGTAGCGGACGGCCTCGATGTTCGAGATGTTGCACTGCGTCGATATGTGGACCTCGACCCCGACGCTGTTGGCGTAGGTGATGACGGCCATGTCGGAGGCTATGATGGCGCTCACGCCCGCCTCTTTGGCGATGTCGACCAAACGGCGCATATCGTCGAGTTCGTGATTGTATATTACGGTGTTGACAGTCAGGTAGGTACGCACTCCGGCAGCGTGGGCTGTGGCGCAGATGCGCGGCAGGTCGGCCTCGGTGAAATTATGCGCCGATCGCGACCGCATATTGAGTTTCCCGACCCCGAAATAGACCGAGTCGGCACCGCCCTGGATGGCGGCCATCAAGCTTTCGTAGGAGCCCACGGGGCTCATTATTTCCACCATAACGTTAGCTGAAAAATGAAATGCAAAAATACGAAAAAAAATGAAAACTGGAAAAAAATACGTATTTTTGCAGTCGTAATGAGAATCGCAAAAAAACACATATTGCTGACACTGACGTTTTTGGCTGCAGTGTGCGGTGTGGCGGCGCAGGAAACCGAAACAGTGAAACGTCTCGACGAAGTCTCGATAGGAGCTCGTCGTGTGACGGGTGTGTCACGTCTCGGCGGCGCCGAAAACGGCCAGCAGATAGGTCAGGACGAATTGTTTCGCGCTGCCTGCTGCAACCTCGGCGAGAGCTTTGTGGCAAACCCCTCGGTCGACGTGAACTACAGCGACGCCGCCGTCGGAGCCCGCCAAATCAAGTTGCTCGGTCTCAGCGGCCAATACGTGCAGATGTTGCTCGAAGGCCTTCCCATGGCAGGTGGCGCGCTCACGCCCTACCTGCTTGATTTTGTGCCGGGTGCATGGATGAGCAGCATTTCGGTCAGCAAAGGCACGTCGAGCGTCAAGCAAGGCTACCAGAGTCTCACAGGTCAAATCGATGTCGAGTACGTCAAGCCCGACGAGGACCCCGGCCTCATGGTCAACCTCTACGGCGACAGTCGCCTCAAGGCCGAAGCCAATGTGGTTGGCAACATCCATTTGAACCGCTATCTAAGCACCGAATTGCTCGCCAATTACGCTAACGACTTTATGCACCACGACGCCAACGGCGACAACTGGCACGACTCGCCGGCCATAACACTCATGCAGTTGCAGAACCGCTGGAAATACAAGCGCGGCCGCTACATCATGCACGTCGGCGCAGGCCTGCTTGACAACAACCGCTACGGCGGACAGATGGGTTCCGGCTCCAACCGCTACGAAACCAGTGTCGAACTGGAGCGCCGCGACGCATACATGAAACACGCCTTCCTGCTCAACCGCGAGCACAACACCAACATTGCTTTCACCGCCACCGCCGCGCATTATTCACTGGGTGCTGCTTTTGGCGATAAGCTTTTCGGTACATATCATCTCGGCACAACATCGCAGCTGATTTTCGAGCACGACTTCAACGATGTCCACAGCCTATCGACGGGCATTGGCTGCAACTACGACGATATCAAAAGTTCCGATGCATACGGCGGCGGGACATGGCAGGAAGTCGTTCCCGGAGCCTATGCCCAGTACACCTTCAAGCCGTCGTACAAGTTTACCCTCATGGCCGGTTTCAGGGCCGATAAGTTCGACCTTCGGAGCGATAAAGTTTCGGTACCGGCAGACCCGTCATGGCGGCAGCGCTGGTACTTCACACCACGTTTGCACCTCAAGTGGATGGCCTCCGACTGGCTGACTTTGCGCGCTTCGGTCGGCAAGGGTTTCCGTCCGGTCCATCCTTTGGCCGAGAACCACTATCTTCTGGCCTCGGGCAGAGCCCTTAAGACCAGTCACGTCATCATCCCCGAGGAGGCATGGAACGGCGGCCTCAGCGCCGCGGTCTACATCCCCGCCGGCGACCGCAACGTGACCCTCAACGCCGAATACTACTACACCCACTTCATCCATCAGGCCGTGGTAGACTACGACAGCGACCCCACCGCCATCACCATTGCTGACCTCGACGGCCGCTCGTTCTCGCATACCGCCCAGGTCGATGCCAGCTACGACATAACCGAGGACCTCAACGTGCTGGCCGCCTTCCGCTACAACCACGTGCGCTGCACCTACGGCGGACGCCTGATGGAAAAACCGCTGCAAAGCCGCTACAAAGGCCTGCTCACCGCCTCGTGGAAGCCCATGATGGCCCTATGGCAGGTCGACGTCACCCTGCAGCTCAACGGCCCCGGTCGTATGCCCGAGCCCTACACGTTGGCCGACGGCACCCTGTCGTGGGAACGCGAATTCTCGGCCTATCCGCAGCTCAACATGCAGATTACCCGCGAGTTCCGCCGTTTCTCGGTGTATGTCGGCGCCGAAAACATAACCGGGTACAAGCAGCCAAATCCCATCATCAACGCCGACAACCCGTGGAGCTCAACCTTCGAGCCCACCATGATTTGGGGGCCCGTGCACGGCACAATGTTCTACGCCGGAATCAGAATGAAATTTTGGAAACTTTAAAGATATAACGTTATGAAATACACCGTTTTGGTAATCATCACAAGCTTGTTTTTAGCCCTCGGGGGCAGCGATTTGTACCAGCTCGTCCTCACCCCGACGCCGCAGATGCACTGCGAAAAATGCGAGAACAAAATCAAGGGCAATATGCGTTTCGAGAAAGGAATTGTGAAAATCGAGACCAGTGTTGAGGCGCAGACTGTCACCATCACCTACGACCACAGCAAGACCGACGCCGCCAAACTGCAGGCCGCCATGAAGAAAATCGGC
>CADCPQ010000073.1 GCA_902803395.1 uncultured Bacteroidota bacterium
GACAAAGGTGAACCTGCAACGTGGCACTGCATACACCCTTGTTTTCTACTTCATAATGTTTACTCCTGTCTGGGCGAGTTCCTATAGTCATCACCACCTCATTCAGGATCTGTTTCAGCTCCAGGTGCATCGTCGGGAAGTCGAGCGTGGCGGCCTCGTGGATGTTGATATAGAGGCCGTCGTCGGTCTTCATCTGGAGCGCAGTTTGCACACCGGTACGTGAGAAGGCGGTCCATGGCCAGCCGCCGTGTTCGTGGCTCTTCTCCCAGAGGCTGTCGATCTGCGACAGTCGGCTGCAGGTGTAGTTGTACTCCTGTGTGTCGTAGTCGCCGGGAATCCACCACGCCGTGTGGTCGCCAGTCATCACAAACTGCGTCAGCTCTTCCTTGAACCAGAAACAGACGAGCGCGTTGTCGACACCGTCGTAGCGCATCGGGAATTCGTAGCGGAAACCCAATCCGTCGTCGTAGAGGCGGAAGCGTATCTGCATAATGGTTGGTAAAGTCTTTGAGCGTCCGTCGGCGCTCTCGACCGTTCCTGCCGGCTGCTCCAGCGTCACCAGCATCTCGTTGTAGTGGTTGCGGATGTTGGCCTCCTCGCCCCACACGGGCTGCCACGTCTCGTCAAAGGTGCTGTATTCCACATTTTTGACGACAAAGTGATACTCCAGGTCGTCGCGCCACTCCATCTTGAAGCCCATTTTCGAGCTTTCAATTACCTGCTTCCCGTCGCGCAGCAGTTCATAATATGGGGTGCCACCGCCAAGCTTGAAGATTAGTTCCATCCTCCCGTCGGGGCTATAAAGTTTTTCCTTCGCCGTCTGGCCGGCGGCGTAAAAACAGGTCGCCAGCAGCAATGCAAATACGATAAAAATCCGTTTCATTTTTCGTCAGTTTTCGGACTGCAAAGTTACATTTTTTTGGCGGAATGGCAAAATTTATTTTGAGTGTCATGCAGTGAACCAAGGTGTTCAACCCAGTCAGAAAGCAGTTGTCGCCGTGTTATCTACCACTGCAGTAGGACATGAGTAGGAGATAAGTAAGAGATGAGTAAGAGATGAGTAAGAGATGATATGTTTAAAGTGCTGGGAATCAGGTGTTGGCAAAAATGGCTTTCAGGGGCATAAAAAAGTGGTGCCGCTCCATGCAGGAACGGCACCGTTTTGAGGTATCTGACGACAGGTGTAAATGCCTGTCGGGTTGGATGTTAGAATCTGTAGCGGATACCGAGGGCACCAGCGTAGCCGAAGCCACTGTGGTAGCCGATGATGTCCCACTGGGGACGGAAGTCGAGGGTGAACTGGAAGGGGATGGCCGAGGGGTTGAACTCGAGACCGATCTGTCCGACGACGCCGAGGCCGATTCCGTCGTGGTCGACGGTGTTGGACCACAGGCCGACGTTGCCGCCGACACCGGCGAACCAGCCAAAGTCACCACCGAGTTCCCAGGTCCACTGGTAGACGGCAGTCAGGTTGATGTAGGTGGCGTGTTCCCAACCGGCCCAGCCGAGGTCGGTTTCGAGGCGGTTGCCACCGAGGCCCCACATGGCCGAAAGCTCTGCACCGGCGCCGCTACCGAAAGCTCCGCGAACACCGAGGTCCTGAATCTGTGCGTTGGCAGCGCTGCCAAAAGCGAAGATTGCTGCAATCAGAATAATTACTTTTTTCATGATGTACTTGATTTTTAATTAGTTAATAAAAATTGGTTTGTTTTGTCAATATGCAAATATACAAAAAATCCGGACTCTAAATTTTTTTTAACAATATTTTTTATCAACTGCGGACGGTTTAAAAGATTCCGTAGGCTTCGCGGTAGTCGGCCACGATGTCGAGTATTTCGCGGCCAAAAGCGCGCAGTTTTTGCTTGCCGATGCCGTCGATGGCGAGCAGTTCGGCTTCGCTGGCGGGCATTTGGCGCGCTATGGCGAGCAGGGTTTTCTGGTGCAGGACGGTGAACGCCCGCATATTGAGCTCGTCGGCTTTGGCGGCGCGCCACTTGGTGAGCAGGCCGATGAGTGGGCTTGGGGCGTCGCTGTCGGCAGCCGCTTTGGCGCGGGTGCGGCTGCGGCGCGGCTCGTCCTTGCTGTCCGACAGGATGGCGTCGGTTTTGACCTGCTGGTATTCGTCGACGCTGAAGCCGCGTTTGCTGACCGCGTCGAGGCAGAGGGTCTTCGTGTTGAGCAGTTCGCGCAGCCGTCCGGCGGCTTCGTCGTATTGGCGTTTAGTCTCTTTGTTGTCGACGTCGAGCCCGAGCAGTGGTGCCACGGCGGCCACCACGGCCGTGAGCTGGGCGAGGAAGTAGTCGGCGCCTTTGGCTATGCGCTCGTCGCGCGCTTCGGGTGCCAACGTGAGCAGCTGGCGCTGGAAGCGTTCGGCCACTCCGTTCAGCTCGGCGATTTTTGCGGCCTGCTGCCCGAAAAACACCGCCTTGTCGGCGTACAGCGAGTTGAGCTTCGAAGTGAAGATTTCGCTCATGCGCTCGGTTGCGCGTAGCAGGTCGGCGAGGCTGAAGAGCTCGAGCAGCAGGTCCATATGGTATTGTTGCTCATGCGATTGCAGCTGGCTGCCGACTTCGGCCTCGGACGGTTGGGCGGCCACGAAACTGTTCACCGCCTCGCTCTCGAAGGCGCAACCTTTGCCTATTGGCGAGCTGAGGGTGAGGCCTTCGAGCGAACGGCAGCGCGAGAGTGCGACGTAGACCTGACCGAAGGCGAAGGCCTCGGCGGCGTCGACGGTCACATTGTCGAAGGTCAGCCCCTGGGCTTTGTGGATGGTGACGGCCCAAGCCGTGCGCAGTGGGTATTGAACGAAACGGCCGGCCACGTTCTGCTTGATTTGGTTGTCGGTGGAGTCGATTTCGTAGGTGATGTTTTCCCATGTTTCGCGGCCTACGGCAATGGTGTCGCCGTCGTCGTCGATGACGTTGACAACCTCGTTGCCCATATCGTCGTTGCCGAAACTGTCGACAGTGCCGAGTTTGCCGTTGTAGTAGCGGTGTTGTCCCGAGCTGTCGTTCTTGACGAACATCACGCGGGCTTTCGGCTTCAGCTCCAGCTCGATGGCTGTCGGAGCCGACGTCTCGGGGAAAGTGCCTTCGATGACGGCTTTGAAGATGTGGGGCTCGCCGCCGAGGGCGTCCATGCGGCTGCGGTTGATGGCGTCGGCCTGATGGTTGTGGGTGGTGAGGCGTATAGGCTCCTGGCCGTTGGCGAGGCGTTTGGGGCTGCCGACCCTCGCGTTGAGGAGCGACAGTGTGGAGTCGTCCATCACGTTGTTGCGCACGTTGTTGAGCAGTCGGAGGAAGTGCTCGTCCTGCTGGCGGTAGACGGTTTTCAGCTCGATGGTCAGGTAGTTGAGGTTACGGAGCGCTTTGCTGTTGAAGAAAAACGGCGAAGGGTAGACGCGGTCGAGATAGGGCTTTTCGCTGTCGGCGACAACGGGCGGCAGCTGGTGGACGTCGCCAATCATCAACAGCTGGACCCCGCCGAAAGGGCGACCACTGTGGCGGTAGCGGCGCAGGGTGGCGTCGATGGCGTCCAAAAGGTCGGCCCGAACCATCGAAATCTCGTCGATGATAAGCAGTTCGAGGGTGCGGATTATGTCGATTTTGTTTTTTCGCAGCTGGCGTTTTTTTTCGGGCAGCTGGTATTCTGTCACCAACTCGGGCACATCGGGCAGGTAGGGGCACAGCGGCAACTGGAAAAACGAGTGTATCGTCACCCCGCCGGCGTTGACGGCGGCCACACCGGTCGGCGCAACGACCACGTGGCGTTTGTTGACGGTGCTGTCGATGTCGTGCAAAAACGTCGTCTTGCCTGTTCCCGCCTTGCCGGTCAGAAACAGCGACACGCCAGTGTTGCAGACATAGCGTTTTGCAAGCTCGAGCTGAGGATTGGTCATGCCGTTAGGAAATAGGCCAGCGGCGGTCGATGCCGAAGGTCATGGGGCTGACTTTGATGACAGGGGCGAACTGCAGGCGTTTCCACTCGTTGATGCGGACTTTGCGAAGCACCTCGGCAACGAGGTCGGGGTCGTAGCCTTCGGCCACAATCTCGTCGTGGCACATGGCCTCCTCGAGGTGCAGGTTGAGAATGGCGTCGAGCACAGCATAGTCGGGCAGCGAGTCGCTGTCCTTCTGGCCGGGGCGCAGTTCGGCCGACGGAGCTTTGTCGATAGTGTGCTGCGGGATGCGTATTCCGTCGCGGTTGATCCATTCGCTCAGTTCGTAGACCTCGGTTTTGTAGAGGTCGCCGATGACGCTGAGCGAGCCGCAGCTGTCGCCGTACAGGGTGCCGTAGCCCATGGCGGACTCGCTTTTGTTGGTGGTGTTGAGAGCCAGGGCGCCGAACTTGTTGGCGTAGCTCATAACCATTGTTCCACGTATGCGGGCCTGCATATTCTCCTCGGTAACATCCTCGGCACGGTCGCCGAACACTGGCTTCATCGATTCGCGCAGTACATCGAAAACGGGTTTGATGGGTACGATGTCGTAACTCACTCCGAGGTTGCGGGCCAGGTCCTCGGCATCCTGAACCGAGTGGTCGGTCGAATATTGGCTCGGCATGAGCAGTCCGTGGACGTTTTCGGGACCGAGGGCGTCGGCAGCCAGGACGCACACCAAGGCCGAGTCGATGCCGCCGCTGAGTCCCAGCACGGCACGTTGCAGCCTGTTTTTGGTGAAATATTCGCGTATACCCATGACGAGGGCTTTGTAGACGAGCTCGACGGCTTCGGGCTTCTCGTCCTCGCAGGTCTCGAGCAACTGCATATCGGCCGTGGCGCTGTATTCCTCGAAGTAGGGGAGTTGGCAGAGCACGTTGCCGGCGGCGTTCATGGCCAGCGAGCCTCCGGCGTACAGCAGCGAGCCTTCGCCGCCGATACGGTTGGAGTAAACCAGTGCCGAGTTGAGGTTTTCGACAATCTTGCGCATACGGTAGCGGGTGCGGTAGGGCTTGTTGTAGTCGAAAATGTTGCAGCCACAGCATATCACCATGTCGGGCTGCTCGATGTGCTGGCGGTTGAGTTCCTTCAGGTCCTCGTAGAAACCGATGGCAATCATCTGGTTCTGGAACTGGATGGTCTGCACACCTTCGCCGCGGACAAAATATTTCTGCTCGTCGGGGGCGAGATATTTCTTGGTCACGATGCCACGTATGGCGCAGTTCTGCACAAATACGATGGCGTTGCATAGCCCTTTGTTCTGGATTTGGAGCGGCATTCCGACAAGGAAGGCTCGGTGTTCGGAGCGGCTAACCAGTTCCTGAAGGGCCGACTGGGCGCGTTTCTGCAGGTCGGTGTATGCCGCCGAGGCATATTGCGGATAGCCGCACAGAGTACAGGCCGGAAATACTGTCAACAAAGAGTCTTTCGATTCGGGGGTGTCCAATTCCTTCAATATCCATTCGAGGTTGACCTCGGGATTGTTGGTGGCGATGTTGTGCTGAACTATGTGGATTTTCATAAATATAACATTTTTAATAAATGTTATAACGTCAAAAACGGCGTTTTATTGTGTTCGGAACGAAATATTTTTGCGGAAAAAAATACGGGCGGCAGTTTTGCTGCCACCCGTATCATGGTGTTTTTGTGCAGTGGATTATTCGGCTGCGGCCTCAACGGCGGCGCGGGTGCTGTTGACAATCACGATGTCGCTGGTCTTGGCGTTCATGATCTCGTATTTGTCGGAAGCAACATCCTGAACCTTAATGCTCTGGGCGACATCGAGGTTGGTGATGTCGAGCATGATTTCGCTGGGCATATTGGCCGGCAGGGCTTTCACGTTGACGCGTTTCTGCTTGTAAACCAGTTTACCGCCACGCATAACACCTTTCGAGGTGCCGGTGGTGTGAACGGGAATGGACATGACGATGGGCTTGTCGTCGCTCAGCTCGTAGAAATCGGCGTGGTAGACGATTTCGGTCACGGGGTGGAAGTCGATGTCCTTCAGCATGGCGCGGTGTGCGGTGCCATTGATGGTGATTTCGACGTAGCAGGGTTCGGGGTTGAACAGAATGCGCTGGAAAGCGGTCTGGTCGACACTGAACAGAATCTGTTCGCCTTTACCGTACATTACGCAAGGCACTTTGGCGTCACGACGCAGAGCCTTAGCATCCTTTTTCCCTACGTTCTCGCGGAGAGAACCGCTCATTGATACTATTCTCATTGTTTTGTTGGTTTTAAATTGTTTTGAAAAAAATGTTATTTAAATAATGTATTATTACATTTACATTCTGTGGATAACGCCTTTGCGGTGGATGGTGGTTTCGTAGAGGTTGTCGAGACTCTCGTAATTCACCACGCGGCGGATGGCTTCGGCCAACAGCCAGTCGCAACTCAGCACATGGATTTTGCTCGACTCGCGGCGCAGAGGAATGGTGTCGGTGGTAACAAGCTCCTCAAGCTCTGAGGCTTCGACTTTCTCGATAGCCTGACCGCTCAGCACGGGGTGGGTTATCATTGCACGGACGCTCTTGGCACCGCTTTCCTTGATGATGCCGGCGGCTTTGCAGATGGTCGAGCCGGTGTCGATGATGTCGTCGAGCAGAATGACGTGTTTGTCTTTCACGTCTCCAATCAGGCGCATCTCGCCAATCTCGTTGGGTTTGTTGCGGTGTTTATAGCAGATTACGAAACTGTTATTCAGTGTTTTGGCGTACATGCCGGCGCGTTTGCTGCCACCCATGTCGGGGCTGGCGAACATCACATCCTCGATGTCGAATTTCTCGCGGATATAGGGCATGAAAAGGCTCGAACCATAGAGATGGTCGACCGGGATGGTGAAGAATCCCTGTATCTGGTCGGCATGAAGGTCCATGGTGATGACGCGGTTCACGCCCGAAGCCATCAGCATATCGGCAATGAGTTTCGAGGCGATGGGCACGTGCGGTTTGTCCTTGCGGTCCTGACGGGCGAAGCCGTAATAAGGAATCACGGCCACGATTTTCTCGGCCGAGGCGCGCTTGGCGGCGTCAATCATCATCAGGAGCTCGAACAGGTTGTCCGTCGGGGGGATGGTGCTCTGGATAATGAACACGGTGCCGCCGCGGATGGTGTCCTCATAAGAGGGTTGGAATTCGCCGTCGGCGTATTGAAAAACGGTCGACTTCCCGAGAGGAATTCCGTAAATTTCTGCCACTCTGCGGGCAAGATTTTCGGTTGCGCGACCCGCAAAAATGAACACTTTGTCAGTACTTTTTTCGCCCATTATGCTTTGATTTTCGGTATGTTATTAGGTTTTCTTTGATTACATATTGCCCTGAAAACGAATGCAAAAATACTAATTTTTCATGAACTGGCAAAAAAAAGTTTTGTCAATTCAAAAAAAGTGAGTAATTTTGCACCCGATTTTGAGAGTGGAAAACGGAAAGTGGAAAGTGGAAAACGGACTGCCGCATTCAAAAACTTTCAACTTTAATCTTTCAACTCAAAATGCCCGGGTGGCGGAATGGTAGACGCGGTAGACTCAAAATCTGCTGTCCGCAAGGACGTGTGGGTTCGATACCCACCCCGGGTACTGAAGAGGACATCCAGTTTTGGAGGTTCTTTTTTTATTGGGGACAGTGCGAGTGCAACGAATTGCAACGGACTGCAAATTCATATTTTTTTAGAAGGTGAGCATTGAGGTGCTTGTAACCTATTAAAAATCAATGGTTTGTAAATTTTGATATAAAATATTGGGAATCAGCGTTTTGGATGGACTCGCCTCGGGTTTGGGTCGGCATTAGGTCGGCCTTGGTTCGGACATACATCGGACAGTGGTCGGCGGAGTGGGCACGGGGTCGATGCGAGGGCGAAGGGAGGGGTATGGAAGCGGTTGGTTTTTAACCCCGAAGGCACCGTTTGTTTTTAGGATTCAGGCGGGGAAGAGGCCGAACACGGCGGCGCCGCTGCCGGTCATGGAGGCGTAGATGGCTCCGCGGCGGTACATCGACTCTTTGAGCTCGGCGATGGCAGGGTGGGAGGGGAACACCGAGGCTTCGAAGTCGTTGACTATCAGGTTGCGCCACTCGGCGACGGGACGTTTGACGGCTTCGCGAAGGTCGGAGCGGGTGGAGCCGAAAAGGTCGCGTTTCAGCCCGCAGTAGGCCTCGCGGGTCGAGACGTGCTCGCCGTCGGGAATCTCGATTTTCAATTTCAGGTTCTCGATTTTCAGGTTGGTGATGGGTTCGAGCCGGTCGCCGATACCGGTGGCGTAGGTGGGCTGGTTTTTGACGAAGAAAGCGCAGTCGGCACCGAGTTGTGCGGCCCGCTGTTCGATGGCTGTGTCGTCGAGCCCGAGCGAGAACATGGCGTTGAGCATTTTGAGTGTGAATGCAGCGTCGCTGCTGCCGCCGCCGAGGCCGGCGCCGAAGGGTATGTTTTTTTTGAGGCGTATGACGACGGGCGGAATTCCGAACTCGCTGTGCAGCAGGCGATAGGCTTTCATGCAGAGGTTGTCGTCGGGCGCGTTGTCGAGCGTGATTCCGTCCTGGACCATAACGCTGTCCGAGCCGCTCCCGACTTCGGTGATTTCGAGCTCGTCGCAGAGGTCGGGCACCGGCAGGAAGATGGTTTCCAGGTCGTGGTAGCCGTCGGGGCGTTTGCCGACAACGTGCAGACCGAGGTTAATCTTGCAATTCGGATGGGTTGTTCTCTCCATAAGTTTTATCTTTAGCGGCGCTCAGTTCCTCTTTGAGGTTGTCGTAGGCTCGGATGATGTCGGTCACCAGTCGGTGACGCACTACGTCGCTTTGGTCAAGTTGCACGATTTCAATGCCTTTGATGTCTTTCAGTATCTTGGTGGCCTGCAGCAGACCGCTCTGCTGGTTGCGCGGGAGGTCGATTTGGGTCAGGTCGCCTGTCACCACGAATTTGGCGTTGCGGCCCATTCGAGTTAGGAACATTTTGAGCTGCGACGATGTTGCGTTCTGGGCCTCGTCGAGGATGACGAAGGCGTTGTCCAGGGTGCGGCCGCGCATGAATGCCAGCGGGGCTATCTCGATGGTGCTGTCCTCCCAGTAGGCGAGCAGTTTTTGCTGCGGAATCATGTCGCGCAGGGCGTCGTAGAGCGGCTGCAGGTAGGGGTCGAGCTTGTCGCGCAGGTCGCCGGGCAGGAACCCAAGGTTTTCGCCAGCCTCGACGGCGGGGCGAGTCAGAACAATGCGGCGCACCTCCTTGTTTTTTAGGGCACGGACGGCCAGGGCCACGGCGGTGTAAGTCTTGCCCGTTCCGGCAGGTCCCACGGCGAAGACCATGTCGTTGCGGTGCACGGCATCGACCAGTCGACGCTGGTTACGTGTCATAGCCTTGACCAACAGGCCGTTGCGGCCGTGGACGAGGATTTCGTCGCTCACCTCGGCTTCGGGGGTCGAGCCGCCGCTTTCGACAATCTGCATGACGGCGCTCTCGGTCAGGCGTCCGAACTTTTCGTAGTAGGTCATCATGGCCTGCAGCTTGCCCTCGAAATGGGCTATGTCGTCGTCGGGTCCGATGGCTTTTAGCATTTCGCCGCGAGCGATGAGTTTGAGTTTCGGGAACAGTAATCTCACAAAATCGAGCATGCGCTCGTTGGAACCCCAAAAGTCCGCATAATCAACACTTTCGAGTGAAAAAATCTTTTCTATCGACGCTTCATTCATGCTGCAAAAATACAAAAATATTATTAAAAAATCGCCTATGTCATAAAAAAATAGTAATTTTGCAAATCCAATATTAAAGAAACCTTATTAATATGGCATACACAATCGGCATCGACATCGGAGGCACCAACACCGACATGGGTCTCATCGACAGCGAGGGCAAAATCGTGGCCCGCCGCAATATCCCCACCAATAAATATACTGATTTTGAGCTATATGTCAGCGATATAGCCCGCGAGTTGAAGGCAATGCTCGATGAAAATAAGGTCGAGATTGACGGCATCGGCATCGGCGCCCCCAACGGCAATTTCTACACCGGATGTGTCGACAACGCCCCCAACCTGACAATTAAGGGCAACCTGAATTTCGAGCAGGCCCTGGGCCGTTATTTTGACGTGCCTGTTGTACTTTCGAACGACGCCAACGCTGCCGCCTACGGCGAATACATCTACGGCGGAGCCCGTGGCATGAAGCATTTCATCATGTTCACCCTCGGCACCGGTGTCGGAAGCGGCATTGTGGTCGACGGGGTCCTCGTGCACGGTTCGACCGGTGCCGCCGGCGAACTTGGTCACAGCATACTTATCCCCGAGGGTCGCCAGTGCAGTTGCGGCCGCAAGGGCTGCCTTGAGACCTACACCTCGGCGCGTGGCATAGTGCAGACCTACCGCGAGCTCTACCGCGATGCTAACGGCAAAGAGCCCGACGGCGATGTCACCAGCAAGATGATTGGCGACATGGCTCACCAGGGCGATGAGGTCGCCCTCGCAACATGGCGCAAAACGGGCTATCTCCTTGGTATCGCGATGGCCAACGCAATCAATTTCTCGGCTCCGGAAGCCATATTCCTCATGGGTGGTCCGGCCCAGGTCGGTGCCCCGTTGTTGGAGCCGCTCCAGAAATCGTTCGACGAGCATACCCTCAGTATATTCAAAGGTACCTGCCGACTGATGATGTCGCAACTTAAGGCCAACGAGGTCGCCATTTTGGGCGCCGCGGCCCTCGTGAAACTAAAAACCAAGAAATCTTAAATTGTAAACCACAATGCGGCGCACACTCGTTTTTGTTGCAAGCCTTTTGCTTTTGGTCGGATGTACCAAGCACACCTTGACGTCATACGTCGACCCGTTCATCGGCACCGGCGGCCACGGCCACACATCGCCGGCGGCAATAGTCCCGTTCGGCATGATACAGCCAGGCCCCGACACTCGCCTGGGCGGCTGGGATGGCTGCAGCGGCTACCATTACTCCGACGATACCATTTTCGGTTTCAGCCACACCCACCTCAGCGGCACTGGATGCGAGGATTACTGCGACCTGCTGCTTATGCCGCTTGTGATGAACAGCGACGAACTCGGTGCCATGCTTGCCGACAGCAACGGTATGCGCGAGCACTACAAATCGTCGTTCTCGCATCGTAACGAGACGGCTCGTGCCGGCTACTACAGCGTGATGCTGGACCGTAGCGGAATCATCGTCGAATTGACTGCCGACCGCCGCGTGGCTTACCATTCCTACACCTTCTCAGGCAAAGGCACAAAAGCTGTGGCCATCGATCTGCGCCACCG
The DNA here is from genome assembly GCA_902803395.1 of uncultured Bacteroidota bacterium. Taxonomy (GTDB): domain Bacteria; phylum Bacteroidota; class Bacteroidia; order Bacteroidales; family P3; genus Colimorpha. The sequence goes on from CADCPQ010000073.1 coordinate 11,184, forward strand.
CGACGTGTTGCTCGACGGCTCGATGGAGCTCACTGCCGACGGCCTTGTTGTAGGACATCGTCGCAGCAGCTCGTGGAACCCCGACCAGAAACTGTTTTTCGCCATCAGTTCCGACACGAAAATCTCGAGTCTCGAATATGCAGCTGACAGCGCGCAGGCTGTCATCACTTTCCCCGAAGGAACCTTGATAGCCAACCTCAAAGTGGCCATTTCAGGCGTCGACATCGACGGAGCCCGTCGCAACCTCGAATCGTCGCAATACAGCACTTTCGACGCGGCCCGCCGTGCTGCCGATGCAGAATGGGAAAAAGAACTTGCCAAAATCGAGGTCGAGGGCGGCTCGTCGGAACAAAAGAAGATTTTTTACACCGCTTTGTATCACTGTATGACTTCACCCTACCTTTGGAGCGATGTCGACGGCCGTTATCGTGGAATGGACAACAAAATACACACCGTCGACCAGGGACATGAGGTCTACACCGTATTTTCGCTTTGGGATACCTATCGCGCCCTTCATCCGCTCCTGACGATGATTGACGCCAAGCGCACATCCGACTTTATCTACACTTTCCGCCAGCAGTGGCGTCAGGGTGGCGAGCTCACCATGTGGGAACTGGCCGGACACGAAACCCACTGCATGATTGGCTACCACGCTGCTCCTGTAATACTTGAGTCGGGAATAATTGACGACGAGCTGCTTGAGGCCATGGTCGCCACCTCGAACCGCACCGAGGCTCACCGTCAGTATGCCAAACAGGGCTTTCTGAGCAGCGAGGTCGACAACGAGTCGGTGTCGAAAACATTGGAATATGCCTACGATGACTGGTGCATAGCGCAGTGCGCAGCCCGCCTCAAACGTGCCGATATATATAATGAATATATGCGTCGCGCCAACTCATGGCAGAACCTCATAGACACCAACGGCTTCATGCATGCCCGCCAGAACGGCGGCTTTGTCGACCCATTCAACCCCACCGAGGTCAACAACCACTACACCGAGGCAAATTCGTGGCAGTACAGTACCTACGTGCCACACAATGTGCGTGGCTGGATTAACGCAATCGGTGCCGACCGCGCCAAAACGATGATGGACTCGTTGTTCTACGGTTCGTCGGCCATGACGGGTCGCGAACAGAGCGATATCACCGGCCTGCTGGGTCAGTACGCCCACGGCAACGAGCCCTCGCATCATGCGGCGTATCTCTATTCACTGTTCGAGCCCTCCAAGGTGAACGAGCTTGTGCACCTGATTCTCAACCAGATGTATACGACGGCACCCGACGGCCTTTGCGGCAACGAGGACTGCGGCCAGATGAGCGCCTGGTACGTGCTCAGCGCCTGCGGTCTCTATCCCGTGTGCCCCGGCAGCGGCGAGTGGATAACAGTCAAGCCCATCTTCGACAAAGTCACCATCCATCGCGATGGCGCCGAACCCCTCGTCATCAACGCCAGCCATTGGCCTGTTGGCCGGGGATATGTAATGGCTACCGGCAAATTTACCGATCGGCCGCTATATTTCGACGAAAACTGGGCACACACAACAACTCCGGCACCGTGGTTCGGCTCGACCAACCGTCGCTTCGATACGAGCACCGAGGTCAGCCTGCACTGTCTCGACACAGCCGCCCGTATTTACTACACCGTCAACGGCCGTGAACCAGACTCTCTCTCGATTCAGTACAAGCGTCCGTTCTCAGTCACCTCCGACTGTGTCGTCCGCGCGGTGGCGTACAACCCCGAAACCGGCTACAGCCCTGTGGTCGAGCAGCAACTCACGCGTTACGTGGCCGATAAGACCGTCACCTACAACACCCGTCCCGAACCGCAGTATTTCGACGGCGGCGAAACAGGACTTGTCGACCGCCTCCACGCCACGGCCAACTACCGCATTGGCGGCTGGCAGGGCTGGCAGCAGGATGCCGACATAGTCATCGACCTGCTCAAAATCCGCAATGTAAGTACGGTGAAACTCACCTGCCTCGAAAACACCCGCAGCTGGATATTCCTGCCTCGCTTCGTTGGTGTTGAATACTCGGCCGACGGTGTCACCTACCGTCCGTTCGGCATCCAGCCGTTGCGCCGTGACCCCGACCGCAGCGACGCCGCTACGATTCACGACATAATCGTCCACGGCCAGGCTTCGGCACGCTATCTGCACATACGGGTCCGCAATTTCGGTCAGCTGCCCGACTGGCACATCAGTGCCGGCGAGCAGGCGTGGCTCTTTATGGACGAAATAACAATAAAATAATGTAAATCATATATTTATGAAAAGAAAAATTATATTGACACTTGTTTCGGTCGCCGTTGTTGCGGCGCTTGCCGCCTGCGACACCAAAGCCTGCCTATGCTACGACTATACAGCCGACGGCGCGGTCCCCAACACCGTATACACCGATGCCTCCAATCCCTGCTCGGTGCTTAACCGCGGCACCGACGGCACATACGGCTCGCGAGTCTGCACTGAAACCAACGAGCCCCAGCCCGATCCCAGTTCGATTGCTACCAAGTAACCGCAAGGGTCTGTTTTTCAGACTTCTGTCGGGTTAACGTCGTATTAAGGTCGGCCTTAGGTCGGCGTGACCTTGATTTTGTGCATATTGCAGACGGTCATTTTCCGTTGTCAGGATACCGTTACCTAAAAAAATATTAATATAACACTGGCGATTTGAAAAAAAATCGTACCTTTGCAATTTCAGCCGCGTTGCACTGCGCAGCGTATTGTGTTGTGTATTAATATTATATAATAGAAAGTTAGATATAGAATATGAATAAAAAATCAATTATAGGTCTGGTTCTGATATTCGGAATCTTTGTTGGATATATGTTTTGGGTGGCTCCGTCGAAGGAGGAGATGGCCGAAATGCAGCGTCACCGCGACTCGGTTTATGCCGCCTACAACGATTCGGTTCGCATTGCCGACTCGTTGGCTGCCGAGAAAGCTCGTTTGGACAGTCTTGCCACTGCCGGCGACACTTCGGCCCAGATGCAGCTCACCCGCAAAAGCCGCACCGACCTTGGCGCATTCAATCGCAGTGCAACTGGCGAGGCTGCCATGTTGACTGTACTGACCGACAAACTCGCTGTCAACATTTCGACACTCGGAGCAATGGTCAACAGCGTGATTCTGAACGATTACACGACCTACGACAGCCTCCCTCTCGAACTTGTCACCCCCTCCGAGGAAAATATGAACCTCGTCTTTTCGACCGAGGACAATCGTGTTGTCAACACTCGCGACCTTTATTTCACTCCCTATGTTGATGGCCAGCCGCTCACCGGAAACGAACTTGCTGTCTCGGGCGACGACTCGCTGAAAATATGTTTCCGTGCCTTTGTCGCTAACGACAGCATGGCCGGCGACGGCGAGTGCTATCTCGAATTTGCCTACACCCTGTATGGTGACAGCTATGAAGTTGATTTCGACATCAATTTCGTCGGTCTTGCCGACATGGTCCGTCGCACCCCGTATATGGATTTCCGCTGGCAGAACCGCATGAACCGCCAGGAAAAGGTGAACGAGGGCAGTCGGGGCAAGGGCAACCGCAATGCCGACCGTGAGCGTTTCTATACCGACATTTATTACAAGTCGCCCAACGACAAGGCCGTCGACAACCTGCGTATGGGTCAGGACAAGCAGAAACAGGTGAAGACCAACCTCGACTGGGTGGCTTTCAAACAGCAGTATTTTGCCGCAATTATCAACGCAGGCGAAGGAACCCCGTTTGAAAACGCCGATCTCGAAGTGAAAACCGACCACAGCGTCGACGCTAAAAACTACCTTGCCGACATGAGCGCCGTAATCGGTTTGCCATACAACCATGAAAATCCGCAGATGCACATGGGCTTTTATTACGGCCCGACCAAGTATCGCGACCTTCGTGCCATGCACCGCAGCTACGAGCGTATGCTTCCTCTCGGATGGTGGATTTTCTCGAAAGCTGTGAGCCGCTACGTCATCATTCCGTCGTTCAACCTGTTGGAGCGCTTCATCGGCAACTATGGTCTGTTGATTATAATCTTCACTCTTGTCATTCGTTTCTTGTTGCTGCCGCTTATGTACAAGAGCTACGAGGGCTCGGCCATTATGCGCGCCCTCAAACCCGAAATGGAGTCGCTCAACAAGAAGTACCCCAAGCAAGAGGACGCTATGAAGAAGCAGCAGGAGATGATGGCGTTGCAGAAACGCGCCGGATACAACACGATGGCCGGCTGCCTGCCTATGCTGATACAGATGCCTATATTGACGGCTATGTTCATGTTCTTCCCGATATCTATCGAGTTGCGCCAGAAGTCGTTCCTTTGGTGCAACGACCTCTCCACATACGACTCCATCCTCGATTTCGGCTTCAACATACCGCTTTATGGTGACCATATCTCGCTGTTCTGTCTGTTGATGTTCGGTATGCAACTGTTCCAGACCTGGTACTCGATGAAAGGTCAGAACATGAACGCACAGATGCCGGGAATGAAGTTCATGATGTATTTCATGCCGTTCTTCATGTTGTTCATTTTCAACAGCCAGAGTGCTGGATTGAACCTCTATTATTTCATCTCGCTCTGCTTCACCGTTGCAGTTATGGTGTTGGCCCGCAAGCTCACCACCCGCAAGAAAGTGCTGGCCCGCATGGCCGAATACGATGCCAAACACGCTAACGGCAAAGGCAAGCCTGCGAAGAAGAGCAGTTTCCAGAAACGACTGGAAGAATTGCAAAAACAGGCCGATGCCATGCAGCGCGACCAGAATAGAAAACGATAAATAAAAAAGATAAATTATGGTAGTAGCATTAGTAACCATTTTCATTATCGGATACTTCTTCATCGCGATGGAGCATCCGTTCAAGATTAACAAGACCGCCACGGCCTTGACGTTGGGAACGTTTCTTTGGACGATCTTCGTCTTTTGCAACGGCACGGCGCACCCTGAGATGGACGCCGAAACTTGGCACAATTTTATCAGCAGTCACCTTGTCGAGAATTTGGGCGAGACAGCTGAGATTGTTTTCTTCCTGTTAGGCGCAATGACCATTGTGACCCTGATTGAAGACTATCAGGGTTTCCGTGTTATCACCGACAAGATCACCACCACCGACAAGAAGAAACTGCTGTGGGTCATCTCGATACTCACATTCTTCCTCTCGGCCTTGTTGGACAATATGACAACTGCTATTGTCATGGTCGCATTGTTGCGCAAACTCATAGCCGATAAGAAGGAACGCTGGCTCTATGCCGGTATGGTAATCCTCGCTGCCAACGCTGGCGGTGCATGGAGCCCAATCGGCGATGTGACCACCATCATGCTCTGGATTGGCGGTCAGGTTACAACCGTCAACATTATCGTGAAGACAATTGTGGCTTCGTTGGTATGTATGGTAGTGCCGGTGCTAATTGTTGGTGCCACATTGAAAGGCAATATCCAGCGTCCGGAAGAGACTACAGGTGGGCTTGAGGTTCCGCCGCATCTGCGCAGACTCATCCTCTTTATGGGTATTGGAGCGTTGATTTTTGTGCCCATTTTCAAGACAATCACCCATCTGCCTCCATATCTTGGTATGCTCTTTGGTCTCGCTGTCCTGTGGATGACCACCGAGATTATTAGTCGCAAGTATGAGAAAGAGGGTCACAAACTGCCAACTGCGGTGAGTACGCTCGAACATATCGATACCCCTACAATTCTTTTCTTCCTTGGTATCCTGATGGCCGTGAGTTGCCTTAAAGTGAGTGGCATTCTCGGCGGACTGGCCTCGGGTCTCAACGACGCATTCCTCAATATCAAGGCAGGCGATGAATATGTTGGATTCTTCATCATCGATCTCATTATCGGTGTTCTCTCATCGGTGGTCGACAACGTGCCGCTGGTAGCTGCTGCAATGGGTATGTATCCAATTAGTGGCGAGGAGGTTATCTTTGCAGTCAACCATCCGTTCTGGGAGTTCCTTGCCTACTGTGCTGGCACTGGTGGCTCACTGTTGATCATAGGCTCTGCTGCAGGTGTGGCCGTTATGGGTATGGAGAAGATAGATTTCATCTGGTATCTCAAGAAATTAACCCTGCTTGCACTTGCCGGTTATATTGCCGGCGCCATCGTGTTTGTATTGATGGACGTCACGCTTTTTGAACAAGTGGAATGGCTTCGCAATCTAGTATAAAACACTGTCCAATCGTGGATGAGTGGCGCCGATATTCCATTTGGCGCAAGATTATCACCATTGCGGTGTTGCTGTTTGCAGCCGCAGGCATGGCTATCATCGGAGCGTGGGCGTTGTATCAGCTCGGCGTAACCAACAACCGCGGTGCGGTCGACAAGAACTACCGCTACCTTATGTCGGTGTCGGAGATGGAGAACATACCACGTGAGAAGCTCAATACCAAACAGTTGGATGAGCAGTGGTCGCTCCAGTGCGCCCGTCTTGCCGCCTTCGGTCGTTATTACCCCGAAAATGCCAGACTTATTATGAGGGCGGCGCAAAGCTCCAGCAACCCGTTAATTATCAATAAAATGATTGCAGCGGCACTGGTGTATGCCGACGATGTGTCTGGTTACGAGTCTCTTGTCGAACGTATGGGCGACCTAATAGCGAACCAAACCCAAATGAATGCCGGCAACATTATCCCTTGGATGAACACTCCGGAATGGGAAGCCTTGAGCATGGCCATTGCCCGCGACAGCGCCCTTATCAACGAAGCCGGACGCCTGACAGGTGTCGAACCGCGTCTGATTGTGGGCTGTCTCGTTGGCGAGCAGATAAGGCTGTTCAATTCAAAACGGGAAATGTTCAAGAAATATCTTGGCCCCGTCAAGGTACTCAGTGTGCAGAGCCAGTTTTCGTATGGCGTCAACGGCATCAAGGACTTTACCGCCGAGGCAGTCGAGAACCATTTGAAGGATCCGACGTCGGAGTACTATATGGGTCGAGGATACGAACATTTGCTCGATTTTGAGACCGACGACCACGTCACCGAGCGCTACAACCGACTGGTCGACTACCGCAATCACCTGTATTCATACATCTACACCGGCTGCATTCTGCACCAGACAATGCTCCAATGGCGCCGTGCGGGCTACGACATCAGCGACCGCCCCGACATCCTGTTCACACTCTTCAACGTCGGCTTCTCGCAGTCGGTGCCTAAACCCGAACCCCAGTGCGGCGGCAGCCATATCGAGGTCGACGGTCGCATGTACACTTTCGGGGCTCTCGGTTTCGATTTCTACTACAGCGGCTATTTGGCCGATGTTTTCCCGTTCCACAGCCAGCGTTTCATCGAGAAGGACGAAGCCCTTTCGCGCGAGGAAATCGAGCGCATCCAGTCCAATATGAGCGACTGCAGCCGTCCGGAGCGTGGCCTCGAATACCGTCGCGACAGTGCTGCCACGGCTACGCCGTCGGGCTACCCTGTCGAACCCAAGGACCCCTACGGAATAAACCCCGACGACCCCTCGAGGTCCACATCTCACCAGTCATTGTAAACTAGTGGTTAAGAACATTTAACATTAAAAATAGCGTGTAATTTACAAAAAAAGCGTATTTTTGCACCGAAAATTTGAAACTAAAAATCCAATTATAATGAAGAAAATCGTACTCTCGCTGCTCACATTTGCAGCTGTTGTCTTCGGACAATTCTCAGTCAATCAGTCCGTTGCCGACAACATCCCCGTTGATGTCGCTCGAAAAGTCGGTCTGAATTTCATGAACCAGTTTATGGATAAAGCTGAATTCAACGAGGCCGAGATGGAGCTTGTTTATGCAATACCCAACCGTTACAACGGCATGGTCGCGACATATATTTTCAATATTTCCGACCGTTGCTGGGTGGCTGTTGCCGGTAACGACTACGTTCACCCCATCGTTGCTTGTGCCACCGAAGGTATTTTCGATCCCGAAACGGTCTCGCCTGAACTGATGTGGAACCTCGAAATCTCGTCGGAGAACATCGCTGGTTTGCAGAACAACGATGAGAAATACATTCCTGATGCCAAGACAACTCAGGTTTGGCAGAACCTCAAAAGCAGCAGGCCGCAAACCAAAGCGTCGTACCGTCACATACTTACATATATATCGTGGGAGCAAGGCAATCCCGTCCGTCCCTCGTACAACAAATTCTGCCCGGTGATAACCACCCTGCGTATCGACTCGACAGCCTCCACCCGTCCTGACACCGTCTATGTGTATGACACAATTTATACCTATGACACTGTGATTGACACGGTTGCCGTTGGCGACACCTTCCGCGTCGACACAACCGTTTCGGTGGCCGACTTCGTTGTCAGCGAAACCCCTGTAGACACTATTTATTCAACAGTGCGCTATTACATTTACGATACAACCCGTATCGACAGTACCTGCTATGTCGGATGTGTGGCAACAGCCATGTCGCAGATAATACGCTACTGGAGATATCCCGTTAGCCCCACAGGCCGTGTCTCCACCGACAACCCCAGCAATCCTTCCGAAAGACTGACGGTCAAGCTTGATACCGTTAGATACAATTTCTCGCTCATGCCCGATACTCTACGTCGTGGTTCTTCGCAGGCTGAAATCGACGAGGTTGCCAAACTTTGCTACCATGCAGGCTTGTCGGTTCAGATGGGTTACGGCGTCGATGGCAGCGGAGCCTATTCGTTCAATGTCTCGAATGCCCTTATGACCAAATTCAAATATAACGACGGCATACGTATGGTGTATCGCAACAGCACCTCAATCGACAACTATGTGAACATGTTGCGTACCGACCTCATGGCTGGACGTCCCGTTTATATGGGCGGTGCCTCTGCAACTGGTGGTCGTGATGCCGATGGCCATGCTTGGTTCTGCGACGGCTACATGACTGGCGACGATGCAACTGTTGGACAAATGTACCACATGAACTGGGGATGGGGTCCCAACTCCAAATCGTGGAACAATGTTTACACAAACAATATGTCCATCAACGGCTACAACTTCAACCTGCGTCAGGAAATCATCTACGGTATCCAACCCCCGGCCGATTCGCTTGGCATCAACGACGTTTGCATCTCTCTCGATGGCTCCGCTTATCCCAACCCCGCACGTACCGTCATCAACATCCCGTACACCGTCAGCCAGTCGGCTGTGATGAGCATCTATACCATTGACGGCCGCCTTGTCGAGACACTCCGTCTGCAGCCCGAATCGAACGTAGCCACTGTCAAAGTCGACAGTTATCCCAGTGGTGTGTACATCTACCGTCTCAACGGCGAAACACGCAAATTTATTGTGCAGTAAAAAACGTGAAATTTTAATCGCAATGCCTTTATATACCGAGGTTGTGGCCATGGCTACAACCTCGGTCTTGTTATATAAAAAATTGAAAATCAACAGCCAATAAAAAATATGAAAAAAAATTTTGCCATGTCGAAAAAAGTGTGTACTTTTGCACCCGTTTTTCGAGAGAACGAAAAGTAAAATTCGGTTTAAGAATTGTCCTATGGTGTAACGGTAGCACATCTGACTCTGGATCAGCTTGTCTTGGTTCGAATCCAGGTAGGACAACGGAGACGCCCCAAAAATGTGGGCGTCTTTTTTTTCGCCAAGCAACCATATTTTTCAGAATTATTGTATATTTTTTGCTGAATCCCCCAAATACTCGTATCTTTGCAGCCGAAATAACAACATAATTGGATGTGTTAATGTGGGAATGCGTTTTTCGCTTGATTTTTTTATTTCAGCGGTGCTGAATCGCTACAGATAATCATTTTTTTGGACGTCTCGAAACAGTGTTTGGAGACGTTTTCTTTTTGTGTTGATTTATAGCGATTTAACCATATTCGCTCCTACTTCTCTCCTGCTTTGCCCCTACTCAACACCTGTTCATCTCTTACTGAAGTAAGAGTTGTATAAGAGATGAGTAAGAGATAAGTAAGAGATAAGTAAGAGATGATATGTTTAAGGTATTGACAATCAGCGATTGGGGAAACGACTATTTGGGAGTGATGAATCAATCGGAAAACGATAAAAATAAGGCCGCGCTCCGTAATCGGAGCGCGGCCTTGGTGATGGTTTTTCGGTGTCTTATTTTTTTACCATTCGGGCAACGCGGCCGTTGGCGCGGATGATGTAGATGCCCGAAGGCCATTGCTCGGTGTTGAAACGCACACGTCCGTCGCAGCTGCGGCACTCGGCCACGAGGCGGCCTGTTATGTCGAACACCGCCACCGTGGTGCCCGCGGCCTCGCTGCCGAGGTCGACGGTAACCATGCCGCGTGTCGGGTTGGGATAGATGTGCAGAGTCTGCGGCTCATGCTTCACGTCGGCTATGGCATTATAGGGTGCCGAGTAGGGGCTGTAGGCGAAGGGTTTGCCCGACGACGTGGTGTCGCTCTCGAACTGGCTGCGCACACGGTCGGTGTGGCTGCGCAGCAGTTCGACTGAACTGAATGCATTGCCTGAATCGGCGAACGAAGTGGTGAACGCCAGGTCGAGGCTGCGGGTCTGGCCTGCCTCGAAGGTGAAGGGGCCGCTCGAGCCCAAGCCTCTGCGGTCGCCGGGTGCATTGCCTACCGCCAGTTCTGACCAGGAATCGAAGTAGCCGCTATCGCCGGGGTTTACTCCGTTGGTTCCGAAATGGAGCGGGTCGCTGTCGCCGGGGTACATATAGTCGCACGGCAAGTCGATGATACCGCTGTATACTCCGTTGCCGCCAAACTTCATCGGCGTTTCGTCCAGCCAATAGCCGCGCAGATAGTTGTAAAAGTCCGGAACCTCGTAAGGCTCGCCGTTGACGGAGTTGTTCGAGTTGAGGTAGTACAAAAACTTGTTCATGGCAAGTGCGGAGTCGGCGTAGCTGTGGCGCTCGGCCGAGGGCGAGCTAAGGAATGTGCAACTCTGCGCCGGCGGAATGCCGCTGTAGGAGTTTGTTCCATAGCCGTCCTGTTCGAAGCCGTTATAGGCATAAAACATTCCATGCTGTACATCGCAACCGATATAGTCGTCGAATGCATAGCCTAGGTCGAAGTCGCAGAAAGAACCGAACCAGGTGTCGGTGTGGGTCTGTGCGGAGCGGTTGATGACGTCGTAGTGGACAAACACGGTGTTGTTCATGGCGGTGTCGGCGGGCTCGTCGAAGGCGTACACCATGGCGTGAACCTCAACGCCGAGCGGGTGAGTGGAGGCGCGGTCGTTGAAGATGGCAAACAAAGCCTGGTCGCCGCGAATCAGTGGGTAGTCGCCGTTGCGGGCCTTGTAGAGGCCGTCGCCGTCAGCATCGTAGAACGGAGCCAGTTGGCGAGCATAGCCGTGAGTGGTGTCGCCGTTGCCGGGCCATGTGGCGATGTCGGCGGGAATCTGATAGCCGGGGTCGGCGATATGGGCGATGTGGTAGTCAATCTGTTCGCGGCTCACGCTCCAAACATGGTTGAACTGGAGCATGGTGGCCGTGTCGGTTGTGGCATCGGTGACACGCAGCGGGCCGGGACGGAAGTTGCTGTGGTCGTCTTCGGGCGTTGTTTGCGTGTATTTAAGCGGATCCAGGAACTTGGCCGCAACGGCGTGAATCGTCGAGAAGGCGTCCATGCCGCCAATCCAGAGGCCTTGGGCATAAATAGTGCCTGTGTTGCTGTTGGCAGGGACGCGCTGGACGGAATTGATTCCCGTGCAGGCCATGACACCGAACGAAGAGAACGGAATCAGGACATTGTTGGCGGTGAGGTAGGCCGATGCCACGGGATGGGCTGTAATGCTGTCGGCTCCACGAACCACATAATCATGCTGGGGATAGCCGTTGCCGTCGCTCCATGTGAAAAACCGTATTGTCGAGACGGTGTAAAGCTTGGCAGTGTCGCCGACCTCGTAGAATCCGGCGTTGCAGATTCGGGGCAGAACGGCGAAGAGGGAGTCGCCAGGGTTGGGGAAATTCTCCACGAACACATTTCCATCGACGTAGCCGTCGACGGGGCATAGTTCAGGATCCACGGTGCCGACGCCGAGCCATACAGACGACGGACTCTGTAGTTTGCGGAAATACCCCCACACTGAATTGCGCCACTCGGCCAGACGGCCGTCGGGAACAATCACCGTCAGCTTGTTGAACAGGTCGGCCTGGAGAAACCGTCCCAGCAGCCACTGCGCAGGCGATTCGATGATGTTGCCCGAGGCGTCGCGCAGCCTCGTTTTGGCTGGATTCGGACATTTGAAAATAACAGTGTCCAAATTGTGGCAATTTACGAAGGTACGTGCAAGTATCGAGTCGTATGTCGCAGGCATTCCGATGGTTCTCACGTTGTTTCCGGCGTTGAACATTTGCGCATCGACATAAACAGTATAGCCCGTGCCTTGATATACTACCTCGTCGGGTACGATTATGCGGAAGGCCAAGGTGTCGAAACTTTTGGCTGTTGCATTGCCATCCTGAAGTTCGTAGGTTATGTCCACGCCTTCGTTATTGGCTATCGTTACCGTTTGTTGGGCCGTCACGTTGCTGGCAAAAACCAGTAGTAAAGCGGCAAAGGCAAAATGGATTAAGTTCTTCATAATTGCTATTATTTAATAAGGTGACAAACTGATGTTGGCTATTTGAAGTATTGGACGCCGGACTCGAAGAGTTGCTGGTCGTCGTTGCCGGGGATATTCATGGCGCTGCCCTTGCTGCGGCGCTCGCTGTGTCCCATTTTGCCGAGCACACGGCCGTCGGGACTGGTGATGCCCTCGATGGCAAGGTAGGAGCCGTTCATGTTGTATTCCTCGTCCATGGTGGGGTTGCCGTTGAGGTCCACGTATTGCGTGGCGACTTGACCATTCTTGAAGAGGCAGTCGAGCCATTCCTGAGGAGCCACAAAGCGGCCTTCGCCGTGCGAGATGGGGATGACATAGGTGGCACCCAGTTCGGCTCGCTGCAGCCACGGGCTGAGGTTGGAGGTGACGCGGGTGTAGGCCATCTTGCTCTGGTGGCGGCCGATGGTGTTGAAGGTTAAGGTCGGGGCATCCTCTGCCTGAGGACGGATTTCGCCGTAGGGTACGAGGCCGAGTTTCACCAAAGCCTGGAAGCCGTTGCAGATGCCGAGCATAAGTCCGTCGCGTTTGTTGAGGAGCTCCATGACGGCGTCGGCGATACGCGGGTTGCGGAAGACGCTGGTGATGAACTTGGCGCTGCCTTCCGGCTCGTCGCCTGCGCTGAAACCGCCAGGAATCATAATTATCTGGCTGTTGTTGATAGCCTTCACATAGGCATCCACGCTCTCGCGGATCTGCTGGCCGTTCTGGTTGCGGAAGACGATAATTTCGCTCTCGGCACCGGCACGGTTGAAGGCACGGGCACTGTCGTACTCGCAGTTGGTTCCGGGGAAAGCCGGGATGAAGACGTGGGGGTTGGCGACCTTGTTGGAGCAGAGGTGGATATTTTTGAAGTTGGTGGGTTCGATGGGCTTAATTGGGCTGATTGGCGAGGTGGTGCGGGTGGGGAAGACGCCTTCCAGAGTTCCCTGCCAGGTGGCGAGGGCTTCTTCAAGGGCTATCTTTTCGCCGCAGGCCTCGAAGACAGGCTCAGCGGTGACTTCGCCAATCTCTTTGCAACGGAAAGGCAGGCCGTCGACACCGGCCACTTCGACCACAATCCAGCCGTAGTGTTTGGCGGCGAGGTCGGCGGAGGTGGTGAGTTTCGCACCCAGTTTGTTGCCGAAGGCCATCTTGCTGACGGCCTCAATTATGCCGCCGAATCCGAGGGCGTAGGCGCTGCGCACTTTTCCGGCTTCGATAGCCTTACGCAGTGCGGCGTATTGGTTGAGAGCATCCTCGTAGTCGGGCATGCCGAATTCTTTTTCCTTGACGTCGAGCAATACAAGTTTGCTACCAGCCTGTTTGAACTCGGGGGTGACGACGTGCTGCAGGTCGCTGATGCCAACGGCGAATGAGCAAAGCGTCGGCGGCACGTCGATGTCGTTGAAGGTGCCGGACATAGAGTCCTTGCCACCGATGGCGGGCAGCTTCAGACCCATCTGGGCGTTGTAGGCCCCGAGCAAGGCGGCAAAAGGCTCGCCCCAGCGGTAGGGGTCGTTGCCCAGTTTCTTGAAATATTCCTGGAAAGTGAGGCGCACACGGCTGGCGTCGCCACCTGCGGCGGCTATCTTGGCTACCGATGAGAGCACGGCGTAGACGGCGCCGTGGAACGGGCTCCACGATGTCTGGTAGGGGTCCATGCCGTAAGACATGATGGTGACGGTGTCGCACTTGCCATCGAGCAAAGGCAGTTTGCCAATCATGCTCTGTGTGGGTGTGAGTTGGTATTTGCCGCCGAAAGGCATCACCACGCTGCCGGCTCCAATCGAGCTGTCGAACATCTCGACAAGACCTTTCTGCGAGCAGACGTTGAGGTCGGCGAGGGTGTTGAGCCAGAGTTCCTTGGTGTTATTGGGCTTATTGGGCTCTGTGGGCTTACTGGGCATTGTGACCGAGACTGTGGTCTCCTGATGGGCGCCGTTAGTGTCGATGAAGCGACGACTGAGGTTGACAATCTCTTTGCCGCGCCAGCTGATGACCATACGGGGCTCCTCGGTGACGGTGGCCACGACGGTGGCTTCGAGGTTTTCCTCGTCGGCATACTTGAGCATGAGGTCGACATCTTTCGGGTCGACCACCACGGCCATACGTTCCTGGCTTTCGCTGATAGCCAGTTCGGTGCCGTCGAGGCCGGCATATTTCTTAGGAACGCGGTCGAGGTTAATCTGTAAGCCGTCGGCCAGTTCGCCAATGGCGACGCTCACGCCGCCGGCACCAAAGTCGTTGCATTTTTTGATAATGGAAGAAACCTCCTCGCGACGGAACAGACGCTGGATCTTGCGTTCGGTGGGGGCGTTGCCCTTCTGGACCTCGGCTCCGCAGGTGGTCAACGACTTGGTTGTGTGCGATTTCGAGGCACCCGTGGCACCGCCTATGCCGTCACGACCTGTGCGGCCACCCAGCAGAATGATGATGTCACCGGGGTCACTGGTAAGGCGTTTCACGGCACGACGCGGCGCGGCGGCGATGACAGCGCCTATCTCCATGCGTTTGGCTACGTAGTTGGGATGGTAGATCTCGTTGACGAGGCCTGTGGCGAGGCCAATCTGGTTGCCATAGCTACTGTAGCCGTGGGCGGCTGTGGTGACGATTTTGCGTTGCGGCAGTTTGCCGGGTAACGTCTCGTTGAGGGGCTTGGTCGGGTCGGCAGCGCCGGTGACGCGCATAGCCTGATAGACGTAGGTACGGCCCGAAAGCGGGTCGCGTATGCAGCCGCCGAGGCAGGTGGCGGCACCGCCAAAGGGCTCGATTTCCGTCGGGTGATTGTGGGTCTCGTTCTTGAAGTTGATAAGCCACTCTTCTTTGTTGCCGTCGATGACAACGGGCACAACAATGGAACAGGCGTTGATTTCGTCGCTGGGCTCCTGGTCGTCGAGGATTCCGGCCTTTTTGAGACGCTTGGCGGCCAAAGTTCCGATGTCCATGAGGCATACGAACTTGTCGTTGCGGCCGGCGTAATGCTCCTTGTGGTCGGCAAGATACTGCTGGAATGCGCCCTCGATGAGAGGTTTGTAGTAGCCCTCGTCGAACTTCACATCCTTCAGCTCGGTGGCAAAGGTGGTGTGGCGGCAGTGGTCGCTCCAATAAGTATCGAGCACACGGATTTCGGTCATCGTCGGGTCGCGATGCTCCTCGTCGTGGAAGTAGCGCTGGATATGTTTGAAGTCGGCAAAAGTCATTGCGAGACCGAGACCGTCGTACAGTTCTTTCAACTTCGGCTCGGCCATATCCTTGAAGCCGTCGAAGGTTATGACATCGGCGGGCTCGTCGAAATGGTCTTCGAGGGTTGCGGGCTTTGGCTCGTCGGTTACGCGGCTGTCAACGGGGTTGACGCAGTGTTTGATTATTTTTTCTTTTGTCTCACTCGACAGATTGGATTTGCTCGTGATGACATAGGTTGTGGCGCTCTTGATGATGGGCTCCTCGCTGTCGTTCAACAGTTTCACGCATTGCTCGGCCGAGTCGGCGCGCTGGTCGAACTGGCCAGGCAGGTACTCAACCGTGAAGCAAAAATCTCCGGCCTTGTGAGGGAAATCCTCCTCGTAGACATTGTCCACCGGCGGTTCGCTGAACACCGTCTGTTTGGCCTGTGCGAAGGTCTCGTCGCTCACGTTCTCCACGTCGTAGCGGATAAGAATCCGCACCTCTTCGGCATCGATGCCGAGGTACTCACTCATTTCGTTCTTCAACTCCTTGGCCTTGACGGCAAACGGAGCCTTCTTCTCAACAAAAATACGTCTTACCATATTTTATGACTATTTAACAGTTTTATTATACTTTTCAGGATATTTTGGCGTTATATGTTCGTACATTTTCATGATTTCCGGCAGGTCGGCTTCGAAATTGCCTGTCGGGATGAAAGCCGGGCCGACGCCGAGAGTCTTGGCGCCGAAATCGACATAGCCCGCAACGATTGGAACATTGGCACGTGTCGCTATCTCGTAAAAACCTCTTTTCCAACGTTTCACGGGTTTGCGGGTGCCTTCGGGGGTGATGACCACGGTGAATTTGTCGTTGGCGTTGAGAGCCTCCACGGCCGAGTCGACCAAACCGTTATGACGGTTGCCGCGGTCGACAGGAACGGCCCCGAAATATTTCAGAAAACCGCTTGTAAGCCAGTTGAAAAACTCTTTTTTGATGAAGATACGAACATTCAAGTCCATAGCCCACAGCATAGCCACTCCGCACAGGTAATCTTCGAGGCAGGTGTGTGGCGCAACGGCAATAACGCAGTGTTGCAGCTCGGGTCGCGCTTTCATGTCGGGCATATCGAGTTTCCAGCCCAACAGTTTGACTATCCAAATCCAAAGTCTTTTCATTTGGTTTACGTTCTGATTCTCTTAGTATTACAATAAAACATACTCCATTTGTACGGGGCAGTCAGCAATTGCAAATTTACGAAAAAAAAATAAAATGCAGGCAAACCGCATTTTATATTATTGCATTTTTATTAACAATTCGTAAATATTTCTGTCGCGATTTGAAAAAAAATCGTAATTTTGCATTTCGAAATTTATCAAAATCAGACAATGTACGACAAGGAACACGGGCTGTATATAGCTCATTGCGCCGATGGTGCGCTTGCAATCGAAGGTAAAATGGCCAACCGTCACGGCCTCATAGCTGGAGCCACCGGCACCGGCAAACCCGTCACCTTGCAGGTGATGGCCGAAACTTTCTGCCAGGCAGGGGTGCCATGTTTCATGGCCGACATGAAAGGCGACCTGAGCGGCATTAGCCAGGCTGGTAAAATGAGCGGTTTTATAGAGAAAAGAGCACCCGAGTTCGGTCTGCAGAATCCTGAGTTCCAGGCTTGTCCGGTTCGTTTCTTCGATGTGTTTGGTGAGCAGGGCCACCCGATTCGTGCCACCGTCAGCCAGATGGGTCCGCAGCTGCTGAGCCGTCTGCTCGGCTTGAACGAGACTCAGGACGGAGTCTTGAACATCGTTTTCCGCATTGCCGACGAACGCGGCTTGCTCATTCTCGACATGAAAGACCTGCGCTCAATGCTCGACTATGTGTCGAACCACGCCAAGGAATACACCACCCGCTACGGCAACATTTCGGCTGCCAGCGTCGGAGCAATACAGCGCGCTCTGCTGCAGCTCGAGAATCAAGGTGCCGACCGCTTTTTCGGCGAGCCGAGCTTTGATATCTACGACCTGTTGCAGACCGAAGGCGGCAAAGGTATTATGAATGTTCTGGCTGCCGACAAACTGATGCTCCAGCCCAAGCTTTACAGCACGTTTCTTCTCTGGCTGCTCAGCGAGCTCTACAGCACCTTGCCCGAGGTCGGCGACATGGATCTGCCTAAGCTGGTGTTCTTCTTCGACGAGGCACACACCCTGTTCGACGACACCTCCAAGGCTTTGGTCGATAAAATCGAGCAGGTCATACGTCTGATTCGCTCCAAGGGCGTTGGCATTTATTTCGTCACCCAAAGCCCGACCGACATACCCGAAAGCATTCTCGGCCAGTTGGGAAACCGTGTGCAACACGCCCTGCGCGCCTACACCCCCAAGGACCAGAAGGCAGTGCGCACAGCCGCCGATACCTTCCGCACAAATCCATCGTTCAAAACCGACGAAGCCATCATGAACCTCGAAACCGGCGAGGCTTTGGTCAGTTTTCTCGACGCCAAAGGTGCCCCGAACATCGTGCAACGCGCCAAAATACTTTTCCCCTTGTCGCAAATCGGCGCCATCACCGAGGGCCAGCGGCTCGACATTGTCAAGCAGAGCCGTCTTTACGGCAAGTACGACACCATGGTCGATCGCGAGAGCGCTTTTGAGGTTCTGCTGAGAGAATCCGAGCAACAGCAGCAACAGGCACTCGAAACGGTCGCCGACGAGCCCCGGACTCCTGCGCCGTCAAAATCGCAGGGTGCCGCCAAGAAAGCCGCTTCGGGAATGGGCTCCAAACTGCTTAAGGCCGTCCTTACCGCTGCCACTGCCACTGTGGCGACCGCCGTCGGCACCGCTGTGAGCGACAAGGTGAGCGGAAAGAAGACCAACTCGCGCACCTCGACAGGTCAAAAAATAGTCAAAAACACCACCTCGGCAGCCACCCGCACTCTCACTCGCGAGCTTACTCGCGGCATTTTGGGCAACCTTTTGAAGTAGCGAGGTTTGCCACTATAAAAATCACCAAAACTGCGGCACCTGTTGCAATCGCTGCCGCGGTCGTGAAGTGCTCGACGCTAAGCATGGGATGGGGGAGTGAGGACACAAAACGCAGCAGCGCGTCGGTGGCCGAAAGCAGGGTTCGCAAAATCCATTCGAGCGCGACACCAACGACGGGTATACCGCCAAACAGGAGAACACCCAAAGCGCTGACCAACAGCACTCCGGCGCATGGAATAACGGTCATGTTGGCCACGATGAACCACGTCGGGAATTGGTGAAAATAGTATAGTACGAAAGGCAACGTTGCCAACTGCGCCGATGTCGTGACGACGAAAAAGTCGACAACCCGGCGCGAAAAGCGCCCGTTAACGGGCTGGCGGTGACGCCATGCGTCACCGCCAGCCAAAATCCCACCCACAGCAGCAAAAGAGAGTTGGAAACTGGCGTCGAAAAGCTGCAACGGGTTGGCAACCAGCATTATGAATGCGGCAAAGGCAAGCGTGTTGTAGCGGCTCGTGCGTAGCGCGAATACGTCGGTGACAACAAAAATCGAGAACATCACGGCTGCCCTGACGGTTGACGGAGCCAGTCCGCTCAACAGCGCAAAAGCCCACACTCCGCTCATTACCAGCCCTCCGCGCAAGGCACGTTGCCAACGGCGGCGCCCGATGGGCCACAGCAGGGCAGAGAGTAGGGCGGCAATAATTCCGACATGAAGTCCCGAGACACACAATAAATGTGCGATTCCTGCGTTACGATATAGTGCGGTCGTCTCGTCGTCGACATCGTCGCGCCACCCCAAAATCAGCGCCTCGGCCACACCCGTCTGTTTTTCGGCGAGGTCGCGTTGTTGCAACCGTTGGCGGAACGCGGTGCGGAGGTCATCGGCGCGGCTGCGGAGCGTTACGGCACGGTTGTCAAGAACGCGATAGTTCCAGGGTGCGAGATAACACTGGCGCAAGATGCCGTGACGCCGCTGGTAGCGACGGTAGTCGAACGTGCGGTTGCTGTCGGCAGCCGGTGGCAACGCGAGGTTGCAGCGGGCCATGATGCGGTCGCCGTACCGCAGGCCCTCGGCTGTTGAATCGTCCTTGAAATACAGCTGGATACGTCCGCAAGTGGTATATCTCAGGCTGTCGTCGTAAACGGATTCGACTTCGGCGGTGGCGCGCAGGCTCCGGGCCGTATGCCGTGGGGCTTCGGTAAGTCGCAGTACCGCAATGCATTCGGGACCGCTATGGTATGTGTAGTGGTCGGGACGCAACAAGGGGTCGCTCAACTTCGTCAGAAGTCCGCCGATGGATACGAACAGAAATGTTAAAAAAACTAAAAAAGCCGACCTTAACCCGACCTTAACCCGACCCGAACCCGTCTCCGGCACCAATGCCGTAAGACCCACGACACACCCTGTGGCGACCATCGACCAGAAGAAAAATCCGAGTTCGAGCCCCCCGACGGTTTCGGCCACCACAATGCCTACCGCAAGCGGCAGCAGTGCCACAAGCAGCGGGATTCGGTTCATCAGTCGTTGATTATCAGGTCGTTGGTGCCGAGTTTTGGGACATAGTGGATGCCGTCTTTGCGGTAGTAGGCACGGCTGTCGTCAGGGTTGATGGTGGTCAGTTCAAACTTTTCGATGCCCTTGCCCACCGCCACGAGCATAAGCGGCTCGAGGGTGAGGTTCAGTCCGCGCGTTATCTCGTTTTTGTTGAAAGCGCCGATGACAATCCCGTTGAGCCCCATCTCGGTGATTTTCAGCATGATGGTCTGCAGTGCGATGCCGAGGTCGACGTATGTGTAGCTGTTTGCCGCCACGGTGCTGCACACCACTATGAAGGCTTCGGGCTCGGTGCCGGCGTAAGGCAGGTGCAGCTCGGGCAGCATTCCGCCGAGCTTGATGTTGGCGTTCACGAGGTCGGCTTCGGGACCTTTGGTCACGAGCCGGTAGCGCAAAACCTGCTGGTTCTTGGCCGAGCCGATTTTTGTGCAGGCGCCCACAATGCGCTCGAGTTCAGAGCGTTTCACCACGTAATCTTTGTTGTAGCCGCGGCAGCTGCGGGTGCGGCGCAACAGTTCGTCCATCGTGTGTCCGATGCGTTTTATCTTGGGTTTCTGGCTCCCGAGGGTAGCTTCGTAACGTTTCTCTAAATAGTTGTCGGCCATGATGTTATGTCGGTTTTGCTGTTATTTCGGTTCTCAGTTTCTCAAAATCCTTGAAATCTTGTAATTTGTTCTGTGATTTCCACGGAAATCAGACAAATGTCAACTCTTGATTTTTAATTTTCAGTTTTCAATTTTCAGTTTTCAATTTTCAGTTGAACGGTATGATTTTCAGTAATATATAGGCTTTTTTGGCAGTTTGGCACCCTTTTATTTTTTGCAAAGATACAACTTTTTTCAAAATTTTTTTTGCCAATTGAAAAAAACTTTGTAATTTTGCACCCGCTTTCGAGAGAAATGATCTGTCCTTGGACAGTTCGCTCAGAAAAATTCGCGATCTGCTAGCTCAGTTGGTTTAGAGCGCTTGCTTGACAGGCAAGAGGTCACAAGTTCAAATCTTGTGCAGATCACCAAAAAAGACGACGCAATCGGCGCCGTCTTTTTTTTTGTTCAGCTGACGATGTTCACGATGACGATTACCAGCGTGGCGATTCCGTATACGACTTTGATGAATGTGCCGGTCAAAAAGCCGATGAATGCACCCCATGCTGCACGGATGGCGGGGCTAAACTGTTTCTGCACAATCAATTCGCCCACGAGGGCGCCGATGAAGGGGTAGAGTATCACGCCCAGCAGCCCCTGAGGTCCGAACGGCAGCCCTAAAAGCGACAGCACCAGTCCGATGTTGCAGCCCCAGATGCCGTATTTCGAGCCGCCGAAGCGTTTGGTGCTGAGCGACGGCAGCAGATAGTCCATCAGCACTATCACCAGTGCCACCAGAGCCGTCACGATAAGCATGGCGGGCGAAAAGTCGGCGGCTTGGCTGAAATTGAGCAAAAGCAGGCCGAGCCAGCTGAACGGCGGCCCGGGAAGTCCCGGGACTATGGAGCCCAGAAGCCCGACGAGGCAGCTGATGACGGCGAGGATGATTAGTATGATACTCAGTGTTGTCATGATTTTAATTCGTGATAAAGGTTGTCGAAAAGTTGGCGCAGGCGTGGGCGGTCGGCTATCAGTCGGCGCAGCTCGGCGAGTTGTTCGGCGTTGCGCGACGGCTCGATGAGCAGTTTCAGGTAGCCGCCTTCGGCATATTTCTCGCCGAGGTGCTCGAGGGTGCGCTGCCAGTGGCCTTCGCGGTCGAGCTCGGGGTAGTGCCCCAGACCGTACTCAACGGTACGGCGCACGATTTTTTCGGGCTCGATGTCGCGGTCGGCCTCGGCCACTATGCGGCCGTAAATCGAACGCGGCTCGCTGCGGTTCGAGGCGCGGTGGTCCTCGGCGGCTTGGGCTATGACTTCAATCTGTTCGGGCGAGAACCAACGGCGCAACTCGCTGTCGCTGCGTATAATGCGGCCCGAATGCAGGTGGTGCTCCTCGCGGCCGAAAGCCACACCGGTGTCGTGGTAGGCTGCCGTGGCGTAAACCATGTTGGGGTCGACGTCGAACATCTGCGCCAGCTCCATGCTGCGGGCCATGACGGTGCGGATGTGGTCGATGCGGTGGGCGGCGTCGAAGTTGTTGTGACGCGGCAGTATCTCGCTCTCGACATAACGTTTCAGCTCGGCGTCGACGGTCGGGAACATCATCTTCTGATAGGCTTTGCGCTCCGAGCCGTCGTCCATGAAAACGATTCCGCAGTAGGTATAGCCGCACTCCTCGAGTATGTGTATCATGGCTGCGTTGTCGGCGTGGGTGTCGGCACGGAGGCAGGCGGCGTGTTGCTCGCACCAGCCGAAAATCTGGCGAGCCATGCCGTGGCCCTCGTCGAAACGCGCCATGCGGTGGACGGTGGAGTAGGGGGTGGCTCGGTCAATCCAGTCGCCGCGTACAATGACGCCGTAGGTCGGCTCGATGCCCGGCACCAGGGCGAAAGTGCCTACGGGCTGGCCACCGCGTTCGACGATGTGGCTGAAGCCGCTGTCGATGTCGGTCTGCACAGTCGCCTCGTCGGGATAGCCGCCGGTCCATTGTGTCATGTTGCCACGCGACCGCATGATTGAGCGCGAGTGCTCTATCATGCTCATAATCACCGGCAGGTCGGCGGGTGTGGCTTTGCGTATGTCGAAAACATCCATATCACACTAACGCGCGATTTGCGTTTTTATTGTGCTCGGTGCATGAAAAAAAATCATTCGACGTAGTCGGCTGCCGGGCCGAAGTCGTAGCCGTCGACGAGTATGCGGTTCTTGGTGGTGCGTCCGAGGAAACAGCAGTTGAGCCGCGCCTGGTCGAGGTGCAGCAGGAAAGCGTCGTCGTGCTCTTCGTCGACAGTGACGATGTAGCGGCCGGGTTCCTCGCCGAACAGGAAGGCGTCGAGCCTCACCTCGCGCGGTGCGAGGATGTCGAAGCCGTGGGGCGCAAGGCTCCCGGCCAAGGTGACAAACAGGCCGCCGGTTCCCACGGCCACCGAGCTGCCGACATCGCCGGATTGGCGCAGGGCGTCGATAATCATCTCGATGTATTGGCAGTCGTCGGCGTTGAGGCCTGTGGCGAAGGGCTCGCCGACAAGGTGCAGGCAGCGGCGGGCGTATTCGGAATCGAGAATTTCGGAGCTGACGTTGCCCACCATGTAGAGCAGCATCGAGCCAGTGCCGGATACTTGTAGACGGCCGGTCGAAGCGGCTTTGGCACGGAGTTCGCGGGCAATGTCGACGCAGTCTTTAATGCGGGGTTCTTTGAAGTTTTTGTGCTCGTCCGACGTGCCGGAATAGAGGTAGTCGTTTTTCTCGACAATGTGGTGCTGTCCGCGCAGCCATCCGTAGAGGCTCTGCTGGCGGCCGTTGCTGTCCCACATGGCGAGCAAGGTGCTCAGTTCGTCGACGGTAGGCTGGCGACCCACGATGGCCACCACCTCGTCGAAAGCGGCGCGGCTCACGCCCATGCCTTCGGCAACCTCGAAACTGACAGTGTCGGTCGAACCGGTTTCGTTGCTCATGATTCTCAATGTTTGACGAGTTCTTCAAACAGCGCTTGGCAGCCGGTGCTGATGTCGTCGTAGGCGACATCGAATTTTCGGGTGTACCACGGGTCGGCAATGTCGCGGCCGTGATGTTTGACATCGGTTGGCGGCACGTGGTCGAGCAGACGGCTGAACTTGCCTTCGGGGTCGTTGCCGAAAAATCTCGCGAGGCCGCGGATGTTGCCCTCGTCCATGGCCACAATCATGTCGTAGTGCGAATAGTCGTCGGGGGTGATTTGCCGTGCCGTCTTGCCCGGGCAGCCTATGCCGTGCTCGGCCAGCTTGCGTTTAGCCAAAGGATACACGGGGTTGCCCTCCTCTTCGTCGCTGATGGCGGCGGAAGCTATTTCGAACTCGTTTTCAAGTCCGGCGTGACGCACCAAGCGCTTCATTATGAACTCTGCCATCGGGCTGCGGCAGATATTTCCAAGACATACAAATAGTATTTTTTTCATGCTGCAAAAATACGAAAAAAAATGTAATTCTGGAAAAATAAATTCATCGCCAGCCCTTGCCCGGCAAATCTCCCCTCCACTGGAGGGGTGGCGCGAAGCGACGGGGTGGGCTAAAATTAGTGGTGAAGAAAAACTTTTTTTGCCCGAATGAAAAAATGTTTGTATCTTTGCAGTCGGAAAAATCAACAAAGACTATGGAAGCGACAATGGTATTTGACTACGACCCGTCCAACGCGATGGCGCAGAAAGTTGTGGAGTTCGTACGCTCGCTCGGCATATTTCACGAGCGCAGCCTCGACCTCGACGAGGCCATCCGCGACGTCAAGACGGGCAACGTGGAGGATTATGACAACGTTGACGATTTCTTCAAACAGCACAACCTGTTATGAAGTATACGATCCGCGTCACCAAACGCTTCGTCAAAGATGCGGAGCTGTGCAAGCGCAGGGGCTGCGATATGCAGTTGCTGCGTGATGCCATGCAGTTACTTGCCGAAACCGGAACACTGCCCGCACAGTATCGCCCGCACAAACTGACTGGAGAATATGCCGGCAAATGGGAGTGCCACATCCGTCCCGACTGGCTGATGGTGTGGGAATCGCACGACGACGAGTTGATAATGCTTTTCATACGCACCGGCACCCATGCCGATTTGTTTAAATAATTGTTGTATAACAACCTGAAAACCCGACAGAAAATGTAGAAAACTGAAAAATAGATAACGACATATTGAAGCGTATTCGCTTTTCTTATTGTAGTGCAGAAATCTCGACAATTTCAACTATCATTACACAGGAAAGGAGAAACGCTCACGCCACCGTGGGCTTTTCTTGTTCGTAATGATAGGTAGTCGAGAACCTCTGCACTGAACAGAAAGAAGTTCACGGCTTTTTTATTAGTATGAATAATCCAAAAACACTCAATAAAATGAAACACAGACTTACATTTTTCGCCGTCATGATGATGGCATTGGCAATCCCGCAAAGCGTGAAAGCCTACGATTTTACTGATGTGGCCCCAAGTGGACAGACAATGTATTACAGCATTAGGAATGCAGAAGAAGTTGCTGTAACAAGGCCTGATGATTGGTATGGGTGGGGAACAAATCCAAAACCAATAGGTTCACTTACAATTCCATCAAGTGTAACTTATAATGGAACGAATTATTCTGTCACATGTATCAATTCATTGACTTTTGCAGGATGTGATAGTTTAACAAGTATTATTATTCCGAATACTGTAAGCATAATAGGATCGTATGCTTTTTCTCAATGTAATAGTTTGTCATCCATTATTCTTCCGGATGCACTTTCTATATTGGACGCATATATTTTTAATAGTTGCACCAGCTTGACCTCAATCACAATACCCAATTCCGTCACATCTATTGGTGAATGGGCGTTCGGGAATTGCAGCGGCCTGACATCGGTAACAATCCCCAATTCCGTCACATACATTGGCCGGTATGCATTCCATGGTTGCAGCGGCCTGACATCGGTGACAATCCCCAATTCTGTCACATTCCTAGGCGGCGGAGCGTTCGAAGGTTGCAGAGGCCTAACATCGGTGACAATCCCCAATTCCGTCACAGACATTGGCAACTATGCGTTCTCGGATTGCATAGGCCTGATATCGGTGACAATCCCCAATTCTGTCACATCCATTGGCAGCCATGCGTTCTTTCGTTGCAGAGGCCTAACATCGGTGACAATCGGCAATTCCGTCACATCAATTTGCGATTATTCGTTTGGTGGTTGCAGCGGTATGACATCGGTTACAATTCCCAATTCCGTCACATCCATTGGCAACTATGCATTCTCTTATTGCAGTGGCCTTAGAAAAATATCTGTGTTACCTACAACGCCTCCGACATTGGGGAATAGTGTGTTTGACAATGTAAATTCCGATGCCAAGATTATCGTACTACGCGGTTTGTATAACACTTATTTGAGCAATTGGTCTCAATACCAGGACATGATTCGAATGGACCAATGTATAGTTACCATTCAGAGCAATGACAACACAATTGGCACGGTATCCGGCAGTGGCACTTACAACTGCCTCGATACCGTCGAGATTACCGCCACGCCAATAGCCCATCACCACTTGGTTCATTGGAGTGATGGCAATCACGACAATCTACGTCAGTTTGTCATTGAAAACGACATTGATTTGACAGCAATGTTTGCCATCGATACTCACACGGTCACCGTTGTTGTTGAGGACTTCACCCGAGGCTCGGTGACAGGCGACGGCGAATATGTTTATGGTACGCCTTGCGTACTTACCGCCCTTGCATACGAAGGCTATACTTTTGCAGGCTGGAGCAACGGCGTTACCTCAAACCCATACGCATTCGCTGTGCAGAGCGACGTTGAATTGATAGCGCTCTTTATTGCCGAAGGCGAGGAATTGTACACTGTCACTGTCGTAAGCGCCGATCCTGCCAAGGGCAGCGTCAGCGGTGGTGGCCAGGCTATGGACGGCGGCTCGGTGGTGATTCGTGCAGCAGGCAACCCCGGCTACCACTTTGTGCGTTGGAACGACAACAACACCGACAGTGTCCGCACTGTCGAGGTTCACGCCGACGTGACCTACACGGCCTATTTCGCTGCCAACGTTGGCATTGACGACGTGACGACAACCGAAATCCGTATGTATTCTTGCGATGGCGAGATAGTGCTGGAAGGCAGCGAGGGAATGGCCGTGAGCGTGTACGACATGATGGGCCGCAAGGTCTTCAGTGTCATGGCCGCCCCCGAGCCCTGCAAA
>CADCPQ010000074.1 GCA_902803395.1 uncultured Bacteroidota bacterium
CGTTAATTTACGGTTCAATTTACGGTCATTAACGTTCTCGCCTATAATCCGACTTCTGACCCATCAGGCCATTCAATGGGTGATCGGGGCTCTCACGCCCCGGCGTCTGGCCCTCAAGGATGAAAAGTTGTAAAGATTTAAAGATTTAAAGTTATGTAACCTTTTGACCTTTTTATCTTTTTAACCTTTTTTTCTTCCTTTCAGGTTGCGGCAAAGTTACACACTTTTTTCGACCTGGCCAAAAGGTTTAATGTTAAAAAAATGTTATTTTTTGCAATGGATTACGGCACAGCCCGATAGCCGAGAAGGCAAAGTTTATTTCCTGTTGCCGTGGTGTTTTTGTTGCTTTGATTTGTTTTTTGGACGGGCGATGAACGGAAACCAGCTGCTGGCCGGGCGGTCGAGTCCGAGACCGTTCATATAATTATAGGTAGCCAGCCGCAGTGCGGTTCCAACGGCCTCGATGTCGTAATCGAACTGAGGCTCCCAGTCGACCTCGTTGTTGCAGAAGGGGCTTGGTTTCAGCGTCACCCGTCTGGCGCCGTATTTTTCGGGCTGCAACCCGCTGGGCGAGTGGCAGGTCATGGCGTAGCGGTGCCAGAAAGCGCTTTGCACTATGCCCTCGTCGAACATCCGGCGCACTGTGTCGAGGGCGTCGATAGTCTCCTGCAGCGTTTCGGTCGGGAAGCCGTACATGAGGTAGGTGTGGACCATAACGCCGGCGTCGCACAGGTGGCGGCAGGCGTCGAGGGCCTGGCTGATGGTGACGCCCTTGTCCATGAGTTTGAGCAGGCGGTCGCTGGCAACCTCGAGGCCGCCGCTGACGGCCACCATGCCGGCTCGCGCCAATAGTTGGCACAGTTCGGCGGTGTAAGCCTTTTCGAAGCGTATGTTGCCCCAGAAACTGACGGTCAGTCGACGGCGCAATATTTCTTCGGCGACCTCTTTGAGGAGCTTGGGCGGCAAGGCCTCGTCGACAAAGTGGAAACCCGTCCGTCCGGTCTGCTCCATCACGCGTTCCATGCGGTCGACCACGGTCGAGGCCTGGGGGGCATGGTAGTTGCCGATGTAGTCGAGCGAAGTGTCGCAAAAGGCGCAGCGGTGCCAGTAGCAGCCGTGGGCCATAACCATCTTGTTCCAGCGTCCCTGGCTCCAAAGTCGGTGCATGGGGTTGGTCATCTCGGCGAGCGAAAGGTATTTGTCGAGCGGCAGGCCGCTGAAGTCGGGGCAGTACTGGTCGGCGTCTTTGTTGCCGTCGATGGCTATCTCGTCGCAGAATTCGTATATGCGGTCGTCGCTCAGCTGTCGCCATTCGGTGTTGGGGAATCCGCCGCCGATTTCGACGGGAGCCGTGGTGTTGGCCTGGAGCCGCTGACCGCAGCGCGGGGCGCCGTAGAGGCAGCCGGGGAAAGGCACGGTCAGGCAGACACTGTCGGGGTGGAAATCAGATACATATTTTTCAAGCAGCTGGAGCATGATCCGGTCGACTACCGACGGCTTCTGCTGAAGTTCGGCATAAAGCGGGTCGAAGGTCGGGGCGTCGTTGCTGAGGTATTCGGCGTAGCGCACGAGGTCGAAATGGCAGTCAACCTGCTCGCGGATGTAGTCGGCGATGTCTTCGACGAACAGTGTTGCAAGGTGTTGCGCTTTGTCGACGGTGCCGCTCACGCCGAACGACCACTCCAAGTCGCCGAGCGCCTGAAACCGCGGTCCCTCGGGCAGCAGCGAGCGGTTGGCGATGCGCGGACCCAGGGTGTCGTCCTGTCCGCGGAGGAAACGTTTTACCGGCTCGATCAGCCGTGCCTCGCGCTCCAGCCCTATGGAGCTCAGGAAGTCGGCACTCAGCACCCGGTCGACCGTCTCGATGCTGAGGTCGACTTGCGCGGTCAGATGGCCGAGAGCGTCGAGGCGCCCCTTCATGTATGCCGTGGCGGGGTAGGGCGTGTTGAGCTGCGTGAGCGGCGGGGTGACGAGCAGAATGCGTTTCATCGGTGGCTGTATTTGCGACTGCAAAATTACGAAAAAAAACAGAAATCGCGAAAAATGTCGAGGAAATAAAAAAAAATATTCGTAAAATATTGACGCCGGCGCAACGCGCCGGCGTCAATAACAACTCTATATGTGTTTCCGGTCTATTACAAACCGAGTTTGGCTTTGATGTGGGCGGGGATGGCGTCCTTGTGAACCACGATGTTGATGGTTTTGTAGCGGACAAAAGCCTTGCTGCAGAAGAAGTTGCCGCCGAACTTGCCGTTGTACAGGCCCCAGCTGTTCTTGACGATATAGTACTCGTTGCCCATCTGGTCCTTGGCGGTGCCGTAAATCAGCATGCCGTGGTCGTCGGTGGTCTCCCAGTTGTCGTAGCCCTGCTGACGCTCTTCCTGAGTGACCCAGCGCTGCGGTGTGGGGTGTTTGGAGGCCTCGTCGGCGATGTCGCTGGCCTTCATGCCGCTCCATTTGGCCTGGTCGCTGCCAACGCCGCTTTTGGGAGCCTCGGTGGCGGGAAGGACGGCGTAGCCGTTGCGGCTGTATTTGAAGCCCGGCTCGCTGACGTCGCTGCCCCAGGCAACGGTGTAGCCGTTGTCGATGGCGTAGTCAAAAATCTCCATGAACTCGTCGATGGGGACGTTGTAGCTCTGGCCCCAGCGCCAGTTGTCCTGAATCTCGATGACGAAAGGCTCGTAGAAGGGATGGTGGTTGAAGGAGGTGAGGCTTACGTAGTCGTCGGGGTTGAGACCGAGGCTCTCGCCGAAGCTCTTGGGAGTGTATTTCACGCCTTTGTAGGTGAAGCTCTCGGGAATTTCGCCCAGGTAGGTGGCGTGGACGGCGGCAATGGCTTTCTGCCACAGGGGCTGGCCGTCGGGGCTGGTCTGGAGTTTCTTCAGCTTTCCTTTGGCGATGGCTTCGACCATGACGTCGGTGAGTGCGCTGAGTTCAGTGTGGTTGGAGAGGGTGTCGCCGTACATTTTGCCTGCAGGCATCACCTCGTCGGGCACCATGCCGTAGTTGCGGAGGCAGTAGATGACGTCGTTGAAGGCGCCGCCTTGGCTGAAGGAGACGTCGCCGTGGGTGCGGACGGCGGCCATGGCGCGGTCGTTGTAGGTCTTTTCTACGACGTACATCTCGCTGAGGTCGTATTCACCCTTGCCCATGCGGAGCAGCTCGGCCTCGAGGAAGGCGAGTCCGCTGTA
>CADCPQ010000075.1 GCA_902803395.1 uncultured Bacteroidota bacterium
CCTCGGCCATGTACTCATAGTCGTAGTTGGCGGCCAGCGAGTTTTTGAGCGGGAAACCGCCGCCGATGTTGAGGCTGTCGAGGTCGGGACATATACGTTTCAGGTCGCAATAGACGTTGACACACTTGGCCAACTCGTTCCAATAGTAGGCGGTGTCGCGTATGCCGGTGTTGATGAAGAAGTGCAGCATCTTGAAGGTGAACTTGGGGTTCTGGGCGATTTGTTCCTCGTAGAAACTGACGATGTCGTTGTAGCGGATGCCGAGTCGCGAGGTGTAGAAATCGAACTTGGGCTCCTCTTCCGAAGCGATGCGGATGCCGATTTTCATCGGTTGCTCAGGGTTTTCGAGCATGCGGTCGAAGGTGTAGAACTCGTTTTTGTTGTCGAGAATGGGCACCACGTTGCAGAATCCGTCGCGGTAGATTTCCAATATATTCTCGATGTATTGCTGACGCTTGTAGCCGTTGCAGACGATGAATTTATCTTTGTCGATGAGCTGCTGGGCGTAGAGTTCCTGAATGAGATTGATGTCGAAAGCCGACGAAGTTTCGAGGTTGATGTCGTTCTTTAGAGCCTCTTCCATCACAAACGAGAAGTGACTCGACTTGGTGCAGTAGCAGTAATTGTAAGTGCCACGGTAGTCGGTTTTGGCAATGGCGACGTTGAACAGGCGCTTGGCGCGCTGAATCTGCGAGCTAATCTTAGGCAGATAGGTTATTTTGAGCGGGGTGCCATACTGCTTGATGACTTCCATGAGAGGGATGTCGTGGAAGTAAAGTTCGCCATCCTCGGTGCGAAATTCGTCCTGCGGGAAGTCAAAAGTTTGGTCAATCAGGTCGTAATATTTGTTTTTCATCTCACTTAGATTGTTAAAATTTCACCAATCCGACTAACTTGGATTCGGTTGCAAAGATACAATTTATTTCAATTATACAACAAAAATTTTTCACAAGTAAATCAATCGCACAGAATAACAGCAAGTTACATTCGAAACAATTGACAGGTCGGGCCGCCGAGCAAAGCTCGGCGGCCCGACCATCTATGAAAATCAAAACGTTTTACTTTACTATCAAGCGCAGCACCGAAGCCGATTCGGATGTACGCACACGCACGAAATACACTCCGGCGGGCAATTTCTCAGCGTCGACTGTCATTTTGTCCGTCGCGGTTTTGTGCGACATGACAGTCTGGCCCATGGCATTGATAACCGTGACCTCGCGCAAGCCCTCGGCTTCCACGGTGAAATTGTCAGCCGCAGGGTTGGGATATATGCGGCAGATATTGCCGGCAACATCGTCAATGCCGTCGGTCGATACCATCAAAGCCTGGTGGCGAGGGATAAAACCTTGTGCAGTCGACGTGACGGTGTAGCGTCCTGCTGCCAACGGCTCGCAATTCACACGGGCCACTCCCCACTCGTTGGCAAAAGCCGCTCCGACCAGATTCATGGCACTGTCGGTAACACCCACATAGGCATACGGCTCGGTATTCACGTCAAACGAAGTGGTGCCAAAGCCAAGCCAGCTCTCGAACCAAAGCTCCATTGTTTCGGCTTGCGACAGCCACGGCATAAGCGACGGGTCTCCCTGGATACCATAAATCTCCCAATAATAGGTGGGAATATCGAACACAAAGGAAGTACCACCGGACGTGTATGTGACAGGACCTTCCGAATGGACCGACATATTTCCGGCGTACACCATGGCCCCAGCACTCTCGCAGTAAAGACTGCGAGCCTCGTTGTGAGTATGAAACAGGCGGTCGTACATTCCAAGTTTGGCGTTGTTGTATGTAGCGTCCATATGCCCTGAAATATTGGATCGAACGCCCACCGACCACTGGAAATCAGGTTCCCAGATAGTGGAGTTGGTTGCACCGATATACAGAGCAGCTCCGGCGTTGTCGCCTCGACGCAGGAGTGCCTCGCTAAGCGATTCGGTCTTGTTGAACTTGTTACTCAGGCAGCAGTTGCCTATCATGACCATAGGCTTGCCGTAGTTGGTCATATTGGCCACATCGCGGGTTGTAAACGACGGAATCGACCACTCGTCGTAATCGCCGTGGGCGCTATAGTTGACCCATCCTGCGCCCCTGTTATATATGGCGCGCAGGCTGTCAGCAGTGCTTTGGGGGCGCGACGATCCAGTAACTACAACTCCCGCAGGATGGAAGGCAGTGTCGTTTTTGTAATATGTAACATTACTGAATCCATTGGCAGCGTTGACGTAATACTTTGCCACATAGTCCATGGTGGGGTCGGAATAGGTGTATCCGTTATCATTCCTGTTGATACGGTAGTATTCGTCGACACCGGCTATGAGGACGGCGTTATCAAGATACGACGGGTCTGGCATAGCGTAACGCTCATACTGAAGGGTTTTCGAGAGTATGGCGTTGAGATGATTGAGTGTGCGAGCCGAGAATCGGCCTACATAACAATCAGGAAGACTGTCGCCCTCGGACCAAGTAGTGTAATACAAGTCGGTTATATGAGAAGAAAGGCCGAAAGTCTCGTACATATAATTTACATCCATTGCTGTCGAGAATGCCGGAAGGTTGGTGTTGTCGCCGACCAGAAGAACGTAGGTGGGCGCCGGCGACGAGGCTGTGGCGTTTGCATAAAGGCCCTTGAGATACTGGGCTATGGTGTTCTCGGTCGAGCCAATTCCGTTATCGCCTAAGAAAACAGTGTCGACAATAAAGCCGGTGAGGGTTTTCCAATCGACAAATTCGGTTAGCTTGCCTTTGAAAGCAGATGCACTAACAATGGTCATACGTATCGGCGCCGAAAGATTCATCTCTTTTGACGAAATCAGGTTGTTGAGCGTCGCTCCTGCCGAAAAAGCCGGTGAATTGTAGCGATCGAAAAGTTCGTGTGTCGCTTTCTCGTCGGCAGCATTGTAGGTCACTGTGATTTCGGCATAACGGCACACGGTAAGGCGATTTGACACAGGATTGTAACGTATAGGCGAGAAAGACAGCACAGCAAGATTTCGGTCACGGGCTATGCCGATATGACGCACCGTGGCGAGGTCAGGGCCGACGAAAGCGTCGGTTTCATACATTTGTTCGTCGATAACATTTTCGTGCTTCGTCGTGTCAGACTTTATACGCAGTGGCTGCTGCGGCAGTATTGGACGGAAAAGACCAATTGCGGAGCCATCGATGGTATCGTAAACTGCGTTCGACACACTGACAGTGAAGCTTTCACATACCGGCATCTCGATACGGCTATGCAACACTGGCAACGAAGGTTGCCCCACAATACCTCGGTTGACATATCCGTCTAGGGAAATAACATCGAACGACTCACCATTCGCCACCACCCGGCTTACCGACAGTTCAGGCGACTGGAACGACACGGTCAGATTGTCGTACCCATCATTCAGAACCTTGACATTCTGCGCATTGAGCGCCAAAGCACAGGCGAGAGCAAGTATTAATGTAATATTCTTTTTCATATATAAATTAATGTATATACTATATTAGTATTGTTTTTTAGCATTTTATTGCAAACATGGATTCAAAAACCGGATTCGGGGCAACGATGTCGATTGTCAAATGCGACACGGGGTGCTCGAACACGACTCGTCGTGCGTGAAGCGAAATTGAACCGTCGGGGTTGGATCGCGGTGCACCATACTTGAGGTCCCCCTTTATAGGACACCCAATATTGGCAAGCTGACACCGTATCTGGTGGTGGCGCCCGGTATGAAGATTGACTTCCAGCAAATTGTAGCCTCCAGTCGAGACGGCGACGAGTCGGTAATCCAATTCAGCCACCTTGGCATTTGCCGAGCGATAACCGCCAGCGTTATGGTCGACGACATACGACTTATTGTTTTTCTCGTCACGAAAAATCCAGTCCTTCAGCGTATCCGCTTCGTGTTCCGGGCGGTTCCCGACCACAGCCCAGTAAGTCTTTTGAAAATTGCGTGACTTGACCAGTTCGTTCATCCGCGACAACGCCTTCGATGTTTTTGCAAACAGCACAACCCCGGAAACCGGACGATCCAGCCGATGGATAACGCCGCAGAAAACATTGCCCGGCTTGTTGTCACGGATTTTGATATATTGTTTGATTTCGTCAGCAAGACACGCGTCGCCAGTCTTGTCGCCCTGGACCAATTGTCCTGGGAGCTTGTTGATGGCAATGAGATGATTGTCCTCGTATATTATTTGGTCATCAATCATTTACCAAACGAGCAAATGGGGGTTATAGCATTCTTGACACGGTTCTCAATATCGACGTCGATGGTAAAACTCTTCGGCACAAAAACATCAACCCGCGAGCCGAAACGGATGAATCCAAGTTCTTGGTTCTGCTTAACAGTTTGTCCCTCTTTGGCATAGCATACAATTCGGCGAGCCATGGCTCCTGCCACCTGACGGACAAGTATCTTGTTTCCGTTTTCAAGACGGATACCAACCGAGGAGCGCTCGTTCAAATCGCTTGACTTGGGATACGATGCTACGAAGTAGTTGCCGCGAGAGTACTTGACATATTCAACGACACCGTCGCATGGGTAGCGGTTAACGTGGACATCGTTGGCACTCATGAATATGCTTATCTGAATGCAGTCATCCTTGATATACTCTTTCTCATAAGTTTCTTCAATAGTGACAATGGTGCCATCTGCCGGAGCTATTAGCTGACTGGTCGATTCGGTAAAAATTCGACGAGGTATACGGAAAAAACGTATAATCCAAAACGCGAGGCCTATCAAAATAATGATAAACAGGAAATGAACCCACGTCCAAGTACGAACGGTCAATGCCATTGCTACAAAAATTGCAAGCACCGAAACAAGCGTGATAGCTATTATTTTGCGTCCTTCGCGATGGAAATACATATCAAACTCTGATTATAAGATAAACAAAAACAAAAGGCACTACGACCAACAGGCTGTCGAAACGGTCAAGGAATCCGCCATGACCAGGCATAATATTGCCACTGTCTTTAAGCCCTACGGAACGCTTCAACATCGACTCGGTCAAATCACCCAAAGTATCAATAACACTGCAAATGAATGCGATAACAATCCAATCGTACCAAAGCAACTTGGTGTCAAACATCGGGCCGAAAATCAAAGCCACAGCCACCGTAAAAATGACGCCACAGATGGTGCCTTCCCACGTTTTGCCTGGCGAGTGACGTTCCCAGAGTTTATGCTTGCCAATCAAGGAACCTCCCATATATGCAAACGAATCGTTGACCCATACAAGTATGAGAACCATGAGCATGACGTTCCATTCGTTGTGCAACAGCGGCATCAACGCAAGCGGGATGGCGACGTAAACCATCGGCACCATCGACAATGCTGCGTCGGCAAAGGGGTGCGCCGACTTGTACCACAGCTGAACCACAAACGGCGATATAAGCAGTACCGGAAGCAAAGCAAGGAATGCCACGCCCTCAAATTCTTTTTGGCCGAGAGCTATCACAGCCGCAAAAGCGAGAATCATATAAGAATACGAAATCACATTGTTGGGGTTCGAGCCATTCATTTTGGTAATCTTGATGAACTCGTATGTGCAGCCAAACGCCACAAACAACAGAAATGCTGCAAAAATCAGCAGTCCTGCGGTTTCATTGCCTATCAGTCTGCCGCTGAGCATAGTGCCAATAAAAAGCAAGGCATAAACAGTGGCCGAAGCGGTCCTAATCCAAAACTTTTTCATTGTCGTCAGATACTTTTTCGTCAGTTTTTTCGTTATTGTCTTGTTTCTCCCACGGACGCGGACCGTAGATGCGTTCCAAGTCCTCACGGAACAAAACCTCTTTATCATAGAGCTGCGAGGCCAACTGGTCAAGCTGGTCGCGATGAGAAATGATGAGTTCTTTGGCTTTCACATACGCTTCCTCAACCATACGACGCACCTCGGAATCGATTTTCTCGGCGGTCTTTTCGCTGAACGGTTTTGTAAAGCCGTAATCTAACTGGCCTGTCGAGTCATAGAAACTGACATTCCCGACTTCAGGGCTCATACCGTAATATGTAACCAAAGCCTGAGCCATCTTGGTAGCACGTTCAATATCATTCAGTGCCCCTGTAGAAATCCTGCCAAATACGACCTCTTCCGATGCACGTCCGGCCATAAGCGAAGTCATTTCGTCGAACATCTGCTCGTAGGTTGTAATCTGACGTTCCTCGGGCAAGTACCAAGCCGCACCGAGGGCTTTGCCTCGCGGAACTATGGTCACTTTGACCAACGGGTTACCCCATCGCAACAGCCAACTGACAGAAGCGTGACCCGACTCATGATAGGCAATAGTGCGTTTCTCCTGTTCAGAAAGTATCTTGGTTCGCTTTTCAAGACCTCCTACGATACGGTCGATGGCATCGAGAAAATCTTGTTTCTCAATATATTGTTTGTTTTTACGAGCTGCACACAGGGCCGCCTCATTGCAAACGTTGGCAATATCGGCACCCGAGAAACCAGGGGTCTGCTTGGCAAGGAAGTCGCGGTCGACTGCTTTCTCCGTACCATCCTCGCAAAGTTTCAGATTGCGCATATGGACGTTGAATATTGCTTTACGCTCTTCAATGTCAGGTAATTCGACGTATATCTGACGATCGAAACGGCCGGCACGTAGCAAAGCCTTGTCGAGTACATCGGCTCGGTTAGTGGCAGCAAGGACTATGATGTTGGTACCGCTCGAGAAGCCGTCCATCTCGGTAAGCAGCTGGTTCAACGTGTTTTCACGTTCGTCGTTGGCGTTGCTTAAACCCGAATGTCCACGGGCACGACCCACGGCATCAATCTCGTCGATGAAAATAATACATGGGGCTTTTTTCTTGGCATCTTCAAAAAGGTCACGCACACGGGACGCACCGACGCCGACAAACATCTCGACAAAGTCGCTACCCGACATGGAGAAAAAAGGCACGTTGGCTTCGCCGGCTACAGCTTTGGCCAACAAAGTCTTACCAGTACCCGGAGGGCCAACCAGAAGGACACCTTTGGGTATCTTGCCTCCGAGGTCAGTGTAACGTTTGGGATTTTTAAGGAAGTCGACAACTTCCATCACCTCTTCCTTGGCGCCCTCAAGACCCGCCACATCTTTGAAAGTGATATTGTTCTGCTGTTTGGCGTCGTAGACTTTTGCCTTCGACTTGCCTACGCCGAACAATCCGCCTCCGCCACCGCCCATCTGCTTGCGGCTCCACGCACTCATGGCGAATATCATTACGGCGAAAAGTATCAGCGGGGCAAACCACACCAACATATCACGCCAAGCATTTGTACGCTTTTCAATCTTGTAGCTGATATGCTCACCGGTGCGTTCTTCAACCACTGCGAGTTCCTTGTCAAAATGGTCAAGGGTACCAATACTATAACGATAGTAACCGGCTGGTGATTTTCGACCCGTCCAAGGGGCGATGTTATATAGTTCTTGATACGACGTTGAGTCGGCTAACAGTGCTGATTTTGAGATTCTTATCTCTGCATACTCCTGATTCACCACCGTAATTGATTCATAATCATGGCGTTCGAGTATCGGTTCAAGCTTGTCCCAAGTGATTTCTTTGGCCGGCGAATTGTTGCCGTCAGAGAGTAACATCCAACCCAAAACAAGAATGAGTATTGCGTAGACGCCATACATCACACTCGGGCGTTTACGCCCTGAGCCATTGGGCTGCTGAGGGAGTTTTTTAGGACGTTGATTATCGTTTGTTGGCATAGTATCAACTAAATACGGTTAAATATTAACGATTTCGCCGTCGGCCCACAGTTCGTCGAGGCGATAGAAAGCACGTTTATCCTTCTGGAAAATATGGACAACCACGTCAAAATAGTCCATCAATATCCACTCAGCATTAGCGTAGCCTTCAATTTTAGAGGGATTTAGGCCTGTGGCTTTCTTGACAACTTCGTGAACGGCATCACTCAAGGCGCTGACGTGTGACGGCACATTTCCGGAAGCAATGACAAAATATTCAGTGGGTGCATTATGAAGATTTGTGAGATTTATTATTCTCACGTCTTCAGCTTTTTTCTCGTCCAAGGCTTGTGCGGCCAGTCTGGCCACGATTTCGGATTCTTTTTTACTCATTAATTTCTGTTTAAAAATGCATTTCCAAGACATTCACTGCAAAAAACGTGCCATAATGCCACCGACTGACATATTGTCACCCAATGGCAGTGGCGATTAATGTTCTCACGGAAGCCGACTCGGTTATTTCAATCCTTACGTATCTGTCAGGCATGATCGGTTCGATTTTTTCGGTCCATTCGGTAAAACAGTATGCTCCACTGTAGAAATACTCTTCATAGCCGATATCGTAGGCTTCGTCGATATTCTTAAGGCGGTAAAAATCGAAATGATAAACAGGCTCGCCGTTGCGGTCACTATAAACATTGACAATGGCAAATGTCGGACTGCACACATTGTCAGTCACCCCCAGATATCTGCACAACTCTTTGATGAGTGTCGTCTTACCTACACCCATCTTGCCATAGAATGCGAAGAAACGGTCGCCTGGAAACGTTTCCAACAACTCACGTGCCACCTCAGGCAACTCGGTTATGCTATGAATCTCCCTTTTCAATTTTTAATCCCCAATTTATCGCAAGCGGTCGGCTGCTCGAACTTTTTCCTCATCCTTCTTGATTGCACGTTGTGCAAGGAAGAAAAACAGCACTGCGGCAATAGGTGCATATGCTCCTACAAACCACTGGGTTTGCACGGCATCGCACCCCAGTGTCGTGGTCATGGCTTTGGCGTATGCATCGACAGCCCAGAAAAACACCAGGAAAGCATAAACCACCGACAGCAAGAAGCCTACAGCCACCACACGCATTTGCAACATACGGTTGCGATATAAAAATATACACACCACAGCAATCACTATGCACATAACTGCGATGACAATGAGCGGCCATGTGTGGATGTATCCACGTTGTCCGAAATTGACAATCGGCTCGATATTTTCAATCTGAGCCATCATTTCCGGATTATCATTTGGCACAAGGTTCAACTCGCCTTGGGCCAGTTGGTTTGTAACCTGCATAATCGAACTGTACTGCGCCACAGGAAACATGAAACACAATGCCATGCAGCAGGCGGCAAGTACGAGGTAGAATGATTGAATGCGTTGAATCATGGGTTAATTATTCTCTTTATCGTTAATGTAATCTTGAAGTTTCATGACGTTGCGATAATGCCATTTGCCGAGAACCTCGGCATTGCGCAGCAACACAAAACCCGGGTTGGAACGGAGCATTGTCTCAATGGCGGTTGCATCGGCCATATAGAATTCAACATCGCCGAGATTGTTTTCATAAAGGAATGTCTGCGCTTCTTCCGGTAATGCAGCGGTCAATACAACAATATGGATGTTATTCTCGTTGGCGAATGCCACCGTGCGCTGCAACGCGACAATTCCACGCTCGGAAACATCGTCAATATGATGTATTGTGGCAATAATCAGGTAATCGTTCGATGCTATAAGCTCACGCGACAAGTCGTCGCCTTGAGTGTCGAGCATCGAGAAGCCCGGTGCCAAAATTTCGTGCGGGTCAATAACATGACTGGCTTGCCATTCCCATTCTTCGGCCCATGCAGGGTCGGCCATATAGTCCATCAGTTTCGACGACTCGATTTCCTGTGTTTCACCAGTTTTGGTATTGCGATAAGTAAAGAAAGTCTTGATTTCAGCGTTTTCTTCTTGCGACATCATGACGTTGCCTTTTTTCCACGGGCGGAAATCTATGCATGGCTCGTTGTAAATGTTATACATCTGGAAAAGGACCATAAGCATGATGGCAAAAATGGTCACAATGGAATCGCGTTCAAAACGACGGTTGTAACGCAACCCTTTGGTGAGGAAAATCCACACCGTCGGCACGTCGAGGGCTATATTTTTCCAGAATGTCTGCCAATTTGTCAGTTTCACAGCATCGCCGAAACAGCCGCAGTCAGTCACCTTGTTGGTTATTGCATCGATTAAGGTTGTTCCTGTAAAGAACAACATCATCAATACCAGCAGCCACGCCGAAAGTTTACGGAAACAGCCTGTCAGCAGCAGCACACCAACCAGAAACTCGGCTGCTATCAACGTCACGGCCAACGTTGTAGCCAACGGCAAAGCCCACTCGAAAGTTATACTCCCGATAGACCATGCGGTCATGTATTCTTGTATCTTGTATGATGTGCCGAGAGGGTCGACGCCTTTGACAAACGACGAGAACAGGAACACCAATCCCACAATCCATCGGCATATCACATTAAGCGTGTAGTTCAATTTTGTATCTTTCATATTTTTATCCTCATTTTTTACTTTCAGTCTCTTCTGTCATACGTATGAGGCAGAACAGCGAATAGTTTATTATGTCCATATATCCGCCTTCGACGCCTTCGGAAATCAAGGTCCGTCCGTCGTTGTCTTCAATCTGCTTGATTCGGCGCAACTTCATGAGTATCAAATCAACCATCGAGCTGATACGCATCATACGCCAAGCTTCACCGTAGTCGTGGTTTTTGTCAAGCATCAAAGCCACCGTCTGACCGAGATGTTTGTCATACAGGTCCAAAGCCTCAGCCTCGTCAAGTTCCAGTTTGCCGTCAAGGCCCATAGCGTTTTGAATCAAAGCTATGACCGAGTAATTAACCATCGCCACAAACTCGTCGCGAAGGTCCTCTCCCACCCTGTTTTCGCCGCTTTCCTCAACACTGCGGATGCGATTGGCCTTGATAAAAATCTGGTCGGTGAGCGACGGCAGCCTCAAAATTCGCCACGACGTTCCATAATCACGTGTTTTTTTGGCAAAAACCTCGCGACAGGCGGCTATTTCATGCGAAAATTCTTTTTTTGTCAGTTCTATATCCATAAAATACAATATAAATAACGGATTTTTTTTATTTTTATTTTCTCATACACAACAAAAAACAAAAAAACTCGTTATTATTAACAATGAACAAAGATACAACTTTTTCTGAATTCAGCATAAAAGCGCGAAAAAAAATCGTCGTTTTCAGCCGTCCGGCGGTAATGGGAATACTCAACATCACCGACGACTCGTTCTATGACGGCGGGCAATACAATACAACCCAAACAATGCTCGACCACGCCTTGAGCCTAATTGCCGACGGCGCCGATATCATCGACATTGGAGCCTCCTCGTCACGGCCTGGAGCCAAGCTGCTTTCGCCTGAGGATGAGGCAAAAAAACTTGTGGCTGCAATAGGCGAACTGCGCCGCGAACTGCCCGAGGCCATAATATCGGTTGACACCTGCTACTCCGTTCCCGCCCGTGCCGCCATCGAGGCCGGAGCCGACATGATTAACGACATCGGCGGCGGACGTTTCGACGACAGGATGTTCGCCACCGTTGCAGAATTGGATGTACCATACATACTGATGCACTCCCGCGGCACTCCCGAAACCATGCAAAGCATGACCGACTACGACGACATAATCGACGACCTCGCGAAGTTTTTCTCGCAGAAACTCGACGAACTTTACCGCCTCGGAATCAGTGATGTGTGGCTAGACCCAGGGTTCGGATTTGCCAAAACAGTCAACCAGAATCACGAACTACTCCACAGGCTGGATGAAC
This sequence comes from uncultured Bacteroidota bacterium, assembly GCA_902803395.1. GTDB lineage: Bacteria > Bacteroidota > Bacteroidia > Bacteroidales > P3 > Colimorpha. Next base: position 11,566 of record CADCPQ010000075.1, read on the forward strand.
TATGCTCTCTTTTCCGACAGCCCATGGTGGCAGCCTTAAGTCGCAAAAGTATGATTTACAAGCCACTGGACATCACTCCCGACAATGCACTCAACGGTACCATTGCACTCGATACGGTGGCACTTATGAAGGGTGCTCGCGTAGTCAGAGTTCACGACCCTAAACCGGCATTAGAAACCATTAAACTTCTCCAAATATGTTAGACAACATCCTGTCACTTAGATTCATCGACATCTTCGACATCATCTTGGTAGCTTTCTTTTTCTATCAAGTCTATCGCCTTGCTCGCGGCACAAATGTCATGCGCATATTCTGGGCCCTCATAATCATCATTGTGGCATGGCGACTGGCCTCTATTTCAGGCATGAAACTCACAAGTGCCATACTCGGCTCAATAGTCAACGTCGGTCTTGTCGCCATCGTTGTCATTTTTCAGCCCGAGATACGCAAGTTTTTGCTTTTCATCGGTACTAAAACAAGTATCAACGATGGCATCTTCAAACGCATTATGTTCTGGCGCCGCAACGCCGCCAACGAGAACACCATAAATTTCGAGCCCTACATACAGGCCTGCATGCATATGTCGTCGTCGAAAACAGGTGCCCTCATAGTTTTCCGCCGTCAAAACGAGGTCGAGGAACTCATCAATACCGGCGAACGTATCGACGCCCGCGTCTCGTCGGCGCTGCTCGAAGCCCTGTTTTTCAAAAACTCGCCGCTTCACGACGGTGCCGTTATCGTGCAGGGCAACAGCGTTTTGGCCGCCCGATGCATACTGCCTGTAACCTCGCGCACCGACATCGACCCCAACCTCGGCCTGCGCCATCGCTCTGCCATCGGTGTGACCGAACAGCTTGACGTAATCAGCGTCATCGTCAGCGAGGAAACAGGAGCCATATCCTACGCCGCGAACGGCGAAATCCACCACGACGTGTCGCCAACCCAGTTGCGGCAATACCTTGAAGAGAAACTGTGCCAAAGGCTTTGAGCACCGCTGAAAAACAAATTAAATGAAGCGAGCCAAGGCGGAGAATTAAAATTGTTTTTGTCCAATTCGGAAAAAGTTGTATATTTGCAGTCTGTTTGCTGCTTTGCTCCATATATTGCAATGTCGCGAAACAAACTGATTTAAGGTGTATTACACCATCAAACAACGGAAAGCCGATTAAAGAAAATAATAATTTTAAAGTAACAATATTAATAAACTAAACCAATCACAAGCATGAAAAGAAACATTTTGTTTGTTTTGTTGCTCCTCTTCGTAGGCAGCACCGCCTTCGCCCAGCTCGGCCTGGGTGGCGAAAAGAACACCAAATCGAGCGACCTGTCGGCCAACGTGCCTATCGACAAGAAGGTTCGCATCGGTCATCTTGACAACGGATTCACCTACTACATCCGCGACAACAAGAAACCCGAGGACCGTATCCAGTTCCGCCTTGTGTCGAATGCCGGCTCCATCCTCGAGCGCGACGACCAGCAGGGTCTCGCCCACTTCTGCGAGCACATGGCCTTCAACGGCATCAAGGGCTATCCTGGCAACAGCATGATCCAGAAGCTGCAGGAGCACGGTATCGAGTTCGGCCGCGGCATCAATGCCTACACCTCCTTCGACCAGACCGTATACTACGTCGATATGCCCGCCAGCGACCCCGAGATGGTCAAGATGGGTATCGAGATTCTCGACGGCTGGGCCGGCAACATCCTGTTCGACCAGAAGGAAATCGAGAGCGAGCGCGGTGTCATCCACGAGGAATGGCGCGGTGGCGTCGGACACGGCGACCGTATGCGCAAGAAAACCTGGCCCATCATGCTCAAAGGTTCGCTCTACGCCGACCGTCTGCCTATCGGTAAGGAAGAGGTCATCATGAACTTCGAGCGTCAGGCCATCGTCGATTTCTTCAACGACTGGTATCGTCCCGACCTGCAGGCCATCGTCATAGTCGGCGACCTCGCCAACTATGAGTACAACGGCAAGAAAGGTGTCGACGCCATGGAACAGCGTGTCCGCGACGTCTTCAGCACCCACCCCAAGACCCAGAATCCCAAAACCCGCCGCAATTTTGAAATCCCCGCCAACGTCGAACCTCTCATCGCCATTGCCACCGACAAGGAGGCCACCAGCACCTCTCTGCAGCTGATGTGGAAACACAAAAAAGCTCCCACCGGCACCGTCGGCGACTACCGTGCCATGCTCGTCCGCTCGCTCATCGACATGATGATCAACGACCGTTTCGGCGAAATCTGCGAGAAACCCACTGCCCCCATGATGTATGCCGGTGCCGGCTACGGCGGATTCTTAGGCCGTGAGATCGATGCCTTCACCGTGGCTGCCGCTCCCAAAGAGAACCGCATCGAGGAAACAGCTGAAATGCTCCTTGCCGAGATGAAGCGTATCGATATGCACGGCTTCCTCCAGGCCGAACTCGACCGCCAGAAAGAGGAACTCATCGCCAACTACACCAAGATGGCCAAGGAAGAGAACAAGACCCAGAGCAACAGCCTGGCCGACGAATACACCAACCACTTCCTCGAGGGCGAGGTCATCCCCGGCATCCGTCAGGAATGGAAATACGCCAAAGAGTTTGTGCCCGAAATCACCCTTGAAGAATGCAACGCCATCGTAAAGGATTGGATCACCGACAACAACATGATTTTCTACCTCACCGCTCCCGAAAAGGAAGGTTTCCGCGTACCTGACGAGAAAGTGGTTCTCGACATCATCAAGCGCAGCAAAGACGTCGTCACCGAGCCGTGGGTCGACAACTTCAAGGACGAGCCCCTCTTCGCCGAGGATGTCGTCCCCGTCACCCCCAAGGCCACCAAAGGCAACACCGTGCTCGACTACACCGAATACAGCTGCCCCAACGGCGTCCGTTTCGTGGTCAAGAAAACCGACTATAAGGCCGACGAAATCCAGTTCAGCAGCTTCGCCTTCGGCGGCACCTCGCTCTACGGCGACGACGAGGCCTTCACTGCCCAGAACGCTGCCAACTTCATCGATGCCGCCGGTATCGCCCAGTTCAGCAGCACCCAGCTCCAGAAAAAGCTCAAAGGCATGAACCTCAGCGTCAGCCCCAACATCGGCAGCCTCACCCAGGGCTTCAGCGGCAACTGCTCGCCCAAGGACCTCGAAACCACCCTCCAGCTCATCAACCTCTACTACACCGCCCCGCGCAAAGACAAGGAGAGCTACGAGCGCATCATCGACGCCACCGTCAACCAGATCAAGTTCATCGCCGACAACCCGCAGGTCGCCTTCAGCAAGAAGTTCTACCAGACCGCCTACCCCAACGACAAGCGCACTGTCCTCATCCCCACCGAGGAGCAGGTCCGCAGCCTCTCGCTCGACCGTATGTTCGAGATCTACCGCGAGCGCTTCACCGACGCCTCCAACCAGATCTTCTTCTTCGTCGGTAACGTTTCCGACAAAGACATCGACCTTATCGCCAAGTACCTCAACCACCTGCCTGTCAACAGCAAGCAGAAAAACGAGACCTATGTCGACCGCTCGGCCAAATTTGCCGAAGGCATCGTCCACGCTGAGGCCGTCAAAGGTATCGAACGCCAGGGTATGCTCGTAATCTACGGCGAAAGCAAAGTCGACGCCAAGGAAATCACTCCCGAGGTCCGCATAGCCCTCGACGAGCTCAGCGGCGCCATTGAAATCACCACCCTCGAAATCGTCCGCGAAAAGAACGGCGACGCCTACAGCCCCAGCGCCAGCATCGACTACGACCTCATGCCTAACGGCGAAGTCAACTGGACCTTCTACATCGGCTGCGACCCCGACAAAGCCAAGAAAATCGAGAAAGACTGCATCAAAATCATCAAGCAGTACATGAAGAAAGGCCCCGATGCCAAGACCCTCGCCAAGGTCCAGGAGCAGATGATTGTCAACCGTGGCACCCAGCGTCAGAACAACGGTTTCTGGCTCGGCCAGATTGCCGCCAGCTACCGTCTGAACGAAAGCCGCGACTACATCGAGCAGTACGACCAGATTGTCAAATCCGTCGATGCCAAGCAGATCAAGGAGCTCGCCAAGAAATACATCAACCTCAAGAACTACGTCGTTGTGACCCTCCGTCCTGAGGACGGCGCCACCGGCACCGCCGATTGATAACAACCAACGACACATACAAAAATTGGAGCTTGCGATCGCAGGCTCCAATTTTTTTCATATTTTTTTTTTGTGCAAATCAATTTTCTTTGTATCTTTGCAGAAAATTTATTTACCCAAAAAAAACACCTCGAATAAAAACACGAATTATGGAAACCTCGACACAAGACACAAGAAACCAATTTGAGCCGAGATGGTGAGGATGATTTTAATGAAACATTGTACCGAATCTTAAATAGTCAGGGATTATGAAAAAAGCTTTCAAATATTCAATAGCCGTAATTATCGTAGTATTGGCATTTTCGTCATGTGTACCGAGGTATCCATGCGATACCGTTGGTAAATATTATGCAGGGAATGAAACCGATAAGGAAATTGCTATAATATTTATTTCTTATCCAGAATTCAAAGTGCATATACAGTCAGATAAATGTATAAGCGATACAATAACCTATCTGTCAAGTTATGAGCGTAGAATGACAAAATTCCGTTTCACCGGATCAGCGCCACAGGATTCCCTACTAACTTTATATCGACATGTTCATGATCAGATGTTGTGTCGTAATTCCTCAGAGCCTTTTATTGAGGTGTGGACAATATACAATCTAAATGATACTACATCAATCAAGAAAGGCATAGTAGGAGGAGGTGTTGTTTGTTTCAGAGACAGTGAGATCGACAAGTTTGTAGAGGTGTTTTGTGAGATCAACGATGATGAGACGCACTGGACCTACAAACTTACGGTTACGGATTCGCTGCTGTCGCTCATGGAGAAGGACACCTCGATGTTGAGCCTCTTCCCGGAGTACTACGGAAACAACCATCCCAATCCTCAAAAGTAGCTTTACCTCGGCATTAAAATTATTTTTGGTGTGTTTCAAGAAATTTTCGTAACTTTGCAGGCATGAACCCGAAAACAATCAACCTGCTAACCAACCGCAAACCTGACACTTACAAGTGGGACTACGGCCATGCGCTGCTCATTGCCGGCAGCCACGGCCGGATGGGGTGTGCCGTTTTGGCCGCCAGAGCCTGTATGCGCACCGGCGCGGGCCTGCTCACCGTCCATGTGCCCGAACGTGCCGTCGACATACTGCAGATTTCGACGCCCGAAGCCATGCTCGACATCGACCCCTCGCCCACCCTCTTCACCGCGCTGCCCGACAATCTTGACCGCTACGACGCCATAGCCGTGGGCCCCGGCATAGGCACCCACGCCAGCACCGCGCTGGCGCTGCAGGCCCTCCTCACCGCGCTGGCCGAAAAGCCCAAGCCGCTCATCCTCGACGCCGACGCCCTAAACCTTGCAGCATTATACCCCGGCATCCTGCCGAGCCTGCCGCAGGGCACCGTGGTGACGCCCCACGCCGGCGAATACCAACGCCTGTTCGGCGACGCCGACCCCGCCGACATGGCCCGTGAGCACGGCATCGTGATAGTGAAAAAAAGCCACCGCACCCAGATATTCACTCCCGACGGCGAAGTGACAACCAACACCACCGGCAATGCCGGCATGGCCACCGCCGGCAGCGGCGACGTGCTGACGGGCATACTGCTCGGGCTCGCGGCACAAGGCGTGGACCCCGCCGAAGCGGCAAAAATAGGTGTGTGGATGCATGGCAAATCTGGTGATATCGCCATGCAGAAACAGTCGCAATCGTCCATCATAGCGTCCGATTTGGTAGAAAATTTGAAGTATATACCATTCGCATAATCAACGCATTACAGACTATTATCACAAAATTTCAAAAAAAAATTTTGCTATATCGAAAAAAGTGTGTACTTTTGCACCCGATTTCGAAAGAGAGATTTCTTCCTCAATAGCTCAGTTGGTTAGAGCACCTGACTGTTAATCAGGGGGTCGCAGGTTCAAGTCCTGCTTGGGGAGC
>CADCPQ010000076.1 GCA_902803395.1 uncultured Bacteroidota bacterium
ACCTCGACGCCCTCCAGATGGAACGACGACAGCACCGTCACCTCCCCGCCGTCCGTCACCGTGGGATACACGTTGATGTACCGCTCCAGCAGCCTTGCGGCAATCCCCGTCGTATCCACCTGCGTAGTGTCAATTTGAGTAGTGTCCAGCCCTTGTGTGGTATCATGGTTTGGGTTTGGGGTCAGTATAGGATAACAAACCACGGTGTAGCACAGTCTTATAGTCGTATAATTCGTATCAGGAAGTCTATACCATCTATAAATAGAATCTCCTTGCATTAAGGTATGAACTCTTGCTGTGTCACTGTATGAAATATCCATTAATTCAGGAATCCATGATGGGTATCTTAAATAATTGCCATTTACATCGCCGGACGTTGTGTTAAAATGAGTAGATCCGATGTAGAACGAATCGGTTAGTATTATTGCGCTGTCAAAGTATGTCTCAAAAATCGGGATGGGAACAGTGATGATTGTATTAACATAACGATGTGATGCAGAATCATATACTCGGTCACGCTTGTTCGTGGGCAGATATACCGCAGGGCGGTCAAACATATTATATTGTCCCTCTCCAAGCAGAATCATGCTGTCTCCAACAGGTTTGTATAGCCGCGCATACTCATGCCACCCTTCGTGTGATGTATCAAGAACGGGCATTTGTTCGAAATATGGAGAAGGGAACAATAGCGAGCTGATGGCTATTCCATATACCGTCATTTGAGTGTCAACTTGGCGGAACTCAGTGAAAACGTCTGTTGTATTGTAATAATAGGCTAAAGGTCCTGGGGTTAATTGAGGATATTCCATTCCGTCTGCAATTGGGATATCGTTGAAATAATAGTTCTGCCAATGCCAATCAATGAATCCTTGCGACTGAATGGTTGATACAAAGGCAACAACAATTGCAATAGATAAAAATGTTTTTTTCATATATATTACAATTTTATGGTTATTGACATTTTATATTAGGAAAACACCAGTGGGGGCTAACGGACTTTTGCTCAAAATCAACATTGAAGTAATAGACGCTATTGGCTTGAACATCAACATTTGGCCGGATAGGCCAAATGCCAAAAGTAAAATCATCCACTATTGAACATGGTAGTGGTTGGGCTGATGACAGGTCTCGTTGATACCTAAGAAGAAACATATTATGAACTATAGGGTCCATGTTTGATCCAGAAGCGACGGCTATTCCATAATTATTATCATTTGCTTCAAGAGAGTGGAATATACAACTATCACTATGTATTGAGCCAATAAAGGAAGAATAAATATTCCCATTAAGGACAATACTCTGATAGGTTCCAGAAAAATCATAATCTTGCAGGAGATATAATTGTCCCAACGAATAAGCCATATCTTTTGTTCTACCGATAGGATTGTCGGCATATCCAATAGTAAAGTTTGTTGTCCATAGAGGGTTATGCATAGTCAAGATAATTCTTGTATGGTTTGAACTATCGGCTATACTCGAGGACAAAAAATAGTCGCCAATACAGTTTTCCAAAGTTACGGGGTACATTGGTTTAAAGGCTGATTCATAATAGGTATGGTATGTATTTGTGGAGAAAATACTTGTGTAAGTATTCACAGGTTTGTCGAAGATTCTAAGTACATGTAAGCCGTTTTGTTCGTTTCTGCCAGCCACAGCGGCATAATGGTCTCCCACAGCTATGTCATCAAAGATTTCATCAATTTGACTGTGTTGAAGATCATTGTACATCATTCCCAGTGTCCAGCCCGATGGCGTTAAAGTATGATTGTAAACATCAAGGACAATTGATTTTGGATTGATGTTGTCATAGGTATATCCTGTACCTGTAAGCAATACATGTACGCCGTTACTTATACCGCCACAACTAAAAACTTCAATCCGGTCAAGATTTGTGATAAAATATTTTTCATTGACATCGTCAAAAATCTTATAGTACACGTACTGATATGCGGAATAATAGACGTTCGTAATATTGAAATACCCCATCACCCCATGACCATTCTGATCATTGCCACAAAAAAACACATATTTTTCTTCCAATACTTCAAAATCTTTTATCTCGCACCTAAAACCTAATTCAAAAAAACTAAAAAATCCAGAGTAGTCTAAAATAAAATTATTGTTTAACACATCATAATGGTATATTATCGGTGTCGAAGAGTTGTAATATCGAATAATCGAATTATAAGTTTTGTCAAAATCCTGACTTTCCCATATTTCTTCTTGCGCAGTGACAACCTTTGGGGCAAGAAATGTAATTACAAAAAGGAAGAATGCAAAAATTTTTAACCGCTCTGTTTTTTGAAAAATTTTCATAATGAATTGTTTTTTAATTTGTTGATGGATAAATTGAGATTGTTTTTATACGAGGACATCACTGCAAATATAAAAACATTTTTTAAAACGACAAAGAAATTATAAACAAAAATTCACGAAAATTGACGGCACATTTACGGCAATTAACGTTCAAAAAAGTTCGTTCGATTTACCTTGCACCGTCGAGGGCGGATTGGAGGGCTTTGATTTCGTCGCGGTAGCGGGCGGCGGCCATGAAGTCCATCTCCTTGGCGGCCTGCTGCATGAGGCGTTGCTTGTCGCGAATTTCCTTGCGCAGCTGCTCTTTGGTTTTGGCCATGGTGGTGCGGTCGAGCGGCTTGGGCTCGGATTTGGCGTATTCGGCGGAGTCTTCGGCAGCCATAAGGTGTTCGGGATTCCGCCTTGGTTCGCCGCTTTTCTGGGCCGCGAGCTCGATGACGCTGGTGGAGCCGATGATGGCCTCGGTGCTTTTGACAATCTGTCGCGGGACGATGCCGTGCTCGAGGTTGTAGCGTATCTGTTTCTCGCGGTGGCGGTTGGTTTCGTCGATGGCGCGCTGCATCGAGCCGGTAATAACGTCGCCGTAGAGTATGGCCTTGCTGTGCACGTTGCGGGCGGCGCGGCCGATGGTCTGGATAAGGGCGCGGTCGCTGCGCAGGAAGCCCTCTTTGTCGGCATCGAGCACGGCCACGAGTGAGACTTCGGGCAGGTCGAGGCCTTCGCGCAGGAGGTTGACGCCAACCAGCACATCGAAGACTCCCATTCGGAGGTCGCGCATAATCTCCACACGCTCAAGGGTTTCGATGTCGCTGTGGATGTACTTGCTCTTGATTCCGAGGTTGATGAGGTAGGTGGTCAGTTCCTCGGCCATGCGTTTGGTGAGGGTGGTGACGAGTACACGCTCGCCTTTGTCGACAGTGTTCTCGATTTCGTCCAGTAAGTCGTCGACCTGACTGACGGCAGGACGCACCTCGACCACGGGGTCGAGCAGTCCGGTGGGACGTATAACCTGTTCGACAACAATGCCTTCGGCCTCGCGCAATTCGTAGTCGGCGGGGGTGGCGGAGATGTATATTGTCTGGCCGGTGAGGTCGTAGAACTCGTCGTATTTGAGCGGACGGTTGTCGAGGGCCGAGGGCAGACGGAAGCCGTATTCGACCAACGAGGTTTTGCGCGAGCGGTCGCCGCCGTACATGGCGCCGATTTGCGGAACGGTGACGTGGCTCTCGTCGACCACCAGCAAGAAATCGTCGGGGAAATAGTCGATGAGGCAGAAGGGTCGGCTGCCCGGGGCACGGCCGTCGAAATAGCGGCTGTAGTTCTCAATGCCGGAGCAGTAGCCGATTTCCTGAATCATCTCGACGTCGTAGTTGACGCGTTCCTCCAAACGTTTGGCTTCGAGGTGTTTGCCGATGGAATTGAGGTAGTCGCGCCGTTCGTACATATCGCGCTGTATTTGCAGCAGGGCGTCGCCCATTGTTTCTTTGGAGGTGAGGAAGTTGGAGGCAGGGTAGAGTACCACCTCGTCGAAGCGTTCGAGGACTTGTCCGCTGACGGGGTCGAAACTCTCGAGGAGTTCGATTTCGTCGTCCCAGAAGCCTACACGGTAGCAGAAATCGGCGAACGAGGGGTAGACGTCGACGGTGTCGCCCTTGACGCGGAATCGGCCGTTGACGAACTCAATCTCGTTGCGGACGTATTGGGCGTCAAGAAGTTGGAGTAATAGCTGGTCGCGGTTGAGTCGGTCGCCGCGCTTGAGGTGTACGGTGCCGCGTTTGAACTCCTCGGGGTTGCCGATACCGTAGATGCAGCTGACCGAGCTGACCACGATGACGTCGCGGCGTCCGCTGAGCAGGGCCGACGAGGCACGAAGGCGCAGTTTCTCCAATTCGTCGTTGATGGCGAGGTCTTTCTCGATGTAGGTGTTGGTGGCGGCGATGTAGGCTTCAGGCTGGTAGTAGTCGTAGTAGCTGACGAAATACTCGACGGCGTTGTCGGGGAAGAACTGCTTGAACTCGCCGTAGAGTTGTGCCGCGAGGGTCTTGTTGTGGCTCATGACAAGGGTGGGGCGGTTGAGTTGTGCCACCACGTTGGCTATAGTGAAGGTCTTGCCGCTGCCGGTCACACCCTGCAGTACCTGAGCCCGCTGGCCACTCCGCACCCCTTCGACGAGTTGGCGTATGGCCTCGGGTTGGTCGCCCATGGGCGCGAAATCCGATTTCAGCTTGAAGTCCATAACTATATTAACGCAAAAAAACGACATTTATTTTGCAACCGCGAAAATAAATGTCGGTAAGGTTGACTTATATTCGATTGGCTCTATCTTGTGAACTCAATCACAGTGCCGTATGCGGTGACTTTTGTTTCAAGGTAGACACCGAGAATTGTACGTGTGGCAACGGTGTAGTTGATGTTGATGACAGCCTGGTTGTTTTGCAGGTCTGCGTTTCGGAACATTACGCTGACGGCGTTGTCCTTCATGGTTTGTCTGGTGTTGCCGCCGATACCGAATAAGTAGCTGGATGTCGTCGAGCCCTCAACGTGTTTGACGACTTTGTAGTTGTTCGACTGGAGAACCACCTCGGTTTGGTTGACAGCATTGTGGTTGACCGAACTGAAACCGGCGCAACCAGACAGCGCCAGCGAAAAAACGCAAATAGAGGCAAGAATGATTTTCTTCATAATATAAAATGATTGATGTTTTCTACATTTCGTGTGGTTCGGCAGCGGTTTGTATTGTTGTTTCGTTGTCGGTATCGTATGGGCGGACGCTGTGCTCGTAAAGGTATTCGGGAGCGAAATCGGCGCCGTTGTCCCATTCCACGGTGTTGAAAGGAATTTTGAATCGTTGGAAATACTGTTTGTCACGAAGAGGTTGGAAAGCCTCACCATTTAATGAGTGTTCTAAATCGGCCACTCGTACCTGTCCGTTGTTAAACCACAAACGGAGTCGGTAGTCGCCGTCGTATTCGGCCTTTGTTATTTCCAGAAATGAATTCATGTTACTGTAGCGGACTGATTTTGTTTGGTAAAGAGCCGTTGCATATCTTGTTCCAATTATCCAACAATTCTTCTCGATGTATCTCAAGCCATTCTAATATCAGTTTTATTGCCCGGCCAGGCATCTCGCCTTTGACCACACCGCTCACAATGTCGACAGAAACCTTGTATTCTCCATGGTTGTACCACGCATGAAAGTGAGGTGGCACATGATCGTTAAAGTTCATGAAGATGATGATTCCATAGAATGAGCTGACTTGTGGCATGGCCTGTTATCAGTACACAGGGAAGGCGATTTCGCGCTCGATGACCTGATATGGGACATTGTTGCGGTAGATGGTCTGGCGCACCCAGTTGTCGTCCTCGTCATACTCGTACACGTAGCTGTGCTTCCAGTTAAGGTGCTCGTCGTAGTTGAACGAAGATATCTCGATGAGGTTGTCGTGGTCGTCGTAGTAGTAGGTGGTGAGAGCCGAAAGGAATTCGTCGGCGTCGTAGAAACGCCACTCGATACGGTTTCAGCGCTGGTCATATTTGTAGAGGTAGCGCTGCATGAGCTCGCCTTCGCGGCTGTAGAACTCCATCTCGGTGCAGTTGCCTTTCTGGTCGTATTTGAAAAGGCGTTTCTCGGTCATCTCGCCGTCGGGGCCGAAGCTCTGTTCCTCGACAAGGCGGCCGTTCTGGTATTTCGAGTTTTCTTTTTTTGTCATCTCGTTGCCGAGGAACACGGTGCGTTCAATGCGGTTGCCGTCCTTGTCGTTGAGGTAGGCGGTGCGGCCGGTGAGCATTTTGGCGCGGTTGTACTCGTTCCAGCCGAGCGAGTAGCCGTTGACGTCAAAGTAGTAGGAGTACCAAGTGTACTCGCCGTCTTTGGTGCGGAATTTGTCCTGCAGGTTGCCGCGTTTGTCGAACGTGATGGAGTCGATGCAGATGAGCTGACGGCCTCCGTCGCGTCCACCGCGGAGATTGTAGGTGTACTCGATGACGTAAATGGCGTTGCCGTTGATACCCATCTCTGCACGTGAGTTTTTGCGCGGGCGGTTGCCTGCAAAAGCGGTGCCGGCCACTATCAGAGCCAGCGCCAGAACGATATTTTTCTTCATGATTGACATCTTTTTTCTACATTAAATCGCGCTGCAAAGTTACGACTTTTTTTTTAATTATAATTTTTTTTATGATTTTGAGGTGTCGTTTTTGGTTTGGCGAGCCTTCCAGCAGATGAAAATAGCGAGCATTCCGAGGGTGATGGCGGCGCTGATTCCGTAGCCCCAAGGCCGAGGCAATACCGAGCCAAGTCCCTCCTTATAGGCTACGAAAAGGAAGCTCACAGTGACCATCGACATGAACAGTGCCGGCACAAGGGTTATCCAGTACCATCCACCTTTGCGCAGCTTGGCGAGGAACACAGTCACAGCCCATAGCGTGACCATCGCCAGCACCTGGTTGGCCCATGAGAAATAGCGCCATATGTAGTCGAAACCTTTGGGGTTGGCCAGCGAGAAAACAAGCAGGGCGGCCGACAGCAGGAAGACAGGCAGGGCCACCATCAGGCGTTTCGGTATCGGCTTCTGATCCACGTGCATGAAATCGGCTACTATGAGGCGGGCCGAGCGCAGGGCGGTGTCGCCACTGGTGACGGCCGCACTGATGACGCCGAGGATGCAGATGGTGGCTATCACGGGCGTGAACCACTCGTTGGCAATAACACCCACCATAGCGTTGCCGCCCAGAGGATGCCCGTCGACCATTGTTTTTTGCGCCAGCACCGGGTCGTGGTAGAACACCGTAGCGGCAGCGGCCCAGATGAGAGCCACAATGCCTTCGGTTATCATCGCGCCGTAGAAAATGGGTCGGGCCTGCCTCTCGTTAATCATGCAACGTGCCATGAGAGGCGACTGCGTGGCGTGGAAACCGCTGATGGCGCCACAGGCTATTGAAATGAACATCATCGGGAAGATGGGGTTGTGCTCAGCATCGGGGTGTTTGTTTCCCAAACCTTGCCATACTTCGGGAATCTCGGGCCGGTAGATGACAAACGCCACCACGATAGCCACCGCCATACCCAGCAGCAGAAGGCCGAAAACGGGATATAGGCGGCCGATAAGTTTGTCGATGGGCAGAAGCGTGGCAATCAGGTAATAGACGAAAATTATGCCTACCCAGAGGTATATGTTCCAGTCGGGGGTGAAATTCTGGTTCAGCAGCACGGCCGGGGTATTCACAAACACAGCTCCCACCAAAATCATCAGCAACACGGTGAATCCACGCATGAACTGTTTCATGCCGTTGCCGAGGTAGCGGCCGTGGATTTCAGGCAGCGAGGCGCCGTCCATGCGGATCGATACGAAGCCCGCGATGAAATCGTGCACGGCTCCGGCAAAAATGCAGCCGAACACAATCCAGAGGAACGACGCCGTGCCGAATTGTGCACCCATGATGGCTCCACATATTGGGCCAACGCCGGCAATGTTGAGGAACTGGATAAGGAAGATGCGCCAAGGCTTCATCGGCACATAATCCACGCCGTCGGGATGGGCAACGGCCGGCGTAACGCGCTTCGGGTCCACGCCGACGAGGCGCTCGACAAACTTGGAATAAAGCAGGTAGCCAAGTACCAGCAAAACGATAGCAATGATAAACGATATCATAATCAATCAAAATTTTCGGGCTGCAAAATTACGAAAAAAATCCGACATAGCGCATTTCCGGCAAGAAAAATATTTAAAATGGCACTTTTGCCGCTGTTTTCAAAAAAAGTTGTATCTTTGCAATCCGATTTTTATGGAAATGAGAACGCACGACACTGCACACACTCAGGCCGTCGAGGCCGCTGCCGCTTTCCTTTCGGGCAAAGGTTATGCTGTGCTCGAAAAACACTGGAAATGTGGAGCTGATCAGGTTGATATTGTTGCGCAGGATGCTGATACTATGGTGTTTGTGAAGGTGAGTGAACTTGGTCCTGATAGTTGCTTTGGCTTTACGGATCGTCCGGACGAGGATGACAGTGAGCGTTACAGCCGAGTGGCGCAGCGGTACATGGCGTGTCGCGGACGGTGGGCGGAGTCGAGGCTCGACAGGGTGTTGGTTTTCGTCGACGGCGACCGAACCCGCGTCGTTGAACACAGAAAGGGATTTCAAAATTCTGATTTCTAAATTGTAAATTTTAAAAGTTGATTATATGAAAAAGGTGTTTTTGCCGATAGTTTTCGTTGCCGTGCTGTTGCCAGCGGCGCTCGCGGCGCAAGACTCGTGCAGATGGTCGATGAGGGCTTACGGCCTGTTCGATACACATTACGGCAGCCGCACACTGGGCGGTGTGGCCGCCCTGGCCCAGTGGCGCCAGAGCGAAGGCTACGCCCTGGGCTTCGGCGCCGAGCTGGCCACAACGGGACGTTGTTCGCTGACTCTTTATGGCCGGGCTAATATTTTTGGCAAGTTTTACCTGGAGAACCGCTACTTGTATCGCCAGTTTGCAAGTCTGGACAGGCAGGAGTTCTCGGGAGCCCTCATGGTGGGCTATTCCAACAACCACTGGGATTTTTGCGTGGGACTCTCGAACCGCTACTCGGCGGCTCTTGTGCAGCGCACCGACGGTGGCATGGGCACCATGTTCGAGCCGATGAATCCACAGTTCCGTGTCGAAGGCTGGTGGAACGGTCGTGACAGCAGATGGAATGTAGGCGGGCGTTTCTCGAACATGAACGATTTTATGATGGAGCGTTTTGCCGTGTGGACCTACAGCGTATGCGGCTATTATGTGCTTGCCAGCGGTATCAGGCTTGAGGCCGAGGCCGGTCTGCATCCGGTAGGCTCGCTCAACCTCACCGCCAGCTACGACGGATTCTATATCCACATGGGAGCCGGTTGGCATTTTTGATAACGAATAAAATTGAAAAATATTATGCGACGCAAATTTTTTATCCTATCGATATCTGTTTTGATATTCGCGGCATCGTGCAACCGACTCGACGTCGGAGGAATGTTTTTCTCGGGCGGCACACACACCGAACAGCGTGTCGAACGCTGGCTTGAGTGGGACGAGAATCACGACGGCAATGTTATCAACGGGGTTCCTGACAGCTACAGTTTCTACGCATGTTCGGACATCCACATCAACGATAACACGGAGCGGCTGGAGAAATTCCTGTATGACGAGCGCGCCGATGCCGAAGCATGGTTCAGCATTATCATGGGCGACCTCGCCAACGAGAGCGGTGAAGAGCCTTTCCGTCAGGTGGCAAGAGTTATCGGCGACAACGCCCCCTATGCCGGCGGTCGCGACACCTGCTTTTGCATCATAGGCAACCACGACATTTATTTCGACTGCGAGCCGTATTTCGAGAAATATTTTCACACCTCGACATACACGCTGACCGTCAACACTGTGGGCGGCTCGAAGGACCTGTTCATATTCCTCGACTCGGGCAATGCTACCCACGGACGCCGCCAAATCGAATGGCTTAAGGGTGTGCTCGCCAACCGCAGCCAGTATCGCAATTGTATTGTCTGTACGCACACTTGCCTGTTCAGGGATAGCTACGACTACTCAACAACCCCGGCCGCCAGTCTGCCACAGGAAGAGAGTTACGAGTTGTTCGATTTGATGAGTAAAAACAATGTCGACCTCTTCATGATGGGCCACTTCCACCACAAGGAGTGGCGCACCATTGGCGGAGTGCAATATGTCATGACCGACAATCTGAATGAGGATGTCATCACACCGTCCTACCTTGTTGTCAAATGCGGCACCGATGGAGTGACCTATCAATACCGTGACCTTGTAAATTATTGATGTCTATGTCATTCAAAATGCGTTTGATTCCTGTTGCCATTATGGTTGTGCTGCTTGTTGCCTCGTGTGCCAAGCAGGGCTATCCGTCGGGCGGCCCCAAAGATGTAACACCCCCTGCGGTTGTGGCGATGAACCCTCCCGACAGAACTCTCAACTTCACACAGAAAGAGTTCTTCATCGAATTCGACGAATATGTGACCGTGAAAGATGCCGAAAACAACATCCTCGTCTCGCCGCCAATGAAGACCAAGCCGGAGTATACTTCCAAAGGACACGGAATCCGGGTCCGACTGCGCGACACATTGCTGCCGTCGAGCACCTATCTGTTTCAGTTCAAGAGTGCTATAGTCGATTTCACCGAGGGCAACCCGCTACCATCGCTTGAGTATGTGTTCTCTACGGGCGATGAGATTGACAGCCTGTCGATTATGGGCTCGGTGCACGACGCTGTGACCGACGAGCCAAGGAAAGAGGTTTTGACGGTTATGGCCTACTCAGTAACCGACAACACAGTTTCCGACTCGCTCGCCATGTCCGAGCAGCCAACCTACATAACCCGTACCAATGCCGACGGCTCCTTTGCCCTAAACCACATCAAACCAGGCCACTACCACATTGTGGCTCTCGAGGATGTGGACAAGAATATGCGTCTGGCGGCCACCGAACTGATGGCTTTTGTCGACAGCCTCGTCCCGGCTCGTCTGCCGACCGATAGCGTCCCTGTCGCAATGCGTGTTTCATCTACCGAAACACAGCGCCAGCGCATTACCAAAAGCGGATTCGTTGCCAAAGGCCATATCCAGATTGTCACGGCGGCACCCATGCTTGCGCCCAAAGTGGAGATTGATTCGGCGATGTGGCGACTGAACGCCAAACGCGACACACTCAATATATGGAGCTACAACGAACTGTGTGACTCGGCGCGTGTTGTCCTCAGCGACACATCCGGTTTGGCCGACACCTTGAACCTGCGCTTCCGTGAGCGTCAGAGCCGTCGCAATATGTCTCAAAAACAGCAGCAGAATAAAAACTTCATTCATGCGTCAAAATCAGGAGCCTTCCCGTATTTCGACACGTTGAGGCTGCGGTTCGACACCCCAGTCAGTCGTCTGCATAATGCCGATTCGGCTGTCACGATACTCAATTTGTCCGACAGTACAAAGTCGGTTTTAGGCCTCACCCTGCGTCCCGATTCACTCGGAGCCACCATCGGTTTTGTGCCGCAACAAGGCACCTCGTATGACATCACCGTCTCCCCCCGCACCGTGGCAGATTTGTATGGACATTGGAACGACACCCTCAATTTCAAGATTCAAACCTCTAAGGCTGAGGACTATGGAAAAATAATTGTGAAATTTTCTGCCGACGCACCCCGGTTCGGCACGGATTTTGTTGTACAACTTTTGGACGACAAAAAAAATGTCGTGACCGAAAAACGTGTCGCGGCTTCGGAAACGGTGACATTCAACCACCTGAATCCAGCCAAATACGGTTTGCGTGCCATCGTCGACCGCAACGCAAATGGCAAATGGGACGCTGGCGATTATCTGCAACGCCGTCAGCCCGAAGAGGTTATATACTTCGAGAAGCAGCTGGAACTGCGGGCCAACTGGGACATGGAAGAACGTTTCGAACTATAAAATTGTATTCAGATATACTAAAACCAGAATTTCTACGTTATTGTAAAATACATTTTAATTTAAACATTATGAAAAGAGCATACATTTTCCCGGGCCAAGGCGCCCAGTTCGTCGGAATGGGCAAAGACCTGTACGACGGCAATAAAACCTGCCGCGATATGTTCGAGCAGGCCAACGAGATAATCGGGTTCCGCATAACCGACCTCATGTTTGCCGGCACTTCCGACGACCTCAAGCAAACCAAAGTCACCCAGCCCGCCATCTTCCTGCATTCAACAATACTCGCAGCCTATCTTGGCGACAAATTCCGTCCCGACATGGTCGGTGGCCACTCGCTCGGCGAGTTTTCAGCACTCGTGGCTGCCGGCGCGATGAGTTTCGAAGACGGTCTGCGTCTCGTCATTGCCCGTGCCAACGCCATGCAGAAATGCTGCGAGCTGCGTCCTTCTACCATGGCCGCCGTCGTCAAACTCGACGACAAGACCGTTGAGGAGGTTTGCGCTTCCATAGATGGCGAAATCGTGGTCCCGGCCAACTACAACTGCCCTGGCCAGCTCGTAATCAGCGGCACCATCGAGGGTGTGGCCCGTGCTGGCGAAAAACTCAAGGAACTCAAAGGCAAGGTGTTGCCGTTGGCTGTTGGCGGAGCCTTCCATTCGCCTCTCATGGAGCCCGCACGTCTCGAACTGGCCGAAGCCATCGAGCGCACCCAGTTCCATGCGCCCGTCTGCCCCTGCTACCAGAATGTCTGTGCCCTGCCCGTGAGCGACCCTGCCGAAATCAAACGCAACCTCAACCTGCAGCTCACAGCTCCAGTCCGTTGGACCGCCACGGTGCAGAATATGCTGGCCGATGGCGCCGAAGAATTCATCGAGGTGGGCCCTGGAACTGCACTTCAAGGCATGGTCAAGCGCGTAAATCCCGAAGCTAACGCCCATTCGGCTGAATATTGATTTGTAAATCAGCGGATTACCTAAATCACCAAAAATGGTTATTGTGAGGTCTCCAAAACCGGTGTAATTTTGCACTCAGAAAAAATGGTAAAAAATTGCTCATAGTACCCATTTTTTGTTTTAGGATTAATATTTAAGAACAAGAGTCCTACGCAGAAGGGCTCTTTTCTTTTATATTTTTTTGTGCGGTATGCTTTTTTTTCGTATTTTTGCAGTCGCAATGTCAACCGAAACAGCACATATAAAATCCCAGTTGTCAGGACGTATCGGCAAACCCGACGTCGAGCGTCTGGCCCGCACCGCCGAGCCGGCCGATTTGTTCGCCTTGCTCTATGATGCCGACAGTCGCACGGCCAACAACGCCGCATGGGTCATGACCCACCTGTCGAACACCGCCGACCCATGGCTCGCCGCCCACCAGAACGACCTCGTCGGGCTGGCCATGACAACCGGAAGTGTCACGCTGCGCCGACTCACCATGAACCTCCTCACACGCACCGCGTTCGCACCCGACGACGTGCGGACCGATTTCCTCGATTTCTGCCTCGAGGCCATGATGTCGAAGGACGAGACCTACGGCGTCCGCGCCCTCGCCATGAAGCTGGCCGCCGCCCAGTGCATCCATTACCCCGAACTGGTTGCCGAACTGCGTCTCCGCCTCAACATGATGGAGCCGTCAATGCTCCCCGCCGGCCTCCGCTGCTGCCGCAAAAACATCCTCAAAAAGTTAAAAAATTAGAAAAAAAATGTTAAAATTTGAGCCGATTTCGCCCCTCCGCCGTCTATATATGTGTAAAAAACATCCAAAATCGTAGAATTATGAGAAA
>CADCPQ010000077.1 GCA_902803395.1 uncultured Bacteroidota bacterium
CGCGTCAGAGGTGCACAGGTGATTGGCGACATAGTGGCCAACAGATTGAAAGGGATTCCGGTTGTAGTGGGTGGCGATATGAACTGCTCTGCGGATTACGACGAATACAAACCGTTCGACTTTTTCTCCCGCGCCGGGCTCCAGGAGGCTCGCGAGCTGACCGACAGCACCAGCCACGCCATCACCTACAACGCCTTTGGCAAGGACAGCCCCTCGTTAATCGACCATTTCTTGGTGAAGGACCTGAATGTGGTGAGCTTCCGCACCCTCGACGGCGATTACGGTGTACCTTACATATCCGACCACTACCCGATAGCGGTGACGGTTGCTTTTTGACTTTTCAATGTTCTGCGCTTTTCTTCGCTCTGCTCGAAATGCCGCAGGCGGCACCGCTATCGAAAGCCACAGGCTTTCTTCATAGTGATTTTTTTTTCACATTTCGCAAAAAAGTGCGTATCTTTGCATCCCGAAAACAGACTGTTAGACTATGGCAAGCAATCCCGATTTCGTACAATATATCGTCGATCAGTGCTCCAAAGCTGGCGACATAGTGGCGCGCAAGATGTTTGGCGACTACTGCCTGTACTGTAACGGCAAGGTGTTCGGCCTTGTAAGCGACAACGGTTTTTACGTGAAGCCTACCGAAGCCGGCCGCAATATGCTCCGCAACGAGGACCTGCGTCCACCCTACCCCGGCGCCAGGCCATGCTTCTACATCGAGGATGTCGACGACCGCGACTACATGTCGGCGTTGGTGAAGACCACCTGCTCTGAGCTGCCCGACCCGAAACCCAAAGCGAAAAAGAAGTGATTTATGCAACACTAAACTTTATAATATGAACACCATTCCTGTACTTCTACTCACCGGCTACCTCGGAAGCGGCAAGACGACGCTGCTGAACCGCATACTCGCCAACCGGCGAGGCATAAAATTCGCCGTCATCGTGAACGACATAGGCGAGGTGAACATCGACGCCGACCTTATAGAGAAAGGCGGTGTGGTGGGCCAGAAAGACGACAACCTCGTGGCGCTCCAGAACGGCTGCATCTGCTGCACACTTAAGATGGACCTCGTGGAGCAGCTGCGCGACATCACGTCGCAACGCCGTTTCGACTATATCGTCATCGAGGCCAGCGGCATCTGCGAGCCAGCCCCCATAGCGCAGACCATTTGCTCCATACCCACCATGGGACCCGAGTACGTCAAGGACGGCATCCCGGTGGTCGACAGCATCGTCACTGTGGTCGACGCACTCCGCATGAAGGACGAGTTCGGCAGCGGCAAGAATCTGCTGAAGCCCGGCATAGCCGAGGATGATATCGAAAACCTCGTAATCCAGCAAATCGAGTTCTGCAACATCATCCTGCTGAACAAAGCCTCCGAAGTTCCGGCCGACGAACTGGGCCGCATACGCGAAATCATCCGAGCCATCCAACCCAAAGCCGAAATCGTCGACTGCGACTACTGCAACATCGACTTCAGCAAGATACTCTATACTGGAATGTTCGACTTCGACCAAGTGGCGACATCGGCCACATGGATAGATGCCATCGAGGGCCACCACGATGACGATGATGATGACGACGATGAGCATGAACACCATCACCACGGGCACGAACATCACCATCATCACCACGACGAGGGCGAAGCTGAAGAATACGGCATAGGGACCTTCGTTTACTATCGACGCGAGCCCTTTGACCTCGGCCGCTTCGACCATTTTGTGGCAAAACTGTGGCCAAAAGGTGTCATACGCGCCAAAGGCATCTGTTGGTTTAGGTCTGAGCCCGAGACTTGCTACCTCTTCGAGCAGGCCGGACGCCAAATATCATTGCGCGACAGTGGAGAGTGGTACGCTGAGATGCCCGACGATGAGTTGCTCGACTTCATGCGTCGCAATCCCGACCTGTTACGCGACTGGGATGACACTTTCGGCGACCGTATGCAGAAACTCGTCTTCATAGGCCAACACATGGACCGCGCCGCCATAACCGCCGCCCTCGACGAGTGCCTCTGCAAGTCCGGCCTCTAACTGCAACACTCTATTTTTCCAGACATACGAAAATAATTTTTGCCATTTGCGCGAAAATGTGTAATTTTGCATTCGGAAATCATTAAATACTTCATACTATGAAACAGAACATATTGAAAGGACTCAAGCCAGAGCGCGTGTGGCACTGGTTTGGTGAAATCATGCAGATTCCGCGGCCGTCGAAACACGAAGAACGCATCAGCGCCTACCTCGTAGGCTGGGGCAAGGAGCACGGACTCGAGACCATGAGCGACAAGCTGGGCAACGTGCTCATCCGCAAGCCCGCCACCAAGGGCTACGAGAAAAGCCCCATGGTGTGCCTGCAGGCTCACATGGACATGGTGTGCGAGAAAAATTCGGACAAGAAGTTCGACTTCATGACCGACCCTATCCAGCCTGTGCTTGACGGTGATTGGCTCACCGCCGACGGCACCACTCTCGGTGCCGACGACGGCATAGGCGTAGCGGCCATCCTCGCCATTCTCGAGGACAAAAAGATAGCCCACCCTGCTCTCGAAGCCCTGATAACCGTCGACGAGGAGACCGGACTCACCGGCGCCAACGGCCTCAGCAAGAGCTGGCTCAAGAGCGAGATACTACTCAACTTCGACGATGAGGACGAGGGCGAGTATTGCATCGGTTGCGCCGGAGGAATTGACACCACCGCCGAGATGGACTACAAGCTCGTGCCTGTCGTCCGCGGACACAAGGCCTTCCTCGTGAAAGTAAGCGGTTTGGTGGGTGGCCACAGCGGCGACGACATCAACCGCGGCCGCGCCTGCGCCAACAAACTTCTCAACCGCATACTCTGGGAAGGTACCTACAAACACGGTATGCGCCTCGCCACCATCGACGGCGGCAACCTGCGCAACGCCATTGCCCGCGAAGCCGAGGCCGTGGTCACTGTGCCCGAAGACAAAGTTCGTGCATTCAAAACCATGGTCACCAAGATGGGTAAGGCCATGGTGTTCGAGTTCCGTTCGACCGAACCCGACATGGAGTTCGAGTTGCGCGACGTCGAAATGCCTAAGAAACTCATCGACAAGGATACTCAGGAGCGCCTCGTCAACCTCCTCTACGCCTGCGCCCACGGTGTGCTCGCCATGAGCCGCGAAATCGACAACTTCGTGGAAACCAGCACAAATCTGGCCAGCATCAAGATGAAAGACGGAGTAATCCACATCGCCACCAGCCAGCGCAGCAGCGTCGAGAGCGCCAAGATGGCCGCCGCTGCCAAGCTCGAAAGCACCTTCCGCCTGGCCGGATGCCGCGTGAAGCACAGCGACGGCTACCCCGGATGGACGCCAAACCCCGACAGCCGCGTGTTGAAAGTCGGCGTGGAGGTCTACAAAAAAATGTACGGCAAGGAACCAATTGTCAGGGCTATACATGCCGGCCTCGAATGCGGCCTCATCGGCGAAAAATACCCCAACATGGACATGATTTCCTACGGCCCAACATTGCGCGGCGTCCACAGTCCCGACGAACGCATCGAAATCAAGACCGTAGAGATGTTCTGGAACCAGACCGTCGAGATCCTTAAGAAACTGAAATAAATGACAAGGACACTGTTGATATTCATTGTGGCAACCCTGTTGGCCGCCTGCAGTAACAACGCCAAAACACCGGTGGACTTCAACACTATCGATGAATACGTCGAAACGCCTGATGAATATGCCGATTCCATTAACGGATACGCGACATTTTCGGCTCACGGCAGAATAACCGTCATCCCCGAGAAAATCACCGAACGGGAATACCGACGCCTACTTACCGATAAATACACACTCAAAACCGTAGAGATTGACACCAACTCGCAGCTTTTCGACAAGCTGGACAGCATGACCCGCAATAACGCAAGGCGCTACGACCTGCTCCGAGGTTATGCCGACACAGAGGATGAGATACTGGTCGAACGGCGTATGGGATGCGAAAGCAGGGTCTCTGCCTTCTACCACTATCCGTCGACAAAGCAGTACGAATGCGCCATATTGGCTCCGCTTACAGTTGAGTCGTTCATGATGGCGGAAAACGGTAAAATCGACTCCACATTCATGCAGTCGGAGACAAGGACCTATGGCAGCAACGGCATATTCGTTGGACAGAAGGGACACGATTGCGACTTCCATGGCTCGCTGTGGTACTATTGGTACGACAGCGAGCATCATCGTATGGTTCCTCTGTGCCACTACCTTGACTATCGCTGGAGCGAGGACGGTGGCGACTTCAATCTCTGCTGGATCAACGACAGTGTGCTGCTCGTCGCCGCAGTGTCGACGGGCAACATCTACGGCTGGGTCGGGGGCTACAAGCCGCAAAACGCCGAGCCATGGGGCACCCCAGTGTACTATAAGTTGCTTTTGAGGGTCGATTGAAACTCTTTGCTTTTTGACGTCGATTGACGTGAATATTCCGTGAATTGCCATAAATGTTCAGAAAACAGTTTATGGCAATTCACGGATTTTTACGTTTTTATCTGTTTTTTTTTCGCAAGACTATGTCTATGTCCGGAATTTTTCGTATTTTTGCATTTGCATTTTAATGTTTATGATGATGGACAACTATATCGTTTCGGCACGTAAATACAGGCCCCAGACGTTCGACAGCGTGGTGGGACAGCAACATATAACGACTACGCTTAAGAACGCCATCCGCACAGGACAGCTGGCTCAGGCTTTCCTGTTCTGCGGTCCTCGAGGCGTAGGCAAGACCACCTGCGCCCGCATTCTGGCCAAGACTATCAACTGCACCAACCTCACCCCTGACACAGAGGCCTGCAACGAGTGTGAAAGCTGCCGCTCGTTCAACGGCGGCGCCTCGCTCAACATTTTCGAGCTCGACGCCGCCAGCAACAACTCGGTCAACGATATACGCGAGCTGGTGGAACAGGTGAACTTTCCGCCGCAGACTGGCCGCTACAAAGTCTACATCATCGACGAGGTTCATATGCTCTCGCAGGCGGCTTTCAACGCTTTCCTCAAAACCCTGGAGGAGCCGCCAGCCCATGCCAAGTTCATCCTCGCCACCACCGAGAAGCACAAGGTGCTGCCGACCATTGTGTCGCGCTGCCAGGTGTTCGACTTCAAGCGCATCGATGTCGACGATATAGCCAACCATCTGGCCTATGTGGCCGACAAAGAGGGCGTGTCCTACGAACCCGAAGCCTTGCATCTGATAGCCAGAAAAGCCGAAGGCGGATTGCGCGACGCACTGTCGATGTTCGACCAGATGGTGAGCTTTGCAGCCGGCAACCTGACCTATCAGCAGTGTCTCGCAAGCCTCAATATGCTCGACTATGAGTATTATTTCCGTTTGGTCGACTATTTCCGTTCCGGCGACATCAGCAACTCGCTGCTACTTTTCAAGGAAGTCGGCGATTTGGGCTTCGACGGCCAGCAATTCATCACCGGGCTTAGCAACCATCTGCGCAACCTGATGGTGGCTCTCGACCCGGCGACCCACAAACTGATGGACGTCAGCCAGACCCTGCGGGCCCGTTACGGCGAGCAAGCCGTCAACTGCGGCCTGCCCCTTCTGCTCAAATACCTCGACATTGCGTCGGACTATGAATACCGTTACCGCGACTCCAACAACAAACGTCTCTTCGTCGAGGTATGCCTCATGAAGCTGGCCGCCCTGCAAAATCAACAGGCCGGTTAGATTGCAAGAGCGCCACAGGCGGGACACGATGCTGAAAGCAAAAAACAGGAAACGGTAATAGAAACTCGCGAACCTGTAGCCGTGAAACGAGAGGTGAAAAGCGAAAGCCCGAAACCTCAATCGCCTTCCGACGCTCTTACTATGTCAATCAAACTGAGTTCCATAGCCAAACCTGCTGTGCCGAAACTCAAGGCCGATGTTGAACCCCTCACACAGGAAAAGCTGGAACAATACTGGTCTGAAACTGCGCAAGAACTCGGACTGAACGACTTACTGGCTCAGCGCAAGGTAACAATGGGTGAGCATGGCCAATTCGACATCGAAGCCCCAGGCAGCTATTTCGAGACCGAGTTCAAGCCCCACCAAGTGGCGGTAATGCAAAAGCTGCGCGACAAATCCGGAATGCCGATGTTGAACTGCCACATACTCGTCAAGCGTCAAGCGGTGGAGTCGGTAGCCTACCAACCGCAGGAAAAATACGAGGCCATGAGGAAGATAAATCCCGACATTGATAAATTAAGAAAAATATTTGACGAATTAGATTACTGATGGGTTCAGCGTTCATATTCATAGGATTGCTCATTTTTTGTGCGCACTTGTTTTCGGCCTTGTTCAGCAAGCGCCGTATTCCCGACGTGCTGCTGCTCGTCATGATAGGTATCCTGATAGGCCCGGTTTTGCACTGGGTCACTCCGGAAAACCTGTCGGGCGTGGGTGCAATTTTCTCGTCGCTAACCTTGCTGTTGATACTTTTCGACAGCGGTGTCGACACCAGCATCGATGCCATACGCCGCTACTGGCGCGGCATGGTCGAAATCACGTTGCTTTCGCTGCTTGTTTCCGTCTCTACGGTGGCCGCAATTGCGTGGTATCTCGGTTTCGACCTCCACGCCGCCATCCTTCTGGGCTCGATAGTGGCCGGAACCGCAGCCGCCATAGTGATACCGCTTGTCAACCAAATGAAAGTGAGCGAGCGAACCGCCACGGTGCTGGTGCTCGAATCGGCAGTGTCGGGAATGCTTACCATCGTGATAACGCTCACCATCCTCGATGGCTACCGCCGCGGCAGCATGACCGTGGGCTCCATCGTAGGCAAGGTCCTCACCTCGTTGGTGATGTCACTGCTTGTCGGCACTGTGGGTGGCATTGTGTGGGCCGGACTGCTCGACAAGGTACGTAAGTTCAAAAACTCAATGTTCCTCACTCCGGCCTTCATAGTGGTGCTGTACGGTGTGGCCGAAGCGCTCGACTACAGCGGCGCGATGGCCTCGCTGGCTTTCGGCATAGTGCTCGGCAACATCGACTATTTCGACTTCTCGTTTCTGCACAAATTCGGCAAAGTGCGCATGATGCCGCTCACCAAAGCCGAGTGTAGTTTCTTCAAGGAGCTGGTATTTGTGTTCAAGACATTTTTCTTTGTCTATATCGGCATCTGCATACCGTTCACCAACGCCGAAGTGCTACTCTACGGCCTCATTATCACTGCCGCGTTATTCGTGGTCAGGTTCATACTGATATTCATCGTGGGACGCAAAAACACTGTCAACGACCGCCTTGTGGTGTCGATGATGATACCCAAGGGACTTGTGGCCGCCGTTCTGGCCTCGATGCCGGAGCAGCTCAACAACTCGCTCGGCTACGAAGTCGTGCCGGGAGCCACTATGATAAAGGAGATAACCTACGCTGTCATTTTCTGTTCGATAATAATCACGTCGCTACTGGTGCTCGTCACAAGCAAGCGTTTGATGAAATCCGAAGTGCCGGAATTCAAGGAGGAGGTTTACGACTATGAATAAGCTCCATTTCTATAAATACGACGGGGCTGGCAACGATTTCATCTTGCTCGACACTCGCGACGCCAACCCAAAACTGACGCAGAGCCAGATTGCCCGCCTCTGCCACCGCCGTTTCGGTATTGGTGCCGACGGCCTGATGACTCTCGGCCGCTCATGCTCGGATTTCGACTTCGTGATGAGCTACTACAACTCCGACGGCGCCCTTGGCTCGATGTGCGGCAACGGTGGCCGCTGCATCACCGCTTTCGCATACAAGCTCGGTATCGGCGACGACAAGCGGCAGTTCCGCTTTGAGGCTTTCGACGGCAGTCACGAAGCCGAGATGTTGATGTGGGACGACAACGCCAACGTGGGCCTTGTGCGTCTCGGTATGCGCAGCGTTCCGGCCAATGAGGTCAAACGTTGCCTCGACGGATGGTTTCTTGACACCGGGTCGCCGCATTACGTACAGAGAGTCAATGATTTAGAAAATTACGACGTGTATAACGAAGGACGTAAACTGCGTTACGACGCAACCTTCCCCAACGGCACCAACGTCGATTTTATAGAGGATTTGCCAGACGGCACATTGTATGTCCGCACTTACGAACGCGGCGTCGAGGATGAGACTTGGGCCTGCGGCACCGGCGTGACAGCCTGCGCCATAGTGACCGGCAACGGTCGCATAAAAACACGCGGCGGCGACTTCAAGGTGACTTTCAACCCAACCGGACAGGCCTACGAAGAGGTGAAACTCACTGGCCCTGTGGCTTTCAATTTCGAGGGCGATATTTTAATCTAAACACTATTACGATGGACTACGCACAAGCTCGCACACGCATTGCCGAATTGACGCAACTCATTGACCACTACAACTATGAGTACTACATGAACGACCGCTCAGAAGTAAGTGATTTCGAGTTCGACGGGCTTTTGCGCGAACTTATCGACCTCGAGAAGCAGTTTCCCGACTTGGCCCAACCCGACTCGCCGACGCGGCGCGTGGGTGGCGAGGTCAACAAGACATTCCGTCAGGTCGCCCACCGCTTCCCGATGTTGTCGCTTGGCAACACCTACTCCATCGAGGAAATCGAGGAATTTGAAGCCCGCACTCGCCGCTTGCTCGACGGTACCAGCTTCTCCTACACCTGCGAACTGAAATACGACGGCGTGGCCATCGGCCTCACCTACCGCGACGGCCGCCTCGTGCAGGCCGTCACTCGCGGCAACGGCACAGTGGGCGACGACATCACTTCCAACGCCGTCACCATCAAGACCATCCCCCTCAGGCTCAAGGGCGAATACCCTGCCGATTTCGAGGCCCGCGGCGAGGTCGTGTACCCCTTTGCCGAGTTCGAAGCCATGAACCGGCAGCGCGTCGCCGAGGGCGACGAGCCCTTCGCCAACCCCCGCAACGCCGCCAGCGGCTCGCTCAAACTGCAGGATTCAGCCGAGTGCGCTCGTCGCAAACTCCAGTTCTGTATGTACTTCATGATGTTGCCGCCCGACGAGCCGACGGCAGCCACCGAGCCTATGTTTGCGACGCATTCAGGCCGTCTTGAGGCCGCCAAGCAAATGGGGTTCAAGGTGCAGCCCTACATCAAGGAGTGCCGCGACATCAACGAGATAAAAGCATACATCGACTACTGGGACCGCGAACGCTGGAACCTGCCTTTCGGCATCGACGGCATTGTCATCAAAGTCAACCAGTGCGCCCTGTGGGACAAGCTCGGCCTCACCGCCAAGTCGCCCCGCTGGGCCATAGCCTACAAATTCAAGGCCGAGCGCGTCTCGACTCCACTCGAGTCGGTAAGCTACCAGGTGGGCCGCACAGGAGTTGTAACGCCGGTGGCCAACCTGCGCCCTGTGTGGCTGGGAGGCACCACGGTGCGTCGCGCCACGCTCAACAACGCCGATTTCATCGAGAAGACCGACATCCGCCACGGCGACTGGCTTTTGGTCGAAAAAGGCGGCGAGATTATCCCCAAAGTTGTCGGGGTCGACATGGAGCATAGACTCCCGGGTGCAGCACCTGTCGGCTACGCCACCAACTGCCCCGAATGCGGCACGACGCTGGTTCGAGCCGATGGCGAGGCGGGATTCTACTGCCCCAACAGCGACCACTGTCCGCCACAGATTGTGGGACGTCTCGAGCATTTCGCCTCGCGCAAGGCAATGAACCTCGAATCGCTTGGTCCTGAGCGGCTTGAGATGTTGTATCGCGCCGGGTTGGTGACAAATATCGCCGACCTCTACGACCTCACGCCCGAACGGCTGATAGGCCTCGGAGCCGACTCGGCGGCGTCAATCCAACAAAAGGGTGCGGCAGCCATCATGGCAGCCCTCGAGACCTCACGTCAGGTTCCGTTCGAGAGGGTCGTGTTTGCCCTCGGCATCCGCTTCGTGGGCGAAGTCGGCGCAAAAAAACTGGCTCGCTATTTTGGCGACATCGACAGCCTAATGAATGCCACGGCGCTGGAACTGGCTATGGTCGAGGATGTTGGCGAAGTGACAGCCAACGCCGTGAGCGAATGGTTCGCACGCCCCGAGCACCGCGAAATCGTCGAGCGGCTGCGTCGCGCAGGCTTGCAGATGAAGGTCGAGACGTCGCAGGTTGTCGACCGTCTGGGCGGCCGCACTTTTGTGGTCAGCGGCGTGTTCGACAACTTCTCGCGCGACGAAATCAAAACGCACATCGAGCAGCACGGCGGCCGTGTCAGCGGCAGCCTGAGCGGCAAGACGGACTTCCTGCTTGCCGGCGAAAAGATGGGTCCGGAGAAACGCAAAAAGGCCGAAAAACTCAACATCCCCATCATCAGCGAGAGCGACTACCTCGCCATGGTTGACGACGCTTGGATGTAATACCATTAAATCACTGATTTACACAACACTTAACCCACCAAGTTCGGGTCAGGTATGCCATTTCATCGCCCCGAAAACATACATAGCCGCTGCCTGCTTGAGGCCTGCGACCTTGTGGAGCAAAGCAAGGCCGATGTAAGGCCGAACCAAACCCGACCCGAACCTATCCAAAAGGTTGATTTCCAGCGGATTAAATAAAAGCTAACAAAATATTGGTTTTCAGATACTTATAAAATTAGAGCGGCTTCGGAATTATTTGCTGAGAGCTCGTTCGAGGTCGGCGTTGGCGATAGTGTAAGAAATGTTTTTAGATTCCGACCGCAATGGATGAGCGGGCGTAGGTGCGCCATTTTTCGAGCACGGCGCTCATGTCGTCGGGCATGGGGCTCTCGAAATGCAAGTGCTCATGGGTAGCGGGATGTTCGAAGCCGAGAACGAGGGCATGAAGAGCCTGCCGCGGCATGAGGGCGAAACAGTTGTCGATGAATTGGCGATATTTCGAGAAGGTGGTACCTTTCAGAATCTCGTTGCCGCCATAAGCTGCGTCGTTGAACAGCGGGTGGCCGATGTGGCGCATATGGGCGCGAATCTGGTGGGTGCGGCCGGTCTCGAGCACGCATTCGACGAGAGTCACATAGCCAAAGCGTTCGAGCACATGATAATGAGTTACAGCGTGTTTGCCGCGCTGCTCTTCGGGTGGAAGCGACTCGTCGTTGGGGTATACGCACATCACGCGGCGATCCTTGGGCGAGCGTCCGAGGTTGCCGTCAATTGTGCCGTCGTCTTCGTTGAAATCGCCCCACACCAGCGCGTTGTACTTGCGTTCGACGCTGTGGACGAAAAACTGCTTGGCCAGCGAAGCCTGCGCCATTTCGTTTTTGGCCACAAGCAGAAGGCCCGAGGTGTCCTTGTCGATTCGATGAACCAACCGCGGTATTACCGGCTCGCCATCGATTCCAGTAACTCCTTGATATTTAAAGAGCAATCCATTAAGCAAAGTGCCATGGAAGTTGCCCACACCGGGGTGGACCACGAGGCCAGGCTGTTTGTCGACGACCACAACGTAGTCGTCCTCGTAGACGATTTTGAATGGGACATCCTCGGGTACGAGCTCGATTTCGTGGGGCGGTTCGGGCAGCAGGACGGTGATGACGTCGAGGGGTTTGACCCGGTAGCTCGGTTTCTCGGGTTTGTCGTTGACCAGCACACAATCGGCGCGCGAGGCCATCTGTATCTTGTTGCGCGAGATGCCTTCAAGCCTCATTTGCAGGTATTTGTCGAGGCGCATCATCTCTTGGCCGCGGTCGACTACGATGCGGTGGTGCTCATACAGACCGTTCTCGTCCTGGAGTTCTATGTTGTCGTCAAACTCTTCCATCGTGACTTTAACGCGAGATTGCGATTTTTGTTGTGCCGACGGCGTTATTTTTTTTGTCGACTACCCGCAAAAGATAGATTCCGCAAGGGAGGTTCGAAACGTCGATTTTTGCCACGTCGTGACCCGTAAAGCACTGACGACCAACCATATCAACCAATGTCACGGTGCAGCCGTCAGGCAATCCGACTATGTTCAACACATCGCTGACTGGCGACGGGAACACACTGACATTTAGTTGCATGGGCTGCAAAATCGACACCGTAGCCGCTTGGCCAAAACAGGGGCGCAACATGATTGAACCCGAATAGAGACTCGGCTCCCACTCGGTGCCGTAAAGGCAGAAGCGGCGGCTGGCCGTGTTGAAGGTGCGGTCGAACCCGATATTGATGAAATTGCCGTTGAGTTGCTCAAAGCCGATAAACACAGAACCGCTTATAACTACCGGATGTTCAAGAACATAGCGGTGATATTTGTTGAGTCCTGCAAACTGCGGATAACGACGCTGGCTGTCGCGGTAGAGTTCCTCGCCGGGGACGCCGTTGTTGTTGGCCCAGACGATTATGCGGAACGGTATCAATTCGTTTTCGCCGTTGCGGGTGCGGTTGAAATAGAGGTCTATGGCTGTCAGCGTGTCGGCAACGTTGAGGTCGAAACGGTTGGCGAGCTTGCCTGTCGTCGAGAGGCCGTAGCCACCCTCTGGGGTGCCGTCGTCGTAAGCGAAATAATTGTCAAAGATTTGCCGGAAAACGGTGGTGTCGTTCTGG
This sequence comes from uncultured Bacteroidota bacterium, assembly GCA_902803395.1. Lineage (GTDB taxonomy): Bacteria > Bacteroidota > Bacteroidia > Bacteroidales > P3 > Colimorpha. The sequence continues at coordinate 12,473 of CADCPQ010000077.1, forward strand.
GGGTTGCCGTCGCCCAAACCTTCGCGCACGACGTGGATGATAGTATACGAGCGCGGCGCGTTGCCAGTGGCAAAACTGAAATTCACCGGCGGGTTGGCGTGGGCCGTGGCTTGCTGATAAGTCCCGGTAACGCGGAAAGGTGGGGCGTTCTGGTCGCCGCCGTTGTAGCCGTCAATACGGTTGCCATTCTCATCGTAAACATCATAACCATAATGAGTTGTGATGGGAGTCGAGTATAGGTTCGTTATCGTCATCTGCAGCGACTGAGCCATATCCGACGTGCGGAACTGACGTGCCGGCATAGCGCGGTAATGGGACAGCATGGTCGGAGCCGGATTGACGAAGGCAACGTCGTCGAACGTGGTGTCAAGCACCGAACGTGAGCGGTCGAGGTAGACATAGTCGATGTTCCAGTGGTCGCAGTTTCCGGCGCGGCCGGGTTTGGTGCTGTTGTTCAGGCTGCAATAATTGCGGAAACGGAAACGGAAAGCGCTGTCGAGGTACCCGTCGTCGGTTATCGCGATGGCGACGTATTGCCACGCATGGCCGGTCAGGGCTATGAGACTATCGACCGAGATACCTCCGCGCGACCATACACAGACCCACTCATCGGTTTGAGGCTTGTAAAATTCAAGGAACAGCGAGTCAATCTCCGACGGACGGCCCTGAGTGCGCTCAAGTTCGCTGCCGCTGCCGCCGCCTGGAAGATAGAAAAAGCTGAAAACCAGCGAGTCGGCCGCTGAGGTAACCCATGTGCTGTCGCCAAAAATCGAGTCGAGCCTGATGGCGGCGCTGGTGGCTGTGTCGCCCGAGAAGAGGTCGACTGATGCTCCGGCGTGGAGTTTGCCATCAGCGCCGATAGCGTCGAGTGTCATCATGCCGATAGTCGGCGGATTCTGTCCGTAGTCAGACCCCACAAATGCCTGTTCATCGACCCAGTGACTCTGCTTGGGATAGCCTTTATAATCAGAGAAATCATCGAAAAACGGCAACTTTACTGGCTCGGCGTTCTGCTTCAATGCCGGCCTTATGGCGGAAGGAACCGGCGGCAATTCGAGCGGTACGAGCAACTCCTGCGCCGCTGCAGTCGCGGCGGCAAAAAACAGGATGGTTATGAGCAACTGTTTGCGCATGATTACCATTGATAGCCTTCGTCGTCAGTCAGGATGGACTCGTCCGGCGAGGAGTTGATAATTATTTTCGATGAATCGACTTTGAAGTCTTTAATCATTTGGTCAATCTCATCAGCCGTGGCATCGCGATACCAAAGTTCGACCTCGGTGCCATAAGGATACTGCGTCACGCCAGTGTAGTCAGGCTCCTGACGATAGACGACAGCTTTCTGCCTATCTTTCACGCCGTTGAAGTGCTCTCTGCCGACATTGAGCGACACAACTAAGATGTCGCGACGGGCTCGGTCGGAAGTGCGGCCGATGACAAACGGCACCACTGACTGACCCAGGCCGTCGCCGAGTCCGACAGTGAGGTCGATGCGCGATCCACGCGGAACCTGCTGGCCGGCGTAGACGTTTTTGCCGTTCATACTCTGGTCGATGACGGCGTTTTTGTACGGGTCGTCGACAAAACGCAGTTTACCCACCTGAAGGCCAACATTTTCGAGGTGCGAAACGGCCTGGCGGACGGTGCTGCCTGACAGTTCGGGCATGACGGCATCCTCGGCGGCGTAGGCTGTCATGGTGATATAGATTTTGCGGCCCTTCTTTATCATTGTGCCGGGTTTCGGGTCCTGCGAGAGTATCTGGCCGCCTTCGATGCCGGGCTTGAAGATGGAGTCAAGCACTACGTAACGCAGTGACAATGAGTCGCCACGGCGTACCTCTTCGTAGTTCATGCCCACCACGTCGGGCAGCGTATATTCTTGACCCTGACGGGCATAGATCTTGAGGATGATGAACACAAGTATCAATATCACGGCCGAAATTCCCAACATCAGCAGCAAATGTTTGGCGACGGGATATTTTTTGAAAAAGTTTTCTTTTGCCATACTATTTTTAAATATTTACGTTTTTTATTCTTCGCTTTTCTTCGCTCCGCTCGTAATGCCTTCGGCACCGCTATTGAGAGCCACAGGCTCTCTTCATGTTATTGAATCAACTCACCTTTCAATGTTGCGGCGGTGCAGTCGGTGACGCGCACTTTGACATACTGGCCTGGCTGCACATCGTGGCGGTCGAACACCAAAACCTTGTTCTGACTGTTGCGGCCAAAATACTGAGCATCACTACGATGCGACGGCCCTTCGACCAGCACTTCGTATTCCTTGCCAATTTCGAGGCGGTTGTTTTCAAGCGCAATCTGGCCCTGCAGGGCGATAATTTCTTCGAGTCTGCGGGTTTTGATTTCGTCGGGGATGTCGTCCTGAAGATGCTTGGCGGCGTAGGTGTCGGGCCTCATCGAGAATTTGAACATATAGGCGTAATCGTACCTCACGCGACGGAACATCTCAAGCGTGGCCTGATGGTCTTCCTCGGTCTCGGTGCAGAAACCGGCAATGACGTCGGTGGTTATCGAGCAGTCTGGGACATAGCGTTTTATTGCGTCGATCCTGTCGAGATACCATTCGGCGGTATAGTGGCGGTTCATGAGTTTGAGCATTCGGTTGCTACCGCTTTGAACCGGCAGGTGTACGCAGCGGCAGATGTTGTCGTGCGCCGCCATGGTTTGCAGCAGGCTGTCGCTCAAATCTTTGGGGTGCGACGTGGCAAACCTCACCCTCATACGCGGCGACACTTCGGCCACCATAGCCATCAGTTCGGGAAATCCCACTCCGTTGAAATTATAGGAATTGACGTTTTGTCCGAGCAGTGTAACTTCTTTGTAACCATTGTGATAGAGCGCCTTGGCTTCGGCTACGATGGTTTCGGGGTCGCGACTGCGTTCGCGGCCGCGGGTGTAGGGCACCACGCAGTAGGCGCAATAGTTCTGGCAACCGCGCATGATTGAGATGTAGGCCGAAATGCCATTGCCTCCCATACGCACGGGCTCGATGTCGGCATAGGTCTCGGTGGTGCTGAGCTCGGTTTCGGCCATTTTGCGGCCTTTGGCCACCTGCTGCAGTATTTCGGGCAGTTTGCGATAGGAATCGGGACCGACCACAAAGCTCACATTCTCTTCCTCGACCATCAGTTGCGACTGCAGGCGCTCGGCCATACAGCCCAAAATGCCAATTCTCAGCTGCGGACGGCGGCTTTGGCTGGCTTTTAGTTCGCGCACACGTTTTCGGATTCGCTGTTCGGCGTTGTCGCGGATGGCGCAGGTGTTGATGAGCACAAAATCGGCCTCGCCGATAGTGTCCGACACGGTGTAGCCAGCATTGCCGAGGATAGAGCCAACTACCTCACTGTCAGCGAAATTCATCTGACAACCGTAGGTTTCGATATAAACAGTTTTTTCGGCCATAACAATTTGCAAAGATACTCATTTTTTTCGGAATTGAGCTATTTTTTTTGCACAGCGGCCGGCTATTCAATTTTTTTGTGTATCTTTGCACCATGAAACGGATTGTTTTTTTTGCGGTTTTTGTTGGTTTGCTGAGCGTTGCAGCTTCGCAAACGGCCACCGACTCGATTTGGCGCGACGACGTGCGCACCGTGTCGCTAACCCGCGACGGCATCGACCTCGAAGCACCTGTGCTGACCGTCGGCGGCAGCAGCCGTCTCATGCTGCGTTTCGACGTTCTGAGTGCCGAACCCGAAGAATTGCGCTACCGCATAGCCCACTGCGACCACAACTGGCAGCCCGACGGCATGGAGCCCATTGAGTTCATGATGGGTTTCGAGGAGGGCTCAATAGACAACCTACAGTATTCGTTCACCACCAACATCGACTACGTAAACTACTGGCAGTCAATCCCTTCGGAGTTCGATAAATTCACCGCGTCGGGCAACTATGTGCTTACGGTGTTCGCCTACGACAACCCCGACAGCGTGTTGCTGACGCGCCGTTTCTGGGTCAGCGAGGCTGCCGCCAAGGTCAACGTCAGCGTCGACAAAGTCACTGCCGCCGAGGGCGTTATGCAAAATCAGGAGGTCAACGTCACCGTCGAGTCCGACATGATGTGCCAGCCGCAGTACCTCACTGTTCGTGTGCGCCAAAACGGCCGCATCGACAACGAGCATACCCTGCAATTCAGCGGCTACGACCGCAACGCGTTGAGCTTCAGCCACCGCCGCGAGAACGTATTCCCGGGCGGCAACGCTTTTCGATATTTCGACATCAGTAACCTGAACACCCCGATGTACAATGTTCAGCAAATCGAGCGCTACGGCGGCGAGACTTTCGCCCTGCTCAAGCCACTCGAGGACCGCTCGCGGCGCCCGCTCTCGTCGGACCGTGTGCTCAACGGCGGCATGAAAGTGAGCGTGTGGGACCGCAACAACAAACTGACCGAGGCCGACTATGCGTGGGTCAACTTCAGCCTCCCCATGGCGCAACCCATGCTCGGCGGCTCGATACACATCGTGGGCGCCCTGACCGACTGGGCCCTCGACGACCGCAGCCGCATGGAGTGGAACCCGCGCTACAAAGCCTACACTGCCCGAATGTACCTGAAACAAGGCTATTATTCGTATCAACTGATATACAAGCCCGTCAACGAGCGCGAGGGGCTGACCTCGGTGCTCGAAGGCGACCACTTTGCCGCGCCAAACCGCTACACGGTGTTCGTCTATATGCGTCTGCCTTCAGACCGCTACGACAGGCTGATAGCAGTAAAATAAAACCCGTTAATTATCAGTCATCTACGCTCTGCCGACGGCCTGACTACGCCTTTTCGTCGCCCGCCGATAATATATGTCCGAAGCAAGACCGATGTAAGGCCGAGCCAAACCCGACCCGAACCAATTCAACCACTTGATTTCCAGTGGTTTATATAAAATCATATAACTGGTTGAAAATCAGATAATTGAAATTGTGTCGGACTTTTTCGCCGTCGACTGGTGCCCTACCCCTTCGTGAATGCGTTTTATCATCTCGGTACTCTGTGGCGAATTGTCCTGCTCGCGCTGCCGTGCAACGGGGTCGACCTGATAGACTATCATCGAAATCAGAAGGTATAACGCAAAGCCAATCAGAATGATACCGGTAGCACGGTTGAAAGTGGTGATAACATCGGCGGTGATTATGCTGTGCAACATCGATGCCAGTTTGCATTTCAGGATGTCCATGCCGAGGGTCGCGGCCAGCACACCGCCGAAAAAGAGGTACATACGGTTGGTGGGGATGTCCAGCTCGCCCGAAAGGAGGGCGATGACCGACACCCAATAAATCCAGATTGACGGGTTGATGAAGTTGAGCAGAAATCCACGTCCCAGCACCTTGCGGCGGCGCGGAGGGTCGACCACCGTGAATTTTACGCCATGGTTCATCTTGTCGGCTTTGACCTTCTTGCGAAAAGTGTATACACCCATGCCAGCCATCACCACACTCGCCACCGATGCGACGTAAACGTTGTGCAAAACCTCAAACATATCGACCCGCCGCAGCACTGTGAGCATGAGGAAAACGACGATTACATCGCTCAAACTGACGCCGAAAGCGAACGGGACAGCGCGACGGTAGCCATAGTGCAAGCTGTTCTGAATCAGCGCGAAAAACGCCGGTCCGAAGCTGAAGAACAGCGAGAGAGCCACACCGCAGGCTATGCCGAGCAAGAGTTCTATCATTGCAGTAATTGCATTCCGTTTAAAAATGCAAAGATACACATTTTTTTTGACTGGCGAAAAAAAAAGTGAGTGGCGCGGCCTTTTGGCCGCGCCACTCATAAAATGAGGCCCGCCGTTTCACGGCGGGCCTCATAGGTTTTGGAATTAAGCCTCGCTGTTCTTCTCGATGGCGAGTTTACCACGGTAGTAGCCGCACTGGGGGCATACGTGGTGATACATGACGGGGGCACCGCAGTTGCTGCAGGTGGTCAGCTGGGCTTTCTCCAAGCTGTCGTGTGTTCTTCTCTTGGCAGTACGTGTCTGCGAGAATCTGTGTTTTGGATGTGGCATAATACTATATTTTTAATTATTTTTATTTTCTTCTTTAATTTTGAGCAGAGCATCCCAGCGCGGGTCGGTTTCGTCGCCGCTGTCGGGCTGCTCGCTGTCGGTTATGTAACTTGTCACCGAGGGGTCACACTCGCCTTCGGCGTGGACGTGCTGCATGGGAAGGCTTACGGCGACATACTCGTACATATACTGCGCCAAGTCAATCTCGCTTGCGTTCTCGGGCAGGATGGCCACGTCCTCGTTGTCGCTCTGTTCCTCGTCGCTGAACTTGACGCACAGGGTGTCGTCGCCTTTGACCGGGACGGTCATCTGGCCAAGACAGCGGTCACACATTGTGACAAGGGTTCCCTCGAAGTGAAAATTAAAGAGCAAAGTGCGCTCTTTTTTGTCCAAAGTAACGTCAAAACGCACCTCGCCACCGGCAATTTCTTCGTTTTTGTACTCATCGAAGAAGTCGCCGCCGAGGGTGAAATCATACGTATAACGTCCTGATTTCAAGCCACTAAACTGTACTATAGTATCTCGTTTCTGGCCCATTTGGCACTACTTTTGAATTTGCAAAATTACAAAACTTTTCTGATATGGCAAATTTTTTTTCACATTACCTGCCTATCGGCATACGGTAGCGGGTGGTGCTGGTGCCCATATTGTATATGTAGCCGAAAGTCAGCGAGGCTATACCGACGCCGTAACGGCTATCGGTACTTCCACCGCCGGCAACATAGTGAGGAATCATGGTGTATTTGGCATCGACAAAGATGTCGGACCTCGGCGACACATAGTAGCGCAGGAAAAGACCTCCATTGGCGCACATGGAGAAATTGGGGCTGTCGTAGCGCCACACCGGACCAGCACCGAGGTAGGGCATTATGCCGAGGCGGCGACCACGGGTGAAGCCCATGAGGTTGGAAAGGTTGAAAAGGACATCGGCATGGAAGTCGGTGTAGCGGTACATTTCGTTGTCCTTATTGTGCGCAAACAGGCCAGACAGCTCGAATCTGATGGTCCAACGCGGAGTGTAGTTGCGGCCTATCATAATCTCGGGCATGATGCTGTAGCGACCGAAATCGTTAAAACCCTTGAAATCGAACAGGGCCACGTTGGCGCCGAGGCCATATCCCAGGAACCAGTCCTCGAACATACCATGGGTGGCGTATTCGGAACGGCGGCTGTAGGGGAAATACAGGAAATTGTATGTCGCGCCAACGGTAATGGCGTGCAGGTAGTCGGCATAGGTGCTCTGTGCCAGAACAAAACATTTATATTCGGCAAAAGCCGACAGGCCGTTTTTTATGCGCACCGGCACGTGCAAGCCGAACATTGTGTGGATGTTGGATGTACTACTCGAAGCCGACTGCTGCGAATATACCCCAAGGCCGACTATTGGGAGCACGTTGACACGGCTGTTTTGTATGCTGCCGAAAGCCGACAGGAGGTCCCACATGAACTGGGCGCTGCCGAACAGGTAAGTGCGCGACTGGTCGTTGACGTTTGTCATGATGGCATCAACACCTACACGCATTGCCAACGGTTGCAAAATCCATTTGCCATAGGCAATGCCTCCTGAAAAACCGGCGCCGTTGCCGACCGAATTGCCGGAGGTGCTGAAAAAGCCAACGCCGACACCCCCCGACAGAAATGTGTTGACCGCAAATGACTGACGTTGCTCAAATTGCGCCGAGGCGGCGGTCACAAGAGCGATAAGAACAAGGGTGAGTACTGACTTTTTCATTGGCGATGTATTTTGTGGTTAAAAAAAGTCGGTCAGCGTGACGGTTCGCCGTCCGCCGACCGACAGATGACTGCGATTTGTTATTTCTTGGACATATCGTTGAACTGCTTGACAGTCATGTCCTCGACTTCGGGCTTGAGCTGGTCGACAAAGAGCTTGCAGAGATTGTCGCTGTAGAGGCGGTCGACAATCTGGCGCACATTTTCGCGCTCTTTGGCGATGGTGCGGGCAGCCTCGGTGAGGCGGGTCTCACGCTGTTCCTCGGTCTCTTTCTCGTCGCCAGAGGGGCTGTTGCGCAGTATGTTCTTGATATAGTCGATGATGTCGTTCTCGGTGGGCTCGATGGGTTTGATTTTCTCGAGTTCGTTCTGGATAAGTTCCCACTTGATTGAGGGAAGATAGCGTTCGGCCCACTCGCTCTCGATTGTTTCGGCGTTGGCGGACTCGTTGTTGCGGGCTATCCAACGTTTGAGGAAAGCCTCGGGCAGCTGGGCGTCGAAATTGTCGACGAGGGCTTTGTAAACTTTGTTGGAGTAGACCATGCGGCACTGCTCGTCGTTGACCTCGTTGAGCTGTTCGGTGATGGCTTTACGCATATCTTTCTCGGTCTTGATGCCACGGCCGGGGAATGCTTTCTCGAAAAGTTCTTCGTTGAGTTCGGCGGGAGTGATGCGCGAGCAGCTGCTGCAGGTGAAACGCATTTTCGACTTGAAGCCTTTGGCCTGCTCGGGAGTCATGCGGAATTTCTCGACGAGAGTCTTGTTGTCGAAAGTCTTGGGAGTGTCGATTTCGATGGTGTCGGTAGCGGCTTTGCCGATGAAAGAGTTGCGGATTTCCTCGTCCTTGATATCGTCCATGCTGAACATGGCGTAGGTGCTGACACCGCCTTCCTTGACTTCGCCTTTCTTATCGAGTTCTTCGGCCTTGCCGTACACCATGGCGCCTTCGCACAGGGTGTCGGGGGTCTCGAAGTTGCCGAAACGGCGGCGGAGATTCTCAATCTGCTCGTCGACTTCCTTCTTGCCAACCTTGATGTGAGGCATTTTAGCGTCGATTTTGTCCCAGGCGATATTGACGACAGGTTTGAGGGCTGCATCGAGATAGAAAGTGAAAGATTTTTGGTTGTCGAAATCGACGACACCGGTTTTTTCGTCGTTTGATATGGGGTAGCCGAAGATATCGAGTTTCTCGTCCTCGACATATTTGAAAATGGAATCGCTGAGCAGGCGCTGAACCTCGTCGGCGACGGTAGAAGTGCGATACATACGCGAAATGAGAGCTATGGGAGCTTTGCCTTTGCGGAATCCGGGAACGGTGGCATTCTGTTGCATACGTTTCAGCGACTTGTTGACCGCCTCATTATAGTCATTTTCTTCAATTTCAACCTTGATACTGAGGTCTAAATCGCTCAATTTTTCTCTTGTAATGTTCATTTGTATTGTTAATTATTTGATTTTTAATATATTTCGTTATTATGTCCAAAATGCAAAATTACACAATTTTATCCATTCCACGATAATAATTTTGCAAAAACTTTAATCGAAATTGAGATCGAGTTTCAAAATCTCAACGAAGAGGCTACCGGGGCCGTTGGCGCTGTCGGCCGGAATGCGTTGTTTCAGGTGGGTTCTTCGGGATCCGAATATGCCAATACCACCGCCGCTGATGTTGGAATATGTGTTGTGCGACTGCTCTATGCTGGTGATATCCGACGAGTTGATGTAGGCGTTCAGGTCCTCGTTGCAGGCCGTGATGTAAATGTCGACAAATTTGAGATATTTTTTTGTCGCGGGGTCATCCTTGAGGGCATTTTTCAAATCGGATAGGAAATGGTATCGCGA
>CADCPQ010000078.1 GCA_902803395.1 uncultured Bacteroidota bacterium
AGGCTTATAACGAGGGACTTGCCTACGCTCGCGAGCGCGCCCAGTTCGGACAGAAAATCATCAACTTCCCGGCAGTCTACGCTATGCTCAGCCGCATGAAGGCCAAGCTCGACGCCGGCCGCAGTCTGCTCTATCAGACAGCCCGTTACGTCGACCTCTACAAGTGCCTAGAGGACATCCAGCGTGACCGCAAACTGACCCCCGAGGAGCGCACCGAGATGAAGACCTACAGCCGCGTGGCCGACGCATTCACGCCGTTAGCCAAAGGCATGAACTCCGAATACGCCAGCCAGAACGCCTACGACGCCATCTCGATTCACGGTGGCTCGGGCTTCATAATGGAATACAAGAGCCAGCGCCTCTATCGCGATGCCCGCATCTTCTCCATCTACGAAGGCACCACCCAGCTGCAGGTCGTCGCCGCCATCCGCTACATCACCAACGGCACCTATCTGCAGGTGATGAAGGATATGCTCGAAAAGACCCCCGACGGCGCCTTGAAGAGCCGCGTAGCCCCGCTTATCGACCTCTACGAGAAGGCCGTCAACTACGTCAACGAGCAGAACAACCAGGATGTCCACGATTTCCTGGCTCGTCGTCTCTACGACATGACCGCCGAAATCATCATGAGCCTGCTCATCATCGACGACGCCAACCGCGCCCCCGAACTGTTCGAGAAGAGCGCCAACGTCTACGTCCGCATGACCGAAGAGGACGTTTGCGCCAAGGCTTACTACGTGATGCATTTCACCGAGGCTGACCTTCAGTCGTTCAAGGTGGAATAATAGACAAGATACTAAATATCAACAATTTGAAAGGCCATAGGTCGGAATACCTATGGCCTTTCATCGTGTTTTCATCGGCAGCCGTTATTACCTGCCCGAAGCAAGGCCGATGTAAGGCCGACCCAAACCCGAGGAGAACCCATCCAATACCCTGAATATCAGGGTATTGTGTAAAAATTTACAAATCGCTGGTTTTCAACGGTTTGGCGATTTTTCATTCTGTTTCGAATGAAATCAACTTGACGATGTTGAAAAATGTTTACGCGCACGGTTGTATATATGGATTTTTGTTTGTACTTTTGTTTTGTAAATATTGCTTTGAAAATGACACAACAGTTTAAAACTCTTATTGTTGCGGCGTTTGTGGTAGTGTGTGCGCTATCGGCAAACGCGCAAAAAAACGTTGACACGGAACAACAGGAGCGTCTCTATCGCCAGGCGATGGATTTGTTCGAGAAGCAGAAGTTCGCGGCCGCGCAGAATGTTTTCGACGCAATAGCCGAAGCGCAGAAAGGTCGAGGCGACGTCTCGACTGCCGACGCCTGCTACTATGCGGCGGTGTGCTCGGAAAGGCTCGACAACGACGACGCGGCGTTCCGTCTCGAGCAGTTTTTACGCCTCTATCCGCAGAGTGGACGCTGCAATATGGCCCGTTTCTATTTGGGCAATTTTTATTATTCACGAGGCGATTTGGCCAAGGCTCTCGAATATTACCGTGAAGTGAACGTGGCCGAGGTCGAGTTCAACCACAGGGCCGAGTTTAACTTCAAGATGGGCTACTGCCTGTTCGACGCCGGCCGTTACCGCGAGGCACAGAAATTGTTCGCGCAGCAGGTTGGAGGCAAGTCGAAATATGCAGCCTCGTCGCTTTACTACTACGCCCACATCCAGTATATGCAAGGCGAATACGAGCCGGCGCTGCGTAACTTCCGCGAATTGCAGAAAGACCGTCGATTCACACGTATTGTGCCGAGCTACATAGCGCGAATTTATTATTATCTCGGGCGTGAGGACGAACTGTTGCAGATGGCTCCGCAGCTGTTGCAGGACGAGGAGACTTTCCGTCGCGACGAAATACGCCAGATGATTGGCGAGGTCTATTTCAACCGTGGCGAATATGCCCGAGCTCTGGAGCAGTACCGCGCTGTGGCTCAAGGCAATGACGACGGTGCTGGCCGTTGTACTCCTCAGGACAACGACTACCAAATCGGATACTGCTACTACCAGTTGGGCAACTACGACTCGGCCGCCGCATACCTTGTTCGCAAGACGGTGTGCAGCGACAGCGTAGCTCAGAATGCGCTGTATTTGCTTGCCGACTGCTATCTCAAAAACGGACGCAAAAGCGACGCCCGCAGTATGTTCCTACAGGCCTCAAAAATGGATTTCGACCCGAAAATCAAGGAGGAATCGCTGTTCAACTATGCCAAACTTGGCTGCGAACTTAAGCAGAACCCCTACAACGAGTCGATACACTCGTTTGAAAATTACCTGAAAAGCTATCCCAAGACAACTCACCGCACTGAAATACAGGAAATTCTAACCTCTCTCTACTGTACCACAAAGAATTACAAGGACGCCATAACGATGCTGGAACGCATTCCGCAACGCAATGCGGCATTGGAACAGGCCTACCAGCGCGCCGTTGTAAACCGCGGCGTGGAACTAATGAACAAAGGAGATCTGGAGCAGGCTCTGACGCATTTCGACAAAGGAGTGAAAATCAACGCTGTGCCGCGAATGACTGCCGATGCCTCGTATTTGAGTGGCGAGGCCTCGTACCGTCTTGGGCGTTTCACGGCTGCCGATAAATCCATCACACGCTTCATTAATTCATCCTATTCGCGTTCGTCGGCATACGCCGTACCGGCACGTTACACATACGGCTACCTTAAAATGAAGCAGAAACGCTACGACGAAGCCCAGGATGCATTCGAGCAAGTTGTGGCTCTGTCGGGTTTCGGCACTGACCGCTCGATAGTCGACGATGCCAACAACCGCCTCGGCGACTGCCATTACATCGGTTCGCGTTACGACGATGCCATACGCTACTACTCGAAAGTTATCGACGGCAAGGGTCGCGACGCTGACTATGCCACCTACCAGAAGGCCATGTCGTTCGGAGCTCAAGGCCGTAACAGTGAAAAACTGACCTATCTGAATTATATTTTCGAGCGTTACGAAAACTCACCGCTGGCCTCAAAAGCCATGCTCGAGATTGCCAATACATATCTGGCTTTCGATAACAATGAGATGGCCATGACATACTACTCCAACTTTATAAAGCAATATCCCAACAGTGCATACGTCAAGAATGCGCTCCTGAGCATGGGCCTGATTTATTACAACACTGAACGCGATGAGCAAGCGTTGCAGACTTTCGACCGATTGCTGACCAACTATCCGGCAACCGACGAGGCTCGAGACGCTTTGAGTGCCGTCAAGAACATCTATATTGCAAGGGGGCAGGTTGATGAGTACTTTGCCTATGTCAAGCGCACAACCAATACCACCATCTCAACTGCGGAACAAGATTCGACCACATTTGTGGCAGTCGAAGCACGTTACGGTGAGGGTGACTACGAAGCCGCCTCAACTGGGTTTGAGCGTTACCTCAATCGTTTCCCAAATGGTTTGTTCTCACTGAAAGCCCGTTATTGTCTGGCCGACAGCTACATGAGGCTTGGCCAGTTCGACAAGGCATTGCCTTTGTATGAGGCCGTAGCATCGACTGGGAAAAATAGTTACACCGAGCGCGCTCTCATTGCCGGTGCCGACATTGCGCTGAGTCTGAAGCAATATAACAAATCTAAGGAATTGTACACTCGTTTGGTTGATGGCGCCGAGTCGTCGGCAAGCCTTCTGCAAGGACGTATTGGTTTGGTTAGGTCGGCTTCGGCTCTTGCTGATCACAACCTGCTGATTGATTCGGGACGCAAACTTTTGGCCGACGACAAGGCTCCGGCCGAGTTACGCGATGAAACTCTGTTGTTGATGTCGCGAAGTTGTTTCGACAACAACATCAATGACAGTGCATTCTATTATTACTCGAAATTGGAGTCGTCGTCGAACGGCGAATATAGTGGTGAAGCTCTATGTCGCAAAGCTGAAATATTATATTTACACCACGATTATGATGCATCGGAGCGCATAGTCGAGGCTGTCGTTTCCGATGCTTCAAGTGACTATTGGCTGGCTTATGCCTTCGTCATTTGGGCTGACATATACAAGGCTCGAGGTAACAACCTTCAGGCAAAGCAGACGCTCCAGAGTATAATAGACAACTATGACGGCGCCGAGTTGGTGCAAATAGCCACTCAGCGTCTCAACGCCATCATTGACGAAGAGAACCGCGCCGCATCGAAAGAAGAGGAAGAATTGATAATTGAACTGTAAATAAAAAGTATATGAAAAGGAATTATATATACGCAGCAATGTTTCTGGTCTCTACTGCCGCCTCTCTGTCGGTTTTTGCGCAGGACGACCCGAAGGGAGAATACAACGAGCAGGTTATCGTTACAGGTTCGTATCGTCCGGAAATCGACGAGGCTGTCAAGATAAACATACCTCCTGTAATGGCCGACACTTCGACCACTCTCGAACATAAGTTTTCGTACACCGTGACACCACGTCGTCTGACATCGCTCTATGAACCGGCACGAATAAAAGCAGCCCGAATCGTTGGTGAGCCGACCACAAAACTCTATCACAATTATTTCAGACTCGGTTTTGGAAACTATTGGACCCCGTTGGCTGAGGCTTATTACAACTCCTTGCGCGACAAGAAGTTGACATACGGCGCCGCAGTCACTCACCGCTCATCGTGGGGCAAACTGCCCGATTACGGCCCCGACCACTATTCGCTTACAACGGTGTCGGCCTTTGGAAAATACATTTTCAAGGAGAAACTCCAGTTCTCCTCGGACATAAGTTACTCTAATGACTATAATTTATATTATGGATTCACTGACGACACACTCGCAGCGGCATTGAACCGAACTCGCAGCGACATAAAAACCTCTGACTACCGCATAGCATACAATTACATTTGCTGGAATGCCGGATTGAAAAATCTTGAACTCGACAAGGGCAAGCTCGGTTATGCCGCTAATATCCGTTTGGCTGACCTTTGGGCTACATACGCTCAGAACGAATTGAATCTCAACCTTTCAGGCGATGTCAATTACGGCTTCACCGTCCTTGGACGCCACAAGGGTGTGGCATTTCTCCATATAGAATGGGATGCCTACAAAAACGGCTTCCGTCCTGACGCAAATGCCACAATGCCACTCGGTTACAATGGCGTGGCTGTTGATACAGTACGCGGTGTCCGAAACATTGTCAAAGTCAACCCATATGCCGACTTTATGTTCCGTGGCCTGCAATTCCATGCTGGTGTGACTGCCGGATGGGACGCTTTCACATCCAACACTGTGATTTTCCGTTTCTTCCCCGATGTCGTTGTTAGCAAGTCGTTGCTCAACGAATCGCTTGTAGTCAGCCTCGGTGCGACTGGCGGAATGGATGCAAATAGCTGGAATACAATTCGTTTAGTTAATCCATACATTGCCCCCAATGCCGAACTACGCGCCACACGCCACTACGACTTCGTGGCTCATGCTCGTTGGATGTTGAGCAAAAAACTCGAAGTCAAGGCTGCCGCCGAATATTCACTTTTACGTGACGACTTGAGTTTCTATCTCAATAACAATTACGCTCTGCATAATGTCTACAATACCTATTATTTCGACAACAACCGCCTGAAAGTGGGGGCTGACGTGACTTTCGTCAACGACGAGATGATTAAGGCAACACTTGGAGGCAATTACTACACATATTCACTCATAGCAGATGACGCATACCTACAATATCGTCCTGATTTTGATGTGCATATTGGACTTGACTTAAACTACAACTTCAAGTGGATTTTCCACCTTGGAAGTGTTCTGCTGGGCAGTATGAGGGATGAGGTTGCAGACCAAACCATGCCGTTTCGCTATGGTATCAATGCCGAAATCGAATATCGTCACAACAGAGCCCTCAGTTTCTTCCTCCGCGTCGACAATCTTGCCTGTCAGCGCTATATGCTCTGGGCTAACTATCCCTCGCAGCGCGGCATTTTCATTGCCGGCCTAACTTACACATTGCCAAAGTAATGAACTATCAGGAAACCATAGACTACCTTTTCAATTCGCTTCCGATGTACCACCGCATCGGGCAGGCTGCCTACAAGGCCGACATCACCTCGACACAGCAACTCATGGAGGCTCTCGACCATCCCGAGCACAAATTCCGCTCGATTCATGTGGCTGGCACCAACGGCAAAGGTTCGGTCAGCCATATGTGGGCGTCGATTCTGCACGAAGCCGGCTACAAAGTGGGATTATACACCTCACCACATCTGGTAGATATGCGTGAACGCATTCGTATTGATGGTCAAATGATTACGAAATCTCAAGTGGTGGATTTCGTGGCACGTCACAAATCAACTTTTGAGCGCTTGCAACTGTCGTTTTTCGAGATGATGGTGGGTATGGCATTCGATTGCTTTGCCCGCAACGAAGTCGACATCGCCGTAGTTGAAGTCGGAATGGGTGGCAGGCTCGATTCAACCAACGTCATCACTCCGGAACTGAGCGTTATAACCAACATCGGACTTGACCACACGCAGTTTCTTGGCGACACACTGGCCAAAATCGCTGTCGAAAAGGCAGGTATTATCAAAGAACATGTGCCCGTGGTGATAGGGGAGAGCCACCCCGAGACGCGACCGGTTTTTGAAGCCATTGCTGCTGAACGCAACGCTCCAATCGTCTTTGCTGATGATATTTACAGGGTCAAGGTCGGACTTGGGTCGTATTTAGGTCGGCTTAACTTTGATATTGAGCGACTTGGAAAGCCGTTGATGACCAATCTTGTGTCGCCATTGGCCGGAAGCTATCAGGTCAAGAACATAGCCACACTCTTTGCCGCCATCGAAGCAATCAACCATCAAGGCCGTTATCATATTGATCCAGTGGCGATAAAATGCGGTATCGAGTCGGTTGTCGCCAAGACTGGACTTCACGGCCGCTGGGAGATAATGGCGGAAAAGCCTCTGGTTGTGTGCGAGACGGCACATAACGCCGACGGCGTCAATGCTATGCTTGACAAGTTGTCGACCATGAACTACAAGAAGTTGCATATCGTTTACGGCTGCGTCAACGACAAGGATTTTTCGGCCATACTCAGATTATTGCCGACAGAAGCCACGTATTATTACACCCAGCCGTCAGTGCCTCGCCGTATGCCGGTCGAGCAGTTGGCGTCGGCAGCCGAAACAATGGGTATGGGAGGTAAAGCCTATCCCGATGTTTTGCAGGCAGTAAAGGCGGCTCGTCTTGAGGCTACACCCGACGATATGATATTGATAACAGGAAGTATCTTTCTCGTGGCCGATGCAATGTCGGTGCGCGACCAATTATAATATAATCTCAGACCGATGGAAAACGAAGAAAAAAATATAATTCAGGAAGTTACAAACGAGGAATACAAATGGGGCTTCACTACGGACATTGATACCGAAACCATCCGCAAAGGTTTGGATGAGGACATTGTACGCCTCATTTCGAAGAAGAAAGGAGAGCCGGAATGGTTGCTCGACTTCCGACTGCAGGCATTCCACCGTTGGCAAAAGATGAAAGAACCCGATTGGGCTCACCTCGAGTATGAGACTCCCAACTATCAGGACATCATCTATTTCGCCGCTCCAAAGCAGGAGAAGAAAAAGAGTATGGACGAGGTGGACCCGGAGCTGTTGGCCACCTTCGACAAACTTGGCATCCCGCTGCGTGAACGTGAGGCGCTGGCAGGCGTCGAGTCGTCAGTTGGTGTGGCCTACGATGCTATCATGGACTCCGTCAGTGTGAAGACTACAAGTCAGAAGGCTCTGGAAGAGAAAGGCATCATCTTCATGCCTATCAGCGAAGCCGTGCAAAAGCACCCAGACTTGGTTCGCAAGTACTTGGGTTCGGTGGTGCCGTCGACAGACAACTTCTTTGCTGCCCTCAACAGCGCAGTATTCAGCGATGGCTCGTTCTGCTACATTCCCAAAGGGGTGCGCTGCCCGATGGAACTGAGTTCCTATTTTCGCATTAACGCCAAGGGTACCGGACAGTTCGAACGTACGCTTATTGTGGCTGACGAAGGTGCCTACGTTTCCTCTATGGAGGGTTGCACTGCTCCGCAACGCGATGAAAATCAGCTTCATGCTGCAATTGTCGAGATTGTGGTCATGAAAGACGCCGAGGTGAAGTATAGTACCGTGCAGAACTGGTACCCTGGCGATAAGGACGGCAAAGGTGGTATATACAATTTTGTTACAAAACGCGGCATCTGCAAAGGTTCGCACTCGAAGCTGAGTTGGACGCAGGTCGAGACCGGTAGCGCGGTGACATGGAAGTATCCCAGCTGCATACTGCAGGGCGACAACTCGACGGCTGAATTCTACTCTGTTGCTGTGACGAATAACTACCAGCAGGCCGACACCGGTACCAAAATGATTCATGTTGGCAAAAACACACGTTCGACCATCATGTCCAAGGGCATCTCGGCCGGCAAGAGCCACAACAGCTACCGTGGCTTGGTGCAGATTGGGAAGGGGGCCGACAACGCGAGGAACTACTCGCAGTGTGACAGCCTTCTTTTGGGCGACCAATGCGGCGCCCACACGTGGCCCTATATCAAGGCCGACAACCACACGGCCATAATGGAGCACGAGGCCACCACATCTAAGATTAGCGAAGACCAGCTCTTCTACTGCCAGCAGCGCGGCATCAGCCCTGAGAGTGCCGTGGGTTTGATTGTCAATGGCTATGCCAAAGATGTGCTCAAAAAACTTCCGATGGAGTTCGCCGTCGAGGCACAAAAACTGTTGAGTATATCACTGGAAGGAAGCGTAGGTTGATATGAAAAAGTGGATTGGGGTTATAGCATTGTTTTTGGCTGCGGCATGCACAACCGACAAAAAGCCTCAGGAAGAGGTTAAGAAACCTGCGGTATGTTTTGACAACTGGGATCGGTTGGAAGAGAAACTGGTTTATTTCAAAGAACTTATCGACCTGCAAGACAGCGCCATTGCCGGTCAAGAGATCTCAATCCAACATCTGCAGGCTATGATGCCGCAGAACGAGGTGGATTTCCATGTCTTCATGGCTACTGAGCATTATTCACACATCAGGGAGGGTGACGACGAGGTGGCCAGTCTCCGAGCATTGTATCTGATCGCCGGTGAGATGGCTGCTGCCGACACCCTCGATATGATGGAGCAGTACCTGAAATGGTTCGACTGGTGCGACGGATGGGTAACCGAAACGGTGTGGGATAAAGCCATTGAAATCGAAAAACGCAATCCCGAGAAGTTCCATAAACTGATGAAGTCGTCGGAATGGTATGAGGATTGGCAGGATTTCCGGGACGAAATTCTACAGTACGAACAAGGAAACAACTGATGGCACACAAACTGACAACAGAGGAGATGGGACGCATGAGCGTCGAGGAGTTCCGTGCAAGCGAGAAACTGCCGCTGACGGTGGTGCTGGACAATGTGCGGTCGCTGAACAACATCGGGTCGGTGTTTCGTACGAGCGACGCCTTCCGTGTGGAGCATATAGCCCTTTGCGGCATCACGGCCACACCGCCGCACCGCGAGATACACAAGACCGCCCTCGGCGCTGAAGAAAGCGTATCGTGGAGCTATCATGAAGATACCACTGAATGTGTCCGAGCCCTCAAAGAACAAGGCTATCGCATATACGCCGTCGAATTAGCTCACGACAGTTTGAAACTCGGTACCGACACCGTTGCCGTCGACAGTCCGGTGGTTCTTGTTTTCGGCAATGAGATAGAAGGTGTACAGGAGTCGGTGATGGAACTATGCGACGGATTCGTCGAGATACCGCAGGCTGGCACAAAGCACTCGCTCAACGTCAGTTGCGCTGCCGCCATTGTTATCTGGGAACTATATAAAATGATGAAACTATGACCAAAGAAGAAAGAATGGAAACAGCTCGCACATTGCACAAAAAAGGTTGCAACTGCTGTCAGTCTGTCGTAATGGCTTATGCCGACAAATTACCTATCGACAATGAGGCAGCCATGAATGTGGCCGCTCCCTTCGGTCGCGGCCTTGCCGGGACCCGCGAAATTTGTGGCTGTGTCAGCGGAATGGCTATGGTCTGCGGCCTCACAGGTCACACCGCTGATGTCCGTCCTTTGATAGAAAAATTCCGCGAAGAACACGGCGACATTGTCTGCGCCCGTCTTTTAGCCTCAGGCAAGAAACCATGTCCCGACATGATATCCTATGCTGCTGGCCTTTTATCTGATATAATATGACAAGCAAACGCAAGATAATAAACGACCCGGTTTATAACGGGTTTCTCTCGGTCGACGACCCGGTGATATTGAGTGTCATCGAACATCCGTATTTTCAACGGCAGCGGCGCATCAAACAGTTGGGGTTGACTTATTTGGTCTATCCTGGTGCTATGCATACACGTTTCAGTCATATGCTGGGAGCTCTGAATTTGATGAAACGTGCGTTGGATGTGTTGAAACTCAAAGGCGTGGAGATAACGGATGATGAGTGTCGCGGTGCCAAATTGGCGATACTCCTGCATGACATTGGTCACGGACCTTTTTCGCATACCAGCGAAAGAGTGTTGGTTGATGTGCCGCATGAGGAAATCACGTTAATGATGATGGAGCGAATAAATCGCGAAGATCAACTTTGTGGCGCATTGGATACAGCGATTGCCATATTCAAAAACGAGTATCCTAAACATTTTCTTCATCAGTTAGTGAGTAGCCAGCTGGATATGGATAGACTCGATTACTTGGGACGCGACAGTTTCTTTGCCGGTGTGAGTGAGGGCATCGTTGGAACCGACCGAATAATCAGTATGTTGAATGTCCACGACGATGAACTCGTTATCGATGAAAAAGGCATCTACAGTGTCGAGAAATTCATCATTTCACGCCGCCTGATGTACTGGCAGGTCTATATGCACAAGACCGTCATTGCTGCCGACCAGTTGTTACTAAACATATTGAGACGGGCTAAAGACCTTGACCCATCAGTATTTCATTTTGATTCTTCAAATCCTGAATTTCTTGACCGTTTTGCAGAAGTGGACGATGACGACATTATGGTAGCCGTCAAGCACTGGCAACATAGCGACGACGAGATTCTCAGAACCCTTTGCCGCAATATGGTAAACCGTCGTCTGCCAGCCATACGTTTCAGCAATGAGCCATTCCCCGAACCACAGCCATCGTACTTCGAAGGCACCGGTCGCCTAAGGAATAGAAGTTACGACTTCAACGACCAGGAGATAAAGGTGCTCTACAAAGACGGACGTTGTCTTCCCATCGGCGAGGCCAGCGACCAACTCGACCACCATTTCCTCGAAAAACAGGTGACAAAATACTACTATTACCACCCGAAAGAATAGAAAAAAGTTGTCAACAGGCGTAATATTTTGTCAGGGTTTTACGTTATTATTAAAAATACATAGATATGCGAGTTCATTTTATAGCTATAGGCGGTTCCGCCATGCACAATCTGGCCATTGCGCTGTGCCAGAAAGGAATCACTGTCACCGGAAGCGACGACGAGATTTTCGACCCAGCCAAGAGTCGTCTCGAAAAATACGGTCTGCTGCCTAAAGAGGAGGGATGGCATCCCGAGAGAATTACGCCCGACCTTGACGCTATCGTTCTTGGTATGCATGCCCGTATTGATAATCCGGAACTGCTGCGGGCTCAAGAACTCGGCCTGACGATATACAGTTATCCTGAGTATCTGTATGAACAAAGCAAAGATAAACTTCGCATAGTGGTGGGTGGCTCACACGGTAAGACCACAACCACGGCCATGATTCTGCACGTGCTGGCCAAGTGCGGCATCGAGGCCGACTATATGGTGGGGGCACAGCTCAAGGGTTTTGAGGTGATGGTACGACTTTCGCACACTGCCAAAGTGATGGTTATCGAAGGTGACGAGTACTTGACTTCACCTATCGACCGCCGTCCGAAGTTCCACCTTTACAAACCCAATGTCGCTATAATCACGGGAATAGAGTGGGACCACATCAACGTATTCCCGACTTTCGACATCTACCGCGACCAGTTCAGCAAGTTTATCGACCTCATCATGCCGAATGGTGTACTCATATACTGCGACGAAGACAAAGAGGTCCACCGCGTGGCTGTAGAAAATCAGCGCACCGACATCCAGAAACTGCCGTATGTGTGTCCGGAGCATATGGTCGAAAATGGAGTGACCTATATCGGCGATACCGCCCTAAAAATCTTTGGCCATCATAACTTACTGAACCTTACCGCGGCAAGGCTGGCTTGCCAGCAGGTCGGCATCGCCTTGCGAGATGCCAACCTTCTCCCCAAGGGGATGGTGGGGGTGACTGACGAGCAGTTTGACGAAGCCATCAGCACTTTCGAGGGTGCCTCGAAACGGTTGGAACTGGTAAAAAAAAGCGACACCTGCGCGGTGTACAAGGACTTCGCCCACGCGCCGTCGAAACTCCGGGCCACAATTCACGCCATGCGCGAGCAGTATCCCGACCGTCGTTTGGTGGCCTGCATGGAACTGCACACATTCAGCTCGCTGACGCAGGAATTCCTACAGCAGTACAAAAACTCTATGGACGAGGCTGACGTACGCTACGTATATTTCAGCCAACACGCACTGCAATTAAAAAAACTGCCGCCACTTGATCCCGCGGCAGTTCGCGAGGCCTTTGGCGGCAGTGTTGAGGTTTTCACCGACAGCAAGAAAATGGTTGATTCCGTTAAAACGTTATTCCGTAATAGCGACAACAGCAATCTCTTGATGATGTCAAGCGGCAATTTCGACGGCATCGATTTCGCCGCGCTGGCGGATGAAATATTGGTTACTATTTAACGCTGTTGAGCAGCGAGTAGATTGCCATAGCCGTGGTGGCGGTGTTGGCTATATTGCTGGCGTTGACATTCTCGAGGCCCGAAGTGGCGATGATTTTGTCGACAAACCCCATAGCGTTCTGAGTGGTGAAGAGTCCGGCTGCCGAAGCCACAAGACCGGCCGCGAAAGCTTTTTTATACTCGGGGTTGTTTTTGTTCTCCTTCAACTGTGTGCAGCTGGCTGTCAGTGCCAAAGCGTTTGAAAGGTTGGTGGAGTTGGTGAGGTCGACGGTTTTCGTGGTTTTGTAAACTTGGTAGAGCGAGGCGACGGCCGAGCCGCAGCTGCGTCCGGCGATGTTGGCAGCACTGTTGCTGTTGGTCGACAGCATGGAGCACGAACTCATGGCCAAAGCCATGAAACAGACGGCGAGAATACTTAATCTTTTCATTTTCTTAATGTTTTATGAGTTGTTTTTAATTAGTTTCGCGCTGCAAAGTTACATTTTTTTTGCGAATTGAAAAAAAAATTGTATCTTTGCAGCACATTTTTTAAGAATATAAATTAACATTACAAATTCATCCAATTTTATGAACAACACAATTTTTGCTTTCCCCAAACCTGAAAATGAGCCCGTTAAAGGTTACAACCCCGGTAGCCCCGAGCGCAAAGAAATCCGCAAAGCCCTTGACGAGCTTTATAACAAAGTGACCGAGATTCCCGCCGTCATCGGTGGCAAAGAGGTCAAGACCAAGGATATGGGCGAAATTGTCATGCCCACCGAAAACCACCATGTTCTGGCCCGCTACCACAAGGTAAGCGAGAAAGAGGTCCAGGCCGCCATCGCCGCCGCCATGAAGGCACAGAAGGAATGGGCCGACACCCCTTGGATCGATCGCGCCAGCGTAATGCTCAAGATTGCAACCCTCATCAGCGGCAAGTACCGTTACCTTATCAACGCCGCCACCATGCTCGGCCAGGGCAAGACCACCATGCAGGCCGAAATCGACTCGGCTTGCGAGCTCGTCGACTTCCTGCGCTACAACGTCTTCTACGCCAGCCAGATTTACAGCGACCAGCCCTGCAGCGACAAAGGTACGCTCAACTACGTGACCTATCGCGCCATGGAAGGCTTCGTTTTTGCCATCACGCCGTTCAACTTTACCTCGATAGCTTCCAACCTCTGCCTCAGCCCGGCCCTCATGGGTAACGTATGCATCTGGAAGGCCTCAACCACCGCCATGCTCAGCAACTACCTGCTGATGAAGATTTACAAGGAAGCCGGCCTGCCCGCCGGCGTTGTCAACTTCCTGCCCGGCAGCGGCGCCCTCATCGGCAAGGTGGCTTTCGCCAACGAAAACCTCGCCGGTGTCCACTTCACCGGTTCGACCGGCACATTCAAGGGTTTCTGGAAGGCTATCGGCCAGAACATCGACAAGTACAGAACCTACCCGAAGATTGTCGGCGAAACCGGCGGCAAGGACTTCATCATGGTCCACAAGAGCGCCGACCCCGACCAGGTTGCCACCGCCATCGTGCGCGGCGCCTTCGAGTTCCAAGGCCAGAAATGCTCGGCCGCCAGCCGTGCCTACGTGCCGAAGAGTATGTGGCCTAAGGTCGAAAAAATCGTCGGCAAGATGCTGAAGGAAATCAAGATGGGCGACGTGCGCGACTTCTCGGCCTTCGTCAACGCCGTTATCGACGAGGCTTCGTTCGACAACTGCAAGCGCTACATCGACCACGCCAAGAAGAGCAATGACGCTGAGAT
>CADCPQ010000079.1 GCA_902803395.1 uncultured Bacteroidota bacterium
GATTATTGACCGCAAGTCGTCAATCAATAATGTTCGAACCGGTACTGTTTCTGTGGTTTTATCCATGTCTTTGGTTCTCATATTTTCACGCTGCAAAGATACAAATCTTTTTTTGTTTGGCAAAATTATTTATTAGTGGTCAGTAGTTAGCGGTAACATTTATTTCGCAATTATTCTTCCGGACAATTCTCCCAGCGTTGGCGCGCGGCTTCCAGGCCTTTGTGCAGCTGGCGTTGCAATTGTGTCTACATTGCCGACACAATTGCAAACTCTGGGAGCTCTTAGATGTACTGGATAATCATTACTACAGCCCCAATTCGAGACTCCATTCATATACGGGTTGTATTTTGATATTATGGCCTGAATCTGTCACCTCTCCACTTTCATGATCCGTCAACAGCATGAGGTTGTCGCACCCAGTCTGTCTAGCGGCAAGCAAAAGCCCGTTAAGCTCACGTTTGCGGGTCTTCTCAGTTGATATGTCGTAGGATACCTGGATGGCTTGTATCACCTTGTTTCCCTTGCAAACAACGAAATCACATTCGCCCGACCGGTCTTTGAGATAATAAACGTCGCAGCCTTCCGGCCTGCTTTTCCTAATGAGATGTATGGCCACGATGGTCTCAAGACGGTGTCCAAGATTCTCGCCGGCAAAGGCATTGTCCCGTTGGTCCATCAGCGCCACATCGACGGCATAGACCTTCTCCTGCACAACACGAAGTCGACTCTTGGGAGAATATTTGGGTATACCTATCACCATAAAAGCATCCTTCAGGTATTTCACATAGTTCTTGATGGTGTTCTCGGATTTGATGCCGAAGAGCTTCGTCAGGTCTTTTACCACAACGATTGTGGGGGCAACATTCAACAGATGATGGGACATCTGCTCGAAAGCCGCCTTGTAGGATATATGGTATCGCTGTTCGATGTCACGTTTCAGTATATTCTCCACTAAGGATCGCACATAGTCCTTGTTGTTCGCTATAGATAGCAGTTCTGGAAAGCCTCCCTGCTTCAGGTATGCGTCGAAAGCATTTCTGCGGAAGGCCTCCGCCTTGGTGGTATTCCTGTCGGTGTCCACTTTTTTCATGGTACAGAATTCCTTGAAGGAGAATGGGTATAGCTGTATTTCCTTATTCCGTCCCGAGAGGTGTGTTGCCAACTCGCCACTAAGCAATTTGGCATTGGAACCGGTGATGATGACATGCATCTTTTTTCTTAGCAGCCTGTTAACGAAAAGATGCCAACCTTCTACATTCTGTATCTCGTCCAGAAAGAGGTGTCGGAAATCTCCGTAAATCTTATACAACACTTCCAATACATCGTTTAACTGGTCGGCATCGATATTTGCCAACTTTTCATCGTCGAAGTC
Source organism: uncultured Bacteroidota bacterium (assembly GCA_902803395.1). Classification (GTDB taxonomy): domain Bacteria; phylum Bacteroidota; class Bacteroidia; order Bacteroidales; family P3; genus Colimorpha. The sequence goes on from CADCPQ010000079.1 coordinate 1,373, forward strand.
GGCATACGCAAATTTGCCTCCACATTTTTTTACTGCTTGGTAGCAGAGTGTGGATTTACCACTTCGCCGAACTCCAATCACAACCTGCGCTTGTGTGCTCTCGAGGTCTAGGTCAGATTCCTCTCGTCTATGGCAAATCACTTCTTGTGCTCTTGACTCAAGTTCTTCCTGCTGATCATAGAGGATAAATTCCAATGTCCGTTTGTCAATCATATCATGATATTTTTGTGTGCAAAAATACGCAAAAAAATCGAATTGACTGCGTTATTTTACAAAAAAATCATTTTTCAACTGCGTTATTTTACAAAAATCGCCACCTGTCAACTGCGTTATTTTACAAATAATATTGGCAACACCAACACAATTTACACATGTAATTTAGTATATGCTAATAACTTACAACTACTATTGCAGGTTGTTGACCATGACAATTGTGTCACCAGTGGTGTCACAATCTTTATGTCAGGAAACATTGAGGCGAATTGCATCATTCTACGAATAGTTCGTGGCTCAAATCCCTTGTCACCATATTCCGTTTGCAATTGTTGCGACACTGTCGCAACAATTTGTTTCCCGTATTCAGCGCGCTCGTTACCAAGCACTTCGCGATTTATTCGCTCGCCGATATGCCAATACATCAAGGTGAGTTCAGCATTGACATTGACGGCAACACGGTTGCGCGTCTGGTTGATTATCTGCCGCAGGTCATCGACCAACGGCATAATATTGCTGTTCTGTATGGTTATGCTGTCCGACATCAGGTAATTGTTAGCTATTTTTCAATTGCATAAATCGATATGTGCGGTTGCGGTTACCTCCGTGAGCCTCCAGATATCCGAACTCGGTGAGTTGGCGCAGGTAACGCTTGGCGGTGGTGAAGGTGAATCCGAACTGACGGACGATGATCTCGGTGGTGAACTCCTCTTTATCGGCCACATAAGTCAAAATATCGGCCAATTTATCGGCCAAAGTGGGCTTTACCGACCATTTATCGACCATTTTCTTCCTCAATACTCGTTTATCGACCATTTTCTCAGAAATAGAGCCCTGATATTGGTCGATATCGTTCTTCAGGTGCTGGATGTGCAGGCTCGTCATGCAGTTCTGGAAGATGGCGATGTCCTCTTTCTCACGGGTGTCGATAAGGGCTTGTATGTAGGTGGCTTTGTCTTCTTTCAACACTTTAGTGGGCAATACAACAAACTCCATCTGCAGGAGATTCATCAGCAGGCGGCTGGTACGGCCGTTGCCGTCGGCCCACGGGTGGATAGTGACCAACTCGTAATGCGCCCAGAAACTGAGGTCGTAGACGGCACAGACATCTGTAGGATCGATGGCTTTACGGCGGCGGTTCAGCTCATCGCAGAAGGCTGCGAGACGTTCCGGCACTTTCAGATAGGACATATAAGACTTGCCACCGATGCCAGCAGAGACATTCAACTTGCGCAGTTCACCTTTTGCAGCGGAAAAGTTGCCACCCAGGGCACTATACTCACGACCAGTACGTGCCATCACCTTCGAGGCCAGCAAGATGAGCCAGTCGACAGTGATAGGTTGGTGCTGCTTGATCCACTCACGGCCATATTCATATGCCACCTTGAGGTCGAGGTTCATCTGCTGCTCCTGCATGGTGCGCTTGCTGGAGGTGATGCCCTCGTCGAAGAGCAGTTGCGCCTCCACCTCGGTCACCGTGCTGCCCTCAATAGCGGTGGAATGCACGATGATAGAGTACAGATAGAACTTGTCATAGTCTATCTGTTCGGCTATTCCCAGCCTGCGGTGCCGGTCAAGCAGTTTCAATAATATGTCACTATTTTCAGGTGTCATGGGTTTGCAAAAATACACATTTTTCTCAATATGGCAAAAATATTTTCCAAAAATCCAAAGAAAAAGCGTATTTTTGCAAAAAAATCAACGGAGTATAACCATGAAACAGATATTTATGATGACGATGTTTGCGGCCTTGTTTTGCGGCTGCGGGAACGGACAAGGCAATGGCAACGTGAAGACTGTTGCTGTTGAGGAATTTGCCGAGATTATGGCCCGGAGCAACGTACGGCTTGTCGACGTGCGGACTCCGAAGGAGTATGCCGAGGGGCACATCACCAGGGCAGAGAATATCGATGTCAAAGCCACCGACTTTGCTGAGCGTATCAAGAACATCGATGGGACGGTGGCCGTCTACTGCCGTGGTGGCAGACGGAGTCTTGCTGCTGCCGAACAATTCGCAAAACAGGGTTGCACTGTATATAATCTCGACGGAGGCATCCTCGCATGGCAAAAGGCCGGCAAGCCGACTACCACCGTGGAAACCGACATTTTCGTCACCCACATGGATGACGATCTGGTCAAGATTCACGCTCTGCTGCATGCCAGCATCTGCATCGAATACGACGGGCGGGTTATTTATGTCGACCCTGTCACACAGCTGCGTGGCCACACGATAGATTATACCACGATGCCAAAAGCCGACCTCATCCTTGTCTCACATGAGCATTTCGACCATTACGACACCGCCGCCATTCGCCAGCTCACCAAAGAGAGCACCCAGCTGATTATGAACCAGCGCTGCGTGGAGCTTTACGGTAGTGGCACAGCCATGAGAAACGGAGACAAACAACGGTTGCCCGGTGTCGGTGCTCTCGAGGCCGTTCCAGCCTATAACACCACCGAGGGACGCCAGCAGTTCCATCCAAAGGGACGTGACAACGGCTACATCCTAATCGTCAACGGCCTGCGCATATACATCGCCGGCGACACCGAGGACATCCCCGAAATGGCCGACCTTAGCGATGCTGACATCGATGTTGCCTTTCTCCCCTGCAACCAGCCTTACACCATGACTCCTGAGCAGCTCGTCCGCGCCGCCAAGATAATCCGACCCAAGGTACTCTTCCCCTATCACTACGGCGAGACCGATGTGAGCGGTATCCCCGCACAATTGCCGGGTATAGATGTCCGAATCCGCCACTACGAATGACGGCAGGCAGAACGCCTATAGACGTCAGAGCCTTATGTTGAGCGCCAGCATAGTATTCCAGTCGTAGAACTTACATTCGTTCTCGGTTATTTTCTTGTTTTCTTGCCGTATTGGAAGTCCACCGTCGACAGCACAGCGACTACAGGCAGGAATACATAGATATAGCCTTCGATGCATTCAATGGCAAGCATAGTGACAGCCTCGATGCCGACAAAGAAAATGATCGCGGCAAGCAGGCAGTGCCACACCATGCGGCTCCGGGATATGTCGACAACCGTTTTGGCTATAATCATTATTATCATCACCAACTGGTACACCACCATAATCCAGATGCCTGCAATGGGGGCGAACTCGTCGGCAACACCGGCTATAGACGCACCGAGGAGCATAACGAAAATGACATAACGCCATTTTTTCCACTGTTTCTCCTCAATTCCCATAATGTCGCTTATACGCGCCACCACCGTCATAAGGGCCGACATAAAAAAGTATACGACGTAGGCAAGCAGCACTTCGCCCAGCATGGCCCAGCCGGTACCCACGATGGAGCGTTGACAGAACCATCCGATGGATATTTCCTTTTCCCTGAGCTGCCAGTCCTCGAATAGGGGCAAATCGTCAGAGAAACAGTAGTAGTAGGTTGCAATGATGGCAAGACCCACAAGCACATAGAGCAGCGGATAGAGCCCCTGGCGCTCCTTGCTGCGTATCATGTGGATACAAATATGCATTGCTACAGCCAACAGCAACAGGAACGCCGGAATCGCAATGGGGTGCAGCCCAAGGGGGTTGCTGTGGTGCAGGTTTATAAGTTCGGGTATGTTGGTCATCGGCGCGTTTGCGTTGATGTACTCGGCAAGTTGTTCTAAAATCATATTACAGATACCTTTTTATGTGAAACAATATTGTTGTTTTTTTGGTCTTATTTAATCCGCCTGTAAATGAACGTTTTCAATGTTCGGCACACGCTGCCGCCGTCACAAAACCGTAGGCGGCCAAGGTTCAACGGAAGACCAATCCATCCGTAACTAGCCTTTTAAATTATGCTTATAGTGGTAGGTAGCGAATTGACTTTCATTAAGTTATATAAGTATTATACAAATAGTCCAATGCTACAAATATACACATTTTTCTGGGATTAGGGAACTTTTTTGCGTCAAAAAAACAAATCAGCATTATTAATTCGGAAAAAACATGTATCTTTGCACCCGCAATCAAAGAACACTATGTATATCGCTTTTGCACCCCTGCAGGGCTACACCGACGCGGTCTATCGGCGGGCACATTGGGAGTGTGTCGGCGGGGTTGACGAGTACTATACGCCGTTTGTGAGGATTGAGAAAGGTGAGATAAGGAAGAAAGATTTGCGCGATACCGACCCCACGACGAATATGGGCGTCCCCACTGTGCCTCAAGTGATTGCAAAGGATGGCGACGAGTTTGCCCGTCTCTGCGACGCCCTGCAGGAACAGGGCTGGCGGCGCATAGACCTCAATATGGGCTGTCCGTTCCCCATGCAGGTGAAAGCCGGCCGCGGAAGCGGATTGTTGCAACACCCCGACAAAATTAAGGAGATACAGAAAGAGATGCAACGGCGCCCCGAAGTGACCTTCTCTGTAAAGATGCGGCTGGGACAGGAGTGCGAGGATGAAGGATTTAGGGTGATGCCGATAATCAACGAAATGCCACTGATTCATGTCACGCTGCATCCACGATTGGGGCGTCAACAATACAAGGGGACAGCTGACAGTGAGGCATTTGCGAGGTTTATGGAAGTGTGCCGGCACCCGATGGTGTATAATGGCGACATTTTGGAAGTGGAAAGTGGAGAGTGGAAAGTGGAAAACATAAAAGGCGTGATGATTGGACGGGGATTGCTGGCAAAGCCGTGGATGACTGCCACCTCCACCCTCACCTCAAGTATGGAGGAGCAAATAATTGCTCAAATGCACACTATTGTCTACCGTCACGCTACAGAGCACCTCTGCGGCGACAGTCAGATACTCTCACGACTTCACGCTTTCTGGGAGTACCTCGACATACCGCACAAACAGAAGAAGGCCATCATGAAGGCCTCTACCCTACCCCGCTACCGTGAGGCGGTTGCGGCTCTCCAAATGTAACAGGTACTGTTTTTTATCGATGTCATAGGCGTAGCCTGTCAGCGAACCATTTCTCCCGACAACTCGGTGGCAAGGGACAATGATTGCGATGGGGTTTCGTCCAACAGCACCGCCGACAGCCTGCGCGGAACGGCATCCAATGCTGCGGGCAATATCGCCATAAGTAACAGTCTGTCCGTATGGAATTTCACAAATAGCCCTCCACACACGACGTTGGAAATCAGTGCCTTTAAAAATGAGCTGAGGTGTAAAGTCGGGCTCACAGCCAGCAAAATATAGGTCGAGCCAGCGAATGCAAGTGGATAGTGGAGAGTGGAACGAGGAAAGTGGGCTAACGCAGTATTCTGTTGACTCACCGAAGCAGAGGCCGGTGATGGCTTCGCCGTCAGAGGTCAGCGTGATGGAGCCAAGGGGGCTGTCGTAGTGTGCAATGTAGGTCATTTTGATTTGCAAAAATACTACTTTTCCACGATACCGGCAAATTTATTTTCAGACCGCCTCAACATACTGTCTCCAAGTCCATAAAAATATTTTTTTATATTTTCAAAAATATTCGTATTTTTGCAGTTTGTTTTTTCTACTCATTACTGTCTATGAAGAACACTTACAAGATATTCAAGGAGAGCGTCGGAGAGATAACGCATTACTATATGCTTCTGGTCGAGGAGACGAGGAGCCAGCGGCTGGTCGGCAGTACCAACGAGTGGGTGCTGGACAACTACTACATGGTCAGCGAGCAGGAAAAGGTGCTCCGCAACGACCTGAAGGGCATGGAGCGCGGCGAGTGGAAGGTAGAGAGGCGGCGCGTCGAGATGTTGTGGAATATGCTGCTCGGCTACCTAAGGAAGTGTCACTACCACATCGACAAAGCACTGCTGTTCCGCTTTTTGTGTCAGACTCAGGTGTCGCACAAGGATTATCTTACATACCCCGAGGTCTGCGCCCTGTTGCCTTTGGTGAAAACTGTGCTGCTGAGCGAGCTGGCCAACCTATGTCGCCAGATGGAGTCACAAGGGGAATACCACTATATGCTGACCGACAAAAGTCAGGCCAATCTGGACCACCTGAACGAAGCCTCGCGCCAGAACCTGATGATAATGAACATCTTCAACTCGCTGAAGAAAATGACCAAGCTACCGATAGCCGAGTTGCTGGACGCGGTGAGTTTCTCGGAAAGGATGCTCAAAGGCGAGAAGGCCGGAATGTACGACCTGATGTACGACAAGACAAAGGACGACTACCGTGCCAAGGTGGTGCGCCTCAGCAAAAAACGCCATACAAAGGAATACGACCTGGTGAAGGAATTGGTGGCCAAGGCCGACGAAAAAAACGAACACGTCGGCTGGCAGTTGTTCCCGCCCAAAGCGTGGAACGCCCGCGCCCACGGATATGTGTGGATTGTGGTGCTGGCTGCGCTGGTACTGGCGCTGGCTTTTGCCTCGGCCACCACGTGGGTCTACGGTCTGAACTGGCTGACCGCTGTGCTGACGGTGATAGTCTGGCTGCCTATGAGCCAGATTGTCATCGACCTGTTCAACTGGCTGCTCGGCAAGCTGCACAAGCCCATGGGCACCTTCAAAATAAAATTCAAGGACGGACTCATACCCAAGGAATACGCCACGATGGTCATCATGCCGACCATCCTGAAAAACAAGGCCAAAACCGTCGAGCTGCTCGAACAGCTGGAGGTGTACTACCTATCGAACATCAACCGCGCCAGCGACGGGCAGCGTCTCGAGAGCCGGCAGCAAAACCTCTACTATACCCTCGTAGGCGACGCTGCTTCGTACAAAGAAGCCGATGCGCCGTGGGACCAAGAGGTTGTTGATGCCGGCATAGCTAAAGTCAATGAGCTAAACGAGAAATACGGAGCCCACATCTTCAACTTCGTTTACCGCCGCCGTGCATGGAGCGAGGGCGAGCAGACCTGGCTCGGCCACGAACGCAAACGCGGCGCCATACTGCACTTCAACGACCTTGTACTCGGCCAAACAACCGAGGAGGAGAAGCAAAAACGCTTCCGTTGCGAAACTATCAGCCAATGGCAGAAAAGTGCCGACTGCCCCATCCAGTTTATCATCACGCTCGACACCGACACCGAGCTCGTCCTCTACTCGGCCCAGAAACTCATCGGCGCCATGGCCCACCCCCTCAACCGGGCACAGTTAAGTTCGGACCAACGTCGGGTTAACATCGGCTATGGCATCATGCAACCGCGCGTCAACGTCGACGTCGAAGTGACCAACAAAAGCCGCTACGCGCAACTTTTTGCCGGTTTGGGCGGCCTCGATGTATACACCACCGCAAGTTTCGAACTCTACCAGGACATTTTCAACGAAGGTTCTTTCTGTGGCAAAGGCATTTACGACCTCCGAGTGTTCCAAACCGTGCTCAAAGGCACCTTCCCCGAAAACCTCATCCTCATCCACGACCTCATCGAGGGCTGTCACATTCGCTGCGGACTGATTAACGACCTCGAGCTTTTCGACGACAACCCCAGCAACTACATCGACGACGCCAAGCGTCACCATCGCTGGACACGTGGCGACTGGCAGATTATCTCGTGGCTGAAGAACACCGTGCGCAACGAACGCGGCGAAAAGGTCAAAAACCAGGTCAATACCATCGGCCGCTGGAAAATCTTCGACAATCTGCGCCGCTCGATGTTGAGCCTGGCACTGATTGTGATGATTTTTGCAGGGTATGGTATTTCCGCCTCGGGATGGCCGTACAACGTGGCACAATGGCTTTCGCCGGCATGGTATGTCCTTGTGGCATTCATTGCTGTGGCCAGCCCAATCGTCTTTTTCATCGTAGGACAGCTGACCACGCTGCCGTCCTTCGGCAAACGCTACCGCTACTACATGACGCTGATGCGGGGCTTCCGCGTTATAATCTACCGCTCGCTTGTGCAGTTTGCACTACTGCCCAAGGAAGCGTGGATGTACACCGACGCCGCCTTTAGAGCCTGCTGGCGTATGTGGGTGAGCCACCACGACCTGCTGGCGTGGATTACCAGCGACGAAGCCGCCAAGAGCACCAAAGGAACGTTGGGTGACTACTTAGGCAAGTTCTGGTTCAACTATGTGGCATCGGCGGCACTGGCTGTGCTTTGCTTTTTCACAGTGCATTCTACCTTTGCTTCGATGGTGTTCACCGAGATTTTTACCTGGTTCTGTGTGCTTACATGGTGCGGGGCGCCATTCCTGATGTACTGGCTCGGCAAAAAGTTCCCGCAGGACAAGAAACGCCTCAACGCCAAAGAGACCGAAGAGGTTCGCCAGCTGGCCAAGGACACGTGGCATTTCTTCGACAGCCTCATCACCGAGGAGAACAACTACCTCATCCCCGACAACTACCAGCTGGGACGCGAACCGTTGACCGACTACAAGACCTCGCCCACCAACATCGGCTACTCGCTCACCGCCGTGGTCAGCGCAGCCGAAATGGGATTCATCACCAAACGAGAAGCCGTCTCGCGTATCGAGCACATCATCAACACAATCACAAAACTCGAGAAATGGAACGGGCACCTCTTCAACTGGTACCATATCAAGACCCTCAAAGCGCTGCCGAATTTCTTTATCTCGACGTGCGACAGCGGCAACTTCGTCGCCTGTCTGTATGTCGTCAAAGGATTCCTCAACGAACATTCTGAGGACTCCGAAAATTCCGATGCTCTCATTGCCAAGGTGGAACGCATTATCGACCAAACCGACTTCTCGAAACTCTACAATCCAGAGCTCGATGTTTTCAGCATTGGCTACGACTACGGCTCACGAGCCTTACTGCCCTACCACTACAATAACTTCGCCTCCGAAGCCCGCCTGACCAGTTTCCTCACCATCGCACAAGGCGACGCACCCTACAAGCATTGGTTTTGCCTCGACAAGACTCTGGTGCAATACCGTGGCTACAAAGGCGTAGCATCATGGTACGGTACCCTGTTCGAGTACTTCATGCCGCTCATTTTCCTGCCGACATACAAACACACGCTCATGGACGAGACCTACAGTTTCGCCATCCGCGCACAAAGGGCTTTCATGCGTAATAGCGGGGAGAAAGATATGCCGTCGGGTATCTCCGAGACGGCCTACAACGAGCTCGACGACGCCCAGAACTACAAATATCACGCTTTCGGTGTCCCCTACCTCAAATTCCAGAACACCACACCCGACCGTATCGTCATCTCGCCCTACAGCTCGTTGATGACAATCGGTATCGACGACCGCGCCGTGTATGACAATATGCAGCGTTTCAAAGCCTTGAACATGTACGACGAGTTTGGTTTCTTCGAATCATACGACGAAGAAGACCATGTGCCCGTCCATGCCCACTACGCCCACCACCAAGGCATGATACTGGCTTCACTGGCTAATTACCTCGGCGACCACTGCCTACAGCGCCACTTCATGCAGGAGCCCACAATGCGTTCGATGGAGACCCTGCTCAAGGAGAAAGCTCAAGTCAAACCCTATATCGACCTCAAGGTCACACAATACAAACGCTACCAATACTCTAAAGTCCAGACCGAAAGCGACGCCCGCGATTTCGACACCATCTCCAACGTGCCTGAAATCGGAGTAATCAGCAACGGTCAATACACTGTCCTGCTCAACGACCGTGGCAGCGGATTCTCGCGCTACCGCAACATCATGCTCGGACGCTACCGCAAAATCAGTTCTGACCACTACGGCACATACCTCTACATCCGCAACCTACGCAGCGACCGTCTGTGGTGCAACTCCTACGCACCGCTCGACGTCATGCCTGAAACATACCACGTCAGTTTCGCCAGCGACAAAGTACGCTACCTCCGTGTCGACGACGGCATCGAGACTAAAACAGAAATCACCGTCCTCAAGGACCGCTCCGCCGAAATACGCCGGTTCACCTTCACCAACAACAGCGGCAATGATGTCGACCTTGAGATAACAAGTTATGGCGAAGTCGTTCTAGCTCAGGCCGTGGAAGACGAAAACCATCGCGTTTTCAACGGAATGAAAATCATGTCCGAGTATGACGCCGAACACGAGTCGCTGATTTTCAGCCGCCCCGGCAATAACGACACCAAACACTACATGATCCACCGCCTGTGGATACAGGAGCCTACCGGCGAACCCGATCGCTTCGACTGGCCGAATCTTGTTGAATACGAAACCTCGCGACTCAAATTCCTCGGACGAGGCAACAGCCTGCGCCACGCCGACATCATCGACAGCCGTCGCATCCTGACCGGAACTGTCGGCACTACGCTCGACCCCGTCATGAGTATGCGCCGCCGTCTGCATATCCCTGTCGGTAAAAAGGTCGAGGCCTACATACTTACAGGTTATGCAAAAGCTCGCGAGCAGCTGCTTCAACTCGTCGAGCAGTACCAAACATCCATCGATGTCGAACACGCATTCAAGACGGCTTCGGTCTTCAACAATATGCGCACCAGTATGTCGCTCCTCAAGGGCGCGCAGATGAGGCTCTACAACAACATCTCGAAATATATGGCCCAAACCGCCAACCTCGGCATCGACCGTCAAGCCCTGCTGGCACAAAACACCTTGTCGCAGAGCGGGTTGTGGCGTTTCGGCATCAGCGGCGACCTCGCCATATTGCTTATGGAAATCGACAGTATGGATCGTTCGGGCTATGCCAAAGAGATGCTTCGTGCATTCGAGTACTACAAGGTTCACGGGCTGCGACTCGACCTGGTATTCATCAACGACGCCCCCCAGCGCGACCGCGACGGTCTGACGCATTTTATCCGCAATATGGCCAACACCGAGCACCTTTGGGCCACGCACACCGACGCAGGACGTGTGTTCGTCATCAACGGTAGCGACCTCAGCGACGCCGAACGTATATTGCTGCACACCGTGGCGCGCCTTTCGTTCACCACACGCGACGGTTTGACCATCGAGCAGCAACTGCATCGTCTCGAAGAAGCCAACCAACACTATCAGGACAAAATCGAGTACCCTGTACTGAAGCCTAAAAAGGAGTTCCGTGTATGGAGCGACCTCGAATTCTACAACCAATACGGCGGTTTTGACAACAACGGCCGCGATTACGTTGTAACCAACACCAACACCCCCATGCCGTGGATTAACGTCATCTCCAACGAGCAACACTTCGGTTGTATCGTTAGCAGCACCATGGCAGGGTTCACCTTCGCCTACAACGCCCAGCAGTTCAAGCTGACCGGATGGAGCAACGACATCGTGCGCGACAACGCCAGCGAGATGCTCTTAATCAACAAGCACCAGTTTGTTCCCGCTACCGCCCGCCACAGCCAGGGTTGGTCGGCTTTCGATGCCGAATACGACGATTTCAAGGTCGCCGTCCGCCTGTTTGTGGCAGCCGAACGCATGGAGAAATACTACCAAATCAAGGTGGCAAACAAAACCGACGCCGCAATGGATGTGACGCTCGACATGGTCTACAAGCTCGTACTCGGCATTAGCGAGGAGCAGACTTCGCGCTACCTCTATTCGGAATGGGACGAGAATACCAACAGCATCTATATCCGCAACGTCTACCACCCGATATATCACGACACGGTTGTCCGCCTCACCGCAACCGAGCCCCTCACCGACGTCTCGCTCAAATACCCAAACCGCAAGCGCGTCGGACTCACTTTGAACCTGCCCGCAAACGGCGAAAAGGAACTGTCATTCGTAATCGCCATAGACACCAAGGATCAACCAACTGCCAACTACCAACTATCAACCATCAACACTGAGTTCGACAAGGTGGTCGCTTTCTGGGACGAGAAACTCTCGCACATCCATGTCGAGACCCCCGACCGCTCCCTGAACTATATGCTCAACCGCTGGTACTTGTATCAGGTCTACTCGTCGCGCCTGTTCGCCCGTGCCGGATTCTACCAGGTTGGCGGAGCCACAGGCTTCCGCGACCAGCTGCAGGACGTCATGTCAGTCCTCTACAGCGACCCTGACTACGCCCGTCGACAAATCCTCGACCACGCCGCGCACCAGTTCGCCGAAGGCGACGTGTTGCACTGGTGGCACGAGAGCATGCACCTCGGCGCCCGCACCACCTTCAGCGACGACTACCTCTGGCTCGTGTTCGTCACTTACCAGTATATCACCGTTACCGGCGACACCACCATCCTCGACGAGCAGGTGCCATTCTGCTTGGCCGACCAGCTCGGGCCAAACGAAGCCGAACGCGGCATGACTTACAGTGTTAGCAACGACTCCGCCAGCCTCTACGAGCACCTGCGCCGCTCTGTCAACCGCGCCATGTCGCGCATCGGCATCCACGGCCTGCCGCTCATGGGCTGCGGCGACTGGAACGACGGCATGAGCCGCGTTGGGGTCGAAGGCCGCGGCGAAAGTGTGTGGGTGGCCTTCTTCATGGCCGACCTGCTGCCAAAGATGGAGCAGATGACACAGATGCTGCCCGACGCCGACCTCACCTACTGCGAGGAACTCGCCACATTCCGCAAGAAACTGGAAACGTCAATCCAGAACAACGCATGGGATGGCGCATGGTTCCTGCGCGCATACTATGACAACGGCGACCCCATGGGCTCGCGCAACAACACCGAATGCCAAATCGACCTCATCTCGCAAGCATGGTCCATACTGACCGACATTGCCACGCCGGCGCAGAAGGAATCTGTCATGCGAGAAACCGACAACCGCCTCGTCAACCGCGAACACGAAATCATCCAGCTCCTCACCCCTGCTTTCCAGAACTCGCAACCCTCGCCGGGCTACATCATGAACTACCCCGTCGGAGTGCGCGAAAACGGCGGCCAGTACACCCACGGCGCCATGTGGTACATCATGGCGCAGCTCAAGGAAGGCCGCTACGACATGGCCTACTTCCTCTACTCGCTCATCAACCCCGTGCACCGCACACAAACCCTGGCCGACGTGCTCAAATACAAGGTCGAGCCCTACTGCATCGCCGCCGACATATATTCCAACCCGCAACACCCCGGCCGCGGCGGCTGGACGTGGTACACCGGCTCGGCATCGTGGGCCTACAAGACAGGTATCGAAAACATCCTCGGCCTGCACAAACACGGCAGCCAGCTCACCCTCGACCCGCGTGTCCCCACCGAGTGGGCCGACTTCACCGTCCGCTACCACTATGGCAGCAGCACCTACATAATCCACTACGAACGCGCCCAGCAACCGTCAACAACCGACTCTCAGCAGCCGACCACCATCGACCTCGTCGACGACGGCCAGGAACACGTGGTTACGATACATTGACATTTTTTAACATAAAACCATTTTGCCGTGCCGTGGAAAAGTTGTAACTTTGCAACTTCAGACGCACGGCATTTTTTTGCCGTATCACCAGTCGCTCAATGGCGAAGCCACGTTCGTCCAAAGTCAGCGGGTCAGAAGTCGGATTTATAGGGACCGTGGAAGTCCTGAGGTTTTCTCCGATAGCGTCGAAAACAGTGCAGCTGTGCGTGAGCCCTGCATCAAACGTAAGAAGTTTCTCGTAACAGTTTCGAGTCAGTTTATTTCCTATTTCCCTGCTTGCTGTTACATGGACGACATAATAATTGAGCGTTTGACAATTCCGTTCGACCACCTTTGCTCCATGGAATGATGTGATCTACCGACAATTCATCCTCGAAGAAGAAATGCTTGCAGTCCTCGCAACGGATTTTATTGCCGTCGTGACGTTCTGGATCTGCAAGGTATTGTTGAATTAATTCCTCTTTTTGGTCGGGCGAGAAGAGACGCTTCGGGTCAACGCTAATGCCCTGAACTACAGCCTGGATAATATCTTCTGTTTCCTGCTCTTTATTGTCGATTAGCTTATATTCTTGACTCTTCTTAAACTTCTTTAGACAACGATTTATTTCCACCTTGTGCTCTTTCCAGATACTCACGTCTTTAGCGTATTTAACGGCAAGCCGCAAAAGCATAGGCAATGAAGCAAAGTCATCGAAAATTGATGCCACGAATTTGATATGCTTGGTGACTAACGTCTGGTCTGTGACAAATGGCTCATCCTTGTGCTGTTTTACGTATTCTTTTTTGTCTTTGCAACCGCGTAATGAGCATATGAAGTCAAGCAATTTGATTTTGCTTTTACCTCGTTTTGGTTCTCCGAGAATCATTTTTGCAGAAGAATCTTGTTCTACATATTTTGATAGACCTCGTAAATATTCGCCAGCATAAAGACCATTAAGAACCTCATATTCCGATAGTGGAACACCGAGTGTATTAATACGGTTGAATATTTCACGCTTTTTCTCCTCAGTTCCGTCACTGATAATTATACATAGTTGCGTGTTATTAATCTTCTCTTGCAATGCCGGATCTTTTGTGTTCCATTCCTTCCACAGGTAATCTTGATATTGCAAGTCGTTCTCATAGAATCGTGTAATGGCATGAATACGTTGTTTTCCGTCGAGAACTTCCAGTTTTCCATCATTATTTTTCCATAAATAAAAAGCTGGAAGAGGATAATCCTTCACAATGCTGTCAATGACAAGTCTTTGCTTCTCGTCGCTGTAAATTATTTCGCGTTGCAGTTCTATATCGCTGATGATGTGTCCATCACGCACATTGTTGTATAATTCCTTTACTGTCATAGATTATTCCTCTTCTTTACGTGGGTGAAGATTACGAATTACGAGTCTCGCAAAAATGCGTTTAACACCACCTCTGCCGTCGGATAAATAAAACGCGGGACCTCCTCGTTTATTTTTAGGTATTTCAATTTGTGGTTTTTGAGCCAATGCAAGACTTGAGCCAACAACTTCAAACTGTTCTGGATTGAACTTGGTCATTATTGTGGTTGGCACACTAATCATCCCTTCATAATCATAAGGGATGTCCTTCACGAAACTCACATGGATAGCATCGAAATTTAGATATTTATGATATTTGTCTGGATTCTCATAGTACGATTTTGTGAGTGTCACCCAATCGTGACGATAATCAACATCAAGATTAGTATACCACTTGCAGGCTCGGGGTACTGAGCCACCTTTATCGCTTGAAAGCAGCAACGACCCATCTGGACGACGGAACCCTTTCATCTGTCCAGCATAGCCCAACCAAATACGGTTATCGTGCATATATTCTGCAATATTCTTGTAAGTCAGAGCCGTTGTCGGCCCTATAACAAGAAACTCCTTGCCCGTTTCCATCATCACATCTATAAATTCGGAAAATAACGAAAACGGCGGATTGGTAATTACCAGATCGTAATTCGAGTAGTCGATGTCTTGGAATTTCACGCCCTCGCCTGTCTGTGGATTATAGCCACTAACAGAAATTGACCTGATGCCATAAGCCTCGGCATGGGCTACGAGAAACTTCACAAACTGACACTTGATAGCGTCAAAATCTTTCTCGAACTTGTCTTTCGAGGCCGTTAAATCTAAATGTTTTATGCTACCGTTCGCAAAAAGGTCACTTGCCGTCACCCCTTCCTCTTTATATACCAGTTCCTCATTGTAACTCTCGTCCCAGTCGCAAGGACAAATGATACGTTTACCGCGCATTTGATCCTTGTACTTTGGTAGTTCGGCTGCAATGTCCTCATATAGCGTGTAGCACTCTGCATCTTTTTCTCGATACGCCTTTTGCATTGATTCTTTATGCTTCATAGCAGATATTGTTTGGTCTTTTGTCACTAATGGCATCTGACTATCAAGCGCTATAGCATAAAGAAAACGTGATGCTTCTTATGCGTTAAGCTAGGGTATGCGTAGGATTCGGAACCCCATCCACCTTTATAAGAATGCACCACGCCTAAAGACGTGAATGCATTGCTATTCAAGGTGGAATGAGGCTGCCTTACACTGGCACCCTGCAAACTCTATTATTTCCGAGCGTTATTTTATTCCAATTTGTTTCCTACGCATTTTGGCTTAACGCGAAATAATAGCAAATGCTTCAATTTTCAACTCCGGGTTTTCTCTCCCCGAAATCGACTGCAAAGATACAAATAAAAATCAAACTGGCAAAATATTTTTTGCCATTATCGAAAATGTTCGTATATTTGCATTTTGAAAAAGCAGGTCACAATGAGTGAACAAATGATACAAACCATACGCGACTACTTCGCCACTCAACCCATCGAACGGGCGTGGATTTTCGGATCATACGCACGCGGCGAGGAGCGTGAGGACAGCGATGTGGACATTCTCGTCGATTTCGACGACCATGTGGGTTTGCTGCGGCACGTCCACATCATGAATGAACTGCAGGACCTTCTGAACAAGGAAGTCGACCTTGTCACCAATGGTACCCTACTGCCTTTTGCCGAAAAGACCGCCAACCGCGACAAAAAGATAATTTATGAGAGAGCCCGTTAGAGACAAAAGCCGGCTGGAACATATGCTGGAGGCCATGGACAATGTGAACGAGTTCACGCATGGCATGACATATGAAGAACTTATTGGCAACAAGATAACATGCCATGCTGTTGTTCATAACATCCAAATTATCGGCGAAGCAGCTTACAAACTGACAAAAGAATTCTGTGCCCTGCACCCCGAGGTGGAGTGGAGAGACATTATCGGGTTGCGTCACGTCCTGGTACACGATTACTACAGAATAGATTTTTCGGAACTCTGGACAATTATCCACGAAGAGCTGCCTCCGCTACGGGAACAGATTGAAGACTGCCTTAGGGGTATGGAAGACTGAAATCCACATTTTTTATATTCAACAAGATAACCGGCAACCAACCATCTGAAAACCAACGATTTATAAATTTTAATATAAATCATTGTGAATCAGGGCGTTGGATAGGTTCTCCTCGGGTTTGGGTCGGCCTTACATCGGCCTTGGTTCGGAGATGTTTGCTCCACTTCGGTCGCAGGCCGTGTCTCATACGGAGCCAGGCAGGGCCCGGGGTCGATGTTGGGGCGACCTGAGTAAAGCGAAAAGGGAAAAATGGAAAGCGAAACTCTTGATTATCAGCGGTTTCGTTTTTCGCTTTTCGTTTTTTGGTTTTTCTTGGGCTGGGGCTTATCGCTGACGACCTTGGTGTCGTA
>CADCPQ010000080.1 GCA_902803395.1 uncultured Bacteroidota bacterium
AGCCAAAATATGCTGATGTTCCTTGTCGCTGTTCTGGAAAAGTTCGGCATGGGTCTGGTGGCCTCTTACTTAGTGATAAACCATAACATCCTGTGGTCGATAGGACTGCACATATTGAACAACGGCATCCTCGCCCTCATGCTCGGCGTGAGCTTCAACAAAGTGGCCAACGAGACCACCGTGGTCGAGACCGAGGACTACCGCATAACCATGCAGCCAGTTCTCACCAAAAGCCAGATGCCCGACACCTACACCACCGGATTTCCGAGTGACAGCGTATACACCGACATCGTCTGCCCGAGCTATGTGGCGCAAAGCATGATATATATGGACTGCCGGGAAAACACCGCCGCCGTCAGTGCCGAATGGCAGTCCTACCCCATGATGAACATCAAGGTTGAAATGCTCGGCGGAAGCCGCAACTGGAGCGCCGCGGTGCGCGCCATGGAGAACGAAGGCTGGATAGCCATCGACACCACCGCCGACAGACTCTTCATCCGCAACACCTACGACCCGCTGAAAAGCCTGCTGACCGAATGACAAGAAAAAAACATAAAACATTACTCTGGCTGGCTGTCGTCGCGGCAGCCGCCGTGGTGGGTGCGGTCGTGCTGGCACGCACATCGGTGGGCGAGAGCGTGAAGCGCGAGAGCGCCCAGCTGTTCAAATACGAATACATCCCCAACCAGAATGTGAACCTCGACAGTTGCGAGGCGGCGAAAGAGGCGGACTCGATTTACAGGGACTTCCGTAAGAAGTACCGCTTTCACTATCAGGGGATTGGGATGGCGACGTTTGCCGACAGCAGCCGCATGATTCTGCTCAGCGACCTGCCGCCGCATTTCGAGACGGACTCCATCGCGCCCATCTTCGCCAAATTCACCCACAAGGCCCAAATGCGCCGTCACTCCATAGGCTACGACGGCTACACTACCGACGCGGTAATCCTGCTCGGCAACGCTACCCGGGAAAACTGCGACAAACTGATTCGGCGACTGAACCGCGAGCTATTTTTCAGCGACTACAAGCCTACGGTGATGACGCTGCCCGCCGAGGAAAAACGCCGCTATTTCGCCAAGGAAAGTATTGACTATCAGATTACACTGAACGAGTTCAACACCTGGTTCATGGAGGATGGCGAGGGTTTCATTA
The DNA here is from genome assembly GCA_902803395.1 of uncultured Bacteroidota bacterium. Taxonomy (GTDB): domain Bacteria; phylum Bacteroidota; class Bacteroidia; order Bacteroidales; family P3; genus Colimorpha. The sequence goes on from CADCPQ010000080.1 coordinate 1,153, forward strand.
ATCTCGACGACACCGCAACGGTACTGACCGTCGGCGACATATTCGCCCAAAAGGCGCGGGGTGTCTATTTCAGCCAGCAGCCGGGTTTCGTGGCGTGGGCCGTAGCCAAAAACTCCGACCTCGCCGACACACTGACGCAATCCCTACCGGACATACGCCAGTTCACGCTCGACGCCGACCTGATACTGGGTGCGCTGGCCGACAGCGCAACGTTGGTAATAATCGGCCGCGAGCGGCAGTCGCCACTCAACGAGCTGCCGCCGCTGCAGATAGAGAGCATACTGCTGCTGGCCTCCACCACCGAGAAGGAGCTGTCGCAGAGCCTTGACATCAACGACCTGATGGCGGGCAAGATGGTGAACGGCAAGGACTGGTGCCCCACCTACCTCAGCCGCGAGCTGGAGAACACCGAGTTCGGCGACCTGATGACCATCACCGACGTGCTGCTGAAAGACTGGTCCGAACGCGGCACCATCCAGGAGAGCTACTACCGCTACCCCGACCCCGGCTACTACCCTTTCGACAAGCCCCTGTTTCGCAAGCTGGGATTGAACGAGCTGGTCTACAACTGGAACACAGCCGGCGCGATGTACGCCATCGACTGTGACGGCTATACCATCTACACCTTGGGGCGCACCGGTTCGCTGCCCGTCAGCTATTTCAACTCGCAGGAACGGAGCCAGTCGATAGGTTACAAGTATGAGAGTCAGGCCTACCACTACTTCGCCACCCTCGGATGCACCGACCTCGCCCGCGTTGTGCAGTACACGGCACTGTATCAGCTCTTTATCGACAACAACATCGGCTATTCGGGCGACACATACCCCTCGTTCCCGAAAAACAAGCCCTTCCTGCTCTGCAAGCCTACGACAGATTTGCTCAACATCCTCAAGAACCTGAACGGCGACGAGGTTGCCCGGCTGGCCGACAGCCTCGCGCAACGCAACTTCCACCTCTTCCAGAAAGAGCAGGTCGACAAGCAGTTGAGCAATAACGAACAGCAGCACAACTTCACCTACACGGAGGAGAACATCGACCGCATCTATCAGAATGTGCACCGCGACACCAAGACGGGTATCGGCCGCAGTATCAATGAGGTGAAGGGTATGCTGGGAGGCCTCACGGATGAGCAGTTCACGAAGCTGGCGCGCCACCTTGCCTACCCCCGTGGGGTAAAGGTGAACGACCGCGAAAGTTACAACACCATGCTGCGGGCACGGCGGGTCAACCAGCTCATGCGCGAGATAGGCAAAAACAACCTCGACCTGCTGGGTCTGGACCTCAGCAATGTGAAGAACTGGTACGCCGCAAACCTCAAAGGCAATGCCGGACGCTATATGAAAACATCCTCACTCATAGTTACTTACAATGATATGATGACCACCGGCGGCCATAACCTCTCGTCGCGTATAAGCCGCGTCAACTCGATGACCAACTACAAGCGCAACCGGGGCGGCTACACCCCTACCGACTATGAGCCCAAGGCCGAACCAAACCCGAACCAAACCCGACCCAAACCCCAGCCTAAGGCCGACTCTCCGACCTCTCACTCCAAACCTAAAACCATAAAATCTTCAAATCCTAAAACCATAAAACCATCAACCCCTAAACCAAGCGTCCGACAGCGCAACGCCGTCATTTCCAGCGCACCACGTAAAACAAGAGGACTTTGAACAAAAACACATCGATATTATGACATTACAGGAAGCCATCGCCGCACGGCATTCGGTGCGACAGTACATCGAGAAACCTATTGAGGCTGACGCGGTTGCACGTCTCAACAATGAGATTGCCCGTTGCAATCAGGAGGGCCATCTGCATATCCAGCTTGTGCTTGACGAGCCCAAGGCTTTCGCGGGGGGCATGGTGAGGTACGGCCGTTTCAGGGGTGTGCGCAACTATCTGGCCATGGTGGGTTCCAAGGGGGCCGACGAGGCCATAGGCTACTACGGCCAGCGTATCGTGCTGCTGGCGCAGACTCTGGGGCTGAACAGCTGCTGGGTGGGTATGTCGGTAGGCAAGCAGCCCGGCCGCTACGCTGTCGACCCCGGCGAGAAGCTGCATTGCGTCGTCGCCCTGGGCTACGGCGAGAACCAGGGTGTGCAGCACCCTATGCGTCCCGTGGAGAATTTCGTCAAGGCCGGCATTGGAAACACAGGTTCGCTCCCTAACGGTCGCGTTCCAATGCCTGACTGGTTCCGGCGTGGTGCGGAGGCCGCCGTGCTGGCTCCGACGGCTGTGCACCAGCAGCGGTTCGAGCTGGAGCTGGTGGACGGCCACACGGCCGCGGCCCGCGCCCGTTTCTCGCTGGTGGGGTGGGCCAGATTGGACCTCGGCATCGTGAAGTGCAACTTCGAGGTGGCCGCGGGAAAGGAGAACTTCAATTGGCAATTCTGAAGCCACTGGCTTTCTTCATGGTTCAACCGCGACAATCCGGAGCCTTATATCGAAGGGCTCGCCCGCTTTGCCGCTTTCACGGAGGACATCGGCGGCGTGGTTGGTTTGTTGTGATTTTGATTTCAGAAGTTAAGAAGTTAAGAAGTTATCGCGCTTCGCGCTGGAAGTTAAGCCGATACCGCCACAACCAGCGGCCGCAACAAAGGCATTTGGCTTGACTTCTTTAACTTCTTCACTACTTGACTACATAAAGAAGTTATCGCGCTTCGCGCTGGAAGTTAAGCCGATACCGCCACAACCAGCGGAATTCAGAACTGAAAACTGAGAATTCAAAAAAACTTAGTAATTAGAAATCAAAAATCAAAATCAGAATTCAGAATTCAAAAAAAACTTAGAAATCAGAAATCAGAAATTAGAAATCAAAACATATATCCCATCTTGATGTAGAGGTTGCTGGTTTTGGAGTTGTCCTGGCGGTCGAAGGCCGTGGCCCAGTCGACGCTGAGGACGAAGTTGTCGTTCATGGCCACCTTGAGGCCGCAGCCGGCACCGAGGTGGAGGTCGTGGAGGCGGCTATCGTCAAGGCATGAGGGGTCGATAGTATATGCATCATCGATGGGCCGCAATATTATCTTCTCTGGGTCATTGATAACACCATAGGACTGCAAAACCATACCGGCGTCGAGGAAGGGATTGAGGCCGACATAGAACTGGTTCTTTCCAACATTGAATTTGAAGAGCTGGGTGCGGAGCTCGATGTTGGCAAAAGCAACGCCGGGGGCGAGGATACGGTTGCGCATGATGCCGCGGACGGAGTTGGCACCACCGAGACCCTCATAGACAACACGTTGCATATAGAGCTGGTTGAGGTAGGTGTTGAGGTAGAAGGGGCATTCGCCAGACACGTTGAGCTGTGTTCCGATGCGGTAGGCAAAGGTGAGGCGGTTCGCGATGATGGGGACATAGTGGCGCCATGCGGCGTTGAACTTCAGGTTGTTGTACGCGCTCATGTTGCCCAGACCGGCATAATAGGTCAGGAAGACATCAGCATGGATTCCGCGGCGCGGATTCTGCTGGCGGTCGCGAGTGTCGAAGGTGATGCCGCCGTGCAGATAAGGATGCGCGCCGCCCGATGCCTCGTCGGCCCTGATTAAGGTCAAATCAACATAGCGGTCGAAGAGCGTCACGGTGTCGGGGAGGTACTTATCCTCGTTATTGGTAAACTTGTTGAGGCGGGCGACATCGACAGGCCCCACATTGAAGTGGAGGAGGCCGAGACCGACGTTCCAGTACCAGGGCTTACTGATTTCGCCCTGCAGGTCGGCCGAGAAACGGAAGAGGTCGCGGCGGTATTTGTAGTAGGCGCGGGTGATATATTCATCATCACCCTGCGTGGAATATGCCGCGTTGTAGTGCGCCGGGTAGCCGTTGAAGCCGTAGAAGTCGCACATCTGGTCGGGCAGGTAGGTGAGGTCGACGCTGAGGCGGTGGTTGGGTATGAGGTGCTTGGAGTCGTAGGCGAAGCGGAATATGCCGAAGTGCTTGGTGGTGTAGGCCGCCTCGGCGTAGAAGGAGTGGAGGTACTCGGGGTAGGTGGAGCCGTCGCCGAAGTAGTAGATGTTGGTGAGGGCGCCGTACTGCAGGCCGAGGTCGGCGTCGTAGGCCACGCTGGGCAGTACGCCGAAGGTCCAGCCCTGGCGGACGTGCTTTTCCTGCGCTTGGGCGCAAGGGGAGTTGAAGGTTGAAAGTTGGAAGTTGAAAACCATACTGACGCATAGCATCAGTTTCCAGCAATTATCTATATTACTCCTTTTCATGTTTTTTAGGTTTAAAATTTAATTTCGCTTTTCACTTTTCGCTTTCTGAAGATAAACAGCCCGAACAGCAGCAGTGCTCCGACCATGATACCCATCGTTATCAGCGTGTTGGCGAGGCTCTGCGGGGCGAAACCCATGAGCAGCAGCACAGGGAAGCCGAAAGCGAGGGCCGGGATGGTCTGCAGCACAAGGTTGTTGGCGGCCGGGGTCTCGAAACGGGGGTCTATCTCGCGGAGCAGAATCATGCCGTTGCTGGCGGTTCCGGTGAGCATGCCGAACATCGAGAAGAAGCCCTCGTACTCGTAGTCGGGGTAGAGCTTCTTGCAGCAGCGCAGCACGTAGCCGAAAGTGACAAGCGCACCCACGGCGCACACCAGTATGAGCGGCAGCCAGAGGCCGCGCAGGTTGTTGAAGTCGATGGCGGCGGTGCCGGCCACTATCATCACGTCGAAGCAGGTTCCGGCGATACGGTCGAGCATGAAGTTGTTGATGTACTCGCGCTGCATGAGTTTGCGCTTGCGGAAACGGCCTATGAGCCAGCGCACGAGAACGCCTATCAATGTACCCCAGAGGAAGTTGAAACCCCAGACGAGCGGCTTGAGGGTCTTGACACCGAACTGGCCCAGGTCGAGCTGCTGCACACCGTACATCAAGAGGAAAACCATGGCGTAGACCAGCAGGACCAGGCAGACCTGGACGGTGAGCTTGTCGATGGACTCGGAGTGCGGTATCTCGCCCTCCGACTCATAGTCGGCAATGGAGTAATGCTCGGCCTCGGCTTTGTCCCTTATTTTCAGCTTGCCCTTGCGGCGCAGGATGTTCATGAACACCACACCCACAATGCTGCCGACGATGAAACCCGTGGCTGCGATGCTGAGGCCGAAATCGGAGCCGTGGAACACCAGCCCCTGCCCTTCGGCCCACGAGGCGAAGGTGACGCCGAAGTTGAGCGCCTGCCCGGGGCCCTGTCCGTAGCCCATCGGCAGCAGCAGCCCGGCGGCATAGAAAAAGTCGGTCCCCTTCCACCAGAGGAATAGCGGCACCGTAATCAGCAGGCCCACAAGCCCTTGCAGGATGTAGGTGCTGGCGGTAACGGCACCCGTCTCAACCACCTTGAGGGTTGTGGTCGAGCTCTTGATTTTCTTGTTTTTCAGCGCCATGGCCACGAAGCCGAGGCCGAGGGCGTGGTAGGTGATGATTTCCATCGCCTGCTTGTCGACCAGCGTCGCGAAGAAGCCGAGCGGCTTGAGGCAAAGAATCAGAAGTCCGGCCAGCAAGGCCGACGGAAGCAGGCTGCGCCTGAACAACGGCACGTTGCAGCGCACCAGGTTGGCGACCAGCAGGGCCACCACGATAATGAAAAACTGGATAAGCCATGCCCATGCTGTGGGATTTGCAAATGAGGACATTTCTTGATGAGTTTTAATGAGTAATTGTTTTGTCGATAATCTTTTTTTTGTAAAAATAACGCGGAAAGGGATTTTTTAGTATATTTGCAATCGGTTTTTTTTGCTACAGACCGCTGCACAATCGGCCAAACAACCGAACAATCAAACACTTGAAACCCATGGCAAAAGCTATACAGGACGACGACAAGCTCTACAATCTGCTGAGTCCGCTGGTGAAATTCGGCACCCGCTGCCACTACAACGGGTTCGTGATCCGCGGCACCGAGAACCTGCCTCGCGACGGAGCCTACATCATTGCGCCGTGCCACCAGCAGGCCCTCATGGAGCCACTGGCCGTACTGCGCTTTGCCCCCAAGCCCCCGGTCTTCCTGGCCCGCGCCGACATCTTCGCCAAGCCTGCCTTCAGGACCATCCTCACCTTCCTCAAGATTATGCCGGTCTACCGCATACGCGACGGACAGGACCAGCTGGGCCGCAACAAGGAGATTTTCGACCGCTGCCGCGACGTGCTGCTCGACGGCTACCCGCTGTGCCTCATGGCCGAAGGGCGCCACAACAACCGCCACCACCTGCTCAATATGGGCAAGGGGATGTTCCGCATCGCCGGCGAGACACAGCAGGCCCTGGGCGACTACCCGCTGTACATCGTGCCGACGGGCATCGACTTCGACGAGTACGAGCGCTCCTACAGCAACGTGGTGGTCAACATCGGCAAGCCCATCGCCGTGCAGCCTTTCATGGACGACTACCGCGCCAACGAGCCCGTGGCCCTCAACCGTATGCGCGACGCCCTGTTCGGACAGCTGCTCCCGCTCATGCACGACATCCGCGACGAGGAGCACTACGACGAAATCATGACCCTCTGCAACGTGCTCAACCCCGAGGTGCGCCGCCGCGAAGGGCTGCGCAACAATACGTGGAACCGCTTCGCAGTGCGGCAGAAGATAGCCCGGCAGATGGACGCCCTCGCCACCGGGAGCGACAAAGCGCGGTTCGACACGCTGGCCGACCGCAGCCGGCAGTTGCGCAGCCTGTGCCAGCGGCTGCACCTCGGCGAAAAACTGGTGGCCGAACACTGGAGCCTGCCCGCCACAATGCTGTCGGCGCTGGCCGTGGCCGCCCTTGCGGCAGCCGCCGTGGCGCTGCGACCGGTGCGCTGGGTGCTGCTCTTCGCCCTCATCTGCTACCCCCTGCCGCTGCTGCCCATACAGCTCATAGTCCGCAAAGTGATTGCCGACACACAGTTCCGCAGTTCGTTCGATTTCGGCATACGGCTCCTCCTCGCCATCCTCTACGCCGCCGCCATAGGCATCGTCATGGCCTGCACCGGAGGTGCCTGGATGAGCGGGCTGGCCGCGATAGGCGCCTGGTGGGGCCTCGTCGCCGTGGCCATGGTCCACCTCGAAGCCCGGCTGGCGGGACCGGCTATCAACCTGCTCCGCGACACCTTCAACAACTGCCGCTACTGGCTCATGCGCCTCGTCAGGCACCGCTCAATGCGCCAGCTCGACGAAGTCCGCGCCGCCCTCGAATCGGAATTCCAGCCCATGCAGCCAGCAGCGGAATAAGCAGAGCCCCAGCCCTTTATCGGCACAACATCGCCCCTGCCACCCCCCGGCATCGGCCGAAATGTTAAAGGAAATGTTAAAAAGCCGAACCAAACCCGACCCGAACCCGACCCAATCCCATCGGTTGTCCGTGTCCACCACGTGCACAGCCACGACACATTGACGGGATGGCAAAAAAATTTTGCCGTTTAATTTTCTTTTTGTATTTTTGTAAATTCACGTATAATATTATACGTGATGTAATATCGTCGTTATTAGAGAATTACGCAAAGAACACCAAACAAAATGGCCGCAGATATTGCCATAAAGGGAACCGCTGACATCGAAGTCATCAAGCATCTCATCTTCGAGGTGCGGGGGCTGAATTTGAAATCACAAATTGTGACTTCAAACGTAGACAATCTGACCAAAGGAGTCGAATTCGACCACCTTTTTATGGCAAACCCCTCGAAATCGATGGGGTTAC